>NZ_CP077092.1:1249285-1561607 GCF_014268585.2 Pseudomonas iranensis
AGTTTCTCGGCATGCTCGAAGTCGGGCACATCAAGATTGATGACATTCTGTTGCTGTTCATCTATCTGGAATTGGGCGCGATGGTCGGGATTTATTTCAAGACCAACCACATGCCGGTGCGCTTCCTGATCTACGTGGCGATCACTGCACTGACGCGCCTGCTGATCTCCAACGTCTCGCACCACAACCCGCCGGACATGGGCATCATCTACCTGTGCGGCGGCATTCTGCTGCTGGCGTTTGCGATCCTGGTGGTGCGTTACGCTTCGTCGCAGTTCCCTTCGGTGAAGATCGAGAACCCGCAGCGCAAGATCGGCACGGGTTCCAGCGAACATCCTGAAGTGGAGAAGGGCGAACTCTAAAGGCCCGCCGCCTGGCCGGGCTGGCCTTTGACCCGTGGCGGTGGCGGGGTGAGCCCGGCGCCGCTGGTCATGGCTTCGAGAATCGACATGGCGCTGTGGCCCTGTTCGATGGCGATGCCGAACTGGATGCTTTGTACCAGCCGTTTCAAACGCTCGGGATCGTTGCGCTGTTCGGCACTGATCATGCGCTTGGCCACGATGCGGCCGGCGTTGGACAGGGTCAGCATGATGCTGCCGTCCAGGCCCTGAATGCTCAGATTGATCTGATAGTCCGGCGCGAAGGCATCGGTAATGATTTGAAATGGGTTGTCCATGATGCGTCACCGCCTGATTGAACGTGCAGTTGTTGACCGGCCATGATCTGATTTGGTTCGCAACACCAGACCACTGGCATCTCGTTCGCTGAGGTTTGCAATGTCCGTTTGCCTCAAGGGTGATATAGCAAGGGGCATGCCGGAAAAATTGTCGAACAATAAACACGGCAAAAAAAACGGCGAGCCTCGGGGCTCGCCGTTTTTTGTGGCGCGTTTTCAGGGCAGGAATGAGCCGATGATCGCTGACAGTGCAGTCAGGCCGATCAGCACTCCACCCAGTTCACCGCCAGCCCGCCCCGCGAGGTTTCCTTGTATTTGTCGTGCATGTCGGCGCCGGTGTCGCGCATGGTGCGGATCACCCGGTCGAGGGAAATGAAGTGATTGCCGTCGCCGCGCAAGGCCATTTGCGTGGCGTTGATCGCCTTCACCGCCGCGATGGCATTGCGCTCGATGCACGGCACTTGCACCAGACCACCGACCGGATCGCAGGTCAGGCCGAGGTTGTGTTCCAGGCCGATTTCGGCAGCGTTCTCCAGTTGCTCCGGTGTCGCACCAAGGACGTCGGCCAGGCCGGCGGCGGCCATGGCGCAAGCCGAACCGACTTCGCCCTGACAGCCGACCTCGGCACCGGAGATGGAGGCGTTTTTCTTGCACAAAATCCCGACAGCGGCTGCGCCGAGAAAGAACGCGACGACATCATCGTCAGACGCATCCGGATTGAATTTCATGTAGTAGTGCAGAACCGCCGGAATGATCCCGGCGGCACCATTGGTCGGCGCGGTGACCATACGCCCGCCGGCCGCGTTTTCTTCGTTGACGGCGAGGGCGAACAGGTTGACCCATTCCATCGCCGACAGGGTCGAGCTGATCACATTCGGTTTGCCGATTTCCAACAGGCTGCGATGCAGTTTTGCCGCGCGCCGCGGTACTTTCAGACCGCCGGGCAGGATGCCTTCGTGGCGCAAACCTTGTTCGACGCACTCGCGCATCACTGACCAGATGTGCAACAGGCCCTGACGGATTTCGGCATCGCTGCGCCACGCGCGCTCGTTGGCCATCATCAGTTCGGACACGCGCAGCTTGTGTTGTTTGCACAGGGCGAGCAGTTCGGCGGCGCTGGAAAAATCGTAGGGCAACACCACGTCGCTGGTTGGCGCCACGCCAGATTCGGCTTCAGCCGCTTCGACGATGAAGCCGCCGCCCACCGAGTAATAGGTTTGCGCGCACAGCTCGGCGCTTTCGCCAAATGCGCTCAGCGACATGGCGTTGGGGTGGTAGGGCAGGCTCTCGTCGAGCAGCAGCAGATCGTGCTGCCAATCGAAAGCAATTGAACGTTGACCGGCGAGGGACAGTTGCCCGGTTTCGCGCAGTTGCTGGATGCGTGGATCGATGGTCGAAGGATCGATGCTGTCCGGCCACTCGCCCATCAGGCCCATGACCGTTGCGCGGTCAGTGGCGTGGCCAACGCCGGTGGCCGAGAGCGAACCGTACAGGCGGATCTGCACACGTCGCACATCATTGAGCAGATGCTGATCGACCAGAGCCTGGGCAAAGGTCGCCGCTGCACGCATCGGACCGACGGTATGGGAACTGGACGGGCCGATGCCCACTTTGAATAGATCGAAAACACTGATAGCCATGCTAAACCCTTACAAGCAGTGGAGTAGGAATCGCTGCCATTTTTTGTCGGACAAGCGCAATGTCGGCGATACTGCCTGCCACGGTTCGAGGTGACCAACGAAACCTCCTAAGACAGCCTTTAGCAGGACTAAACAATGAGTCGTCAATTGCATGCCCAGACCTATGTCTGGCTGCAGGTGTTTGCCTGTGCCGCGCGGCACCTGTCGTTCACCCGTTGTGCCGAAGAACTGCACATCACCCCGGGCGCGGTCAGCCAGCAGATTCGCCAATTGGAAGAGCGCCTGGGCTTTCGCCTGTTTCATCGGCGCGCGCGTGGCGTTGAGTTGAGTGCACAGGGGCAGCGGCTGGCGATTACCGTCAATGAAGCGTACGGCAGCATCGATGCGGAATTGCGCCGGCTGGACGCCGGGATGATCAGCGGGACGTTGCGGTTGCGTTCGATCCCGTCGTTTCTTGGCAAGTGGCTGACCCCACGCCTGCCGCGTCTGCAGCAACGCTTTCCGGATATCCAGTTGCGCCTGGTGGCCGAGGACAGCAGCGTGCCATTGCATGAGGGTGATTTCGATCTGGCCATCGACCTTAACGACGGCAGCTATCCCGGATTGTTATCCACAGCCTTGCTCGACGAGCAGATATTTCCGGTGTGCGCGCCGAGCCTGCTGCGTGGGCGCCCGCCGTTGCACGGGCCGGCGGATCTGGTGCATTTCCCGTTGCTGCACGACATCACCGCCTGGCGTGGCAGTTACGAGTATGCGGAATGGGAGTTCTATTTGAATGCGATCGGCTTCGAAGGCGCCGATGTGCGACGCGGCCACACGTTCAACCGCAATCACCTGACCATCGAAGCGGCGATTGCCGGCATGGGTGTGGCGATTGCCCGGCGCACGTTGCTTAACGATGAGCTGGAGCGCGGCACGTTGATCGTGCCGTTCGGCTTGTCAGTGCCCAACCATAAACGCTATGTGCTGCTGTATGCGCCGGGGGCGTTGAGCCATCCGGGCGTGCGTGCTGTGCATGATTGGCTGGTGGAGGAGGCGGGGATTTTTCGCAGTTTGCACCCGCTGAACGAGCAGCAGATGTGAGTAGATTTTTCTGCGGAGCGGGTCGACCCAACTCCCGACATTAACAGCGCCTCGCTCGGTTGTCCGGCTTTTTTTGCGAATGAATATTTTTCTTTTTTCAGGGGTTGAAATGTTCGCCGCTCGGGCCGATTGTTGTAACCAGGAGGTCAGGAAATTCACTTCAAGGCCTCCAGCGAGCTAGCTGAAATAAGGGATGAACTATGCAAATCCAAGTCAACAGCGATAACCATATTCAAAGCAGTAAGCGACTGGAGGAGTGGGTACGTACAACTATTGAGAGCACGCTCGACCGTTATGAAGAAGACCTGACCCGTGTCGAAGTCCACCTGAGCGACGAGAACGGCGAGAAACCAGGTCCCCATGACTTGCGCTGCCAACTGGAAGCGCGGCCAAAAGGCCACCAACCGATTTCCGTGACCCACAAAGCCGATTCGCTGGAACAGGCGATCGACGGTGCCGCCGAGAAACTCGAGCACAAACTGGATCATCTGTTCGGCAAACTGCGAGGTAAACCACGCGCCGCTGTAGTGCCATTTACCGGCAAGGCCAACGACAAGCTGTTGGCGGAAGAATTTGACGAGAATGAACAGGCAGCGATCAACAGTTGATGCGCTGATTTCACAAGTGACTAAGGAGAACGGGCCTGCTGATGCAGGCCCGTTTTTTTGTTTGTGGTGTTGGTGATTGCTCGCAGGGTTTAAGACCGTAGCCCCTCACCCCATCCCTCTCCCGAGGGAGAGGGAGTCGATCCGGTTGTTTTCGAGTCCAGCGTTCGGCTCGATATTGCAGGCGAGCGTAAATCGTAAATACACCTCGGTCAGTCCCTCACCCTCTGGGAGAGGGGGCCGATTCCGGTTGTTTTCAAGTCCAGCGTTCGGCTCGATATTGCAGGCGAGCGTAAATCGTAAATACACCTCGGTCAGTCCCCTCTCCCTCTGGGAGAGGGTTAGGGTGAGGGGCTTTTGATCTTCAATGGGTTGCGGTCAGAACGCCACCGACGTCTGCACATAAACCGTCCGCGGCTCCCCCACGTACTTGCCCTTGTTGTTGTCATCGAACGAGCGTGTGAAGTACTGCGTGTTGAAGATGTTCTTCACCCCCACCGCCACATTCAAATCCGACAGTTGCGGTCCGAAGTCATACCCGGCGCGGCTGCTGAACAGCATGTAGCCGGGGATCTTGCCAGTGCTGCCATCGGCGCTTTCCTTCGAAGTGTTGGCGTTGTCGGCGAACTGGTCGCTCTGGAAGCTGCTGTCCAGATTCAGCTTCCATGGCCCTTCGGTATAACCGACGCCAATCGTGCCTTTGTGTTTGGAGGAAAATGGCACGCGATTGCCTTTGTTCGGCCCGTCTTCGCGAATGGTCGCATCGACATAGGCATAACTGGCGTACACATCGAAACCGGCCAGCGCCGGGCTCAAGTCGTCGAGCGCGTAATTGACGCTGGTCTCGATGCCCTGATGGCGGGTTTCGCCGCGAGCGATCACCGAGTCGTTGGTCTGGTTGCTTTCGTACTGGTTGTCGAAGTTGATCAGGAACGCGCCGATTTCCGCGCGCAGGGCACCGTTGTCATAGCGCGTGCCGAGTTCCCAGGTGCGGGCCTTTTCCGGTTTCACTTCGCCGCTGCTCACGCGGTTGGGCATCTGGCTGTATTGCACGCTGCCGAACGAGCCTTCGGTGTTGGCATACAGGTTCCAGCTGTCGGTGAGGTGATAAAGCACGTTCAGCGCCGGCAGCGCGGTGTTGTAGTCGCCCTTGTATTTGACGTTGGTCAGGTTGTTGTTCTGTTGCGACTCGATCATCTCGTAGCGCATACCCGGGGTGATGGTCCATTTGCCGATGTCGATGCGGTCATCGACGAAGAATGCGTTGGCCTCGGTACCACCGCGAGTGTCGCGGTCGTTGCGGCTGCTGGTGGTCGGGTATTCGTTGGCGCTGATCGGCGTGCGATAACGCAGTTCGTGGCCGGCCTCGTTGATGTAGCGATAGCCGACGCCGACTTCGTGGCTGCTCGGACCGAGGTCGAAGCCTTGGGCGAAACGGGTTTCCAGGCCACGTACCCAGTACTCGCGCGGCGACAGCGAAAGGAATGTGCCCTGATCCAGATAACCGCTGCGCAGGGTTTTGGTGAAGAAGGTGTTGGCGGTGAATTCGCGGCGATCTTCCTGATAGCGATAGCCGAAGTTGAACATCGTGCGGCGCCCCCAGAACTGATCTTTCGGCCGCGTCGATTGATACGGATCGGCATCGTAATCGGCGACGTTGAGACCGCCGGGCATGTCGGCCTTGCCTTCGTAATACTGGGCCATGGCGTTGAAGCTGTTGGCCTCGTCGAGCTGATATTTGCCCTTGAGGATCAGGTCGTCGATCTCGGTATCGCTGTGTTCGCGCCAGTCACCGCCACGGGTGCCGGAGTACAACAGCGCACCACCAAGGCCGTTGGCGTTGGTGCCGCCGGCCAGCAGATTGGCGCTGGTCTTGAAACCGTCGTGGCTCGACGATGGGCTGGTTTCGGTCTGGAAACCACCCTTGACCGTTGGCTCGTCCGGAATCGCCCGGGTCACGAAGTTGACCACGCCGCCGACGTTCTGCGGGCCGTAACGTACCGCACCGCCGCCACGCACCACGTCCACCGCATCCATGTTGCCCATGCTGATCGGCGCGAACGACAACTGCGGCTGACCATACGGCGCGAACGGTACCGGGATGCCGTCCATCAATACTGTCGAGCGCGCGGCCAGGCGTGGATTCAAACCACGAATGCCGAAGTTCAGTGCCATGTCGTGGCTGCCGGTGCCGTTGTTCTCCGGCGCATTCACACCGGGGATGCGGTTGAGCACATCGCGGGCCTGGGTCGCGCCCTGGCGTTCGAATTCTTCGCGGCGGATCACATCACGCGCCCCGGGGTGTTCGAAGACATTGATCTGCGCCGCATCGCCGAGCCAGTCGCCGACTACGGTCGAGGTGCCCAGCTCCAGCGCCGCGTCAGCCAGCGGTTGCAGGCTGAAGGCATTGTCGCCTTCGGCGCGGGCTTGCAGGCCGGTGCCTTCGAGCAGGGCATCGAGGCCTTGTTGCGTCGTGTAATTGCCCTCCAGACCACGGCTCTGCACACCGCTGGTGACTTGCGAGCCAAAGGAAATCAGCACGCCGGCTTCACGGCCAAACTGGTTCAGCGCGGTTTCCAGCGACGCCGGGGCGATGTGATAAACCTTGGTCTCGGCGCCCAGCGCAGCGGGCAGGGCGGTGAAACTCAGGCTGGCGCCGAGCAGAAGATTGCGCAGGCTGCGGGCCAGTGGCGTAAGACGGGTGGGCTGCATGTGGATGATCCTGAGAAGGTGGAATCAAGGGGGCTTTCCTTCTCTGTCACGCCAGATCTGAAAAACGGCTCATGGTTTTGGCGTTTTTTTACACCCGTGCTTCGACGCTCACCCAATAACGGGTAAAGCGCTTCACTCTGACCGGCAGACTGATCTGCAACAGGTCGAGAATCCGCTCGCTGTCATCCAGTGGATACGTCCCGGAAATCAGCAAATCGGCAACCTGGCTGTCGCACCGCAGCTGCCCGCGCCGGTAGCGGCCAAGCTCCTCGAGGAAGTCGCCGAGGCGCATATGGGCGGCGACCAGCATGCCGTCAGTCCACGCACCGCTGTTGGCGTCCAGGGGTTTGGGTTCGCTGACGGAGCTGGCAGTGAAACTCAACTGCCGCGCGACCGGCAGCAGCAGGGGCGCGCGCTGGCTGGCGATGAGTTCGACTCGTCCTTCGAACAGGGCGATCTGTGTGCGATCAACAAACTGCCGCACATTGAAGCGCGCACCTTGGCTTTTCAGCACGCCGTGTGCCGTGCGGATCTCGAACGGATTTGCGGCGCTCAACAGCATTTCGCCCTCGAGCAGACGAATCAACCGCTGCGCACCATCAACATCGACCGAGCTGGCGGTATTGAGCTGCAACGAATCGGCATCGCCCAAGCCGATCTTGCGCCGCTGGCCGACCGGTGTGCGGTAATCGGCGAGCAGCGACGGCAACGGCGTGTGCTCGCGCATGCCCCAGGTCGCCGCTGAGCCGGCACCGAGAATCAGCAACATTTTCAGCGCCTGACGGCGGCTGCCGGACTTCGGTCCGTTCAACGCCGCGTGGGCCAACGGCGACGAAACGCCGCGCAAATGCTGATTGACTCGTTGCATGTGTTCCCACGCCCGGCGGTGTTCGCTGTGTGCATCCAGCCATTGTTGCCAGGCCTGTTGCTGGCGCGGGGTCAGCGTGCCCTGCTGCATTTCCAGCAGCCAGTGCACCGCCTGTTCGGCGACCTGCGCGGAGAAGTCCGGGGTGCGATTCATAAAGCGAAATAGCAGCGCATGGCCGCTTTGTTCAAATGGCGTTTGACCGTGGCCACCGAAATATCCAGTTCTGCGGCGATCTGTGGATAAGTCAGACCATCGACCTGAGCGAGCAGGAAAGCGCGTTTGATCTGGCGCGGCAAGCCGTCGAGCAGTTCATCGAGTTCGACCAGTGTCTGCAGGATGATCGCTTTGTGCTCTTCCGACGGCGCGACCATCTCAGGCATCTGCGCCAGTGTCTCGAGGTAGGCGCGTTCCACATCCTGGCGCCGGTAATGGTTGAACAGCACGCGCTTTGCCAAAGTGGTGAGAAAGGCGCGCGGTTCGATGATCAGCGGTGGCTCGCGGGCGGTCAGCACTTTTATGAACGTGTCCTGAGCCAGATCCGCCGCGCTGTCGGGGCAGCCGAGCTTGCGCCGCAACCAGCCAGTGAGCCAGCTGTGATGAGCATGGTAGAGCGATTCGACGGGATGGGCGGGCGGCAACGAAATGACTCCGGACGCAAAACTTGCGTAGAGAACGTGCATTAGAGAACAAGAACGGTTCGCATTGTAGAGGCTGGCGACAGTGTCCGGCAATCAGATGCTTTTGCGTATGAGAATATTTATCATTAATATTGCTCGCCTGTAGATTCGGCTTGTCGGCCGAACGTTTTTCGTTTCAGGGTCGAAACATGAAAGGCAAACTCGCCACCCTTCCCATGTCCTATCGTCTGGCCGTCACTTCGCGAGTGCTGGCGGCGATTTTCGGCGGCTATCTGGTGGCGGCGCTGGCCAGTGTCACCCTGACGTTGTGGCTGCCGCTGAACCGCGCCGAAGCGGTGGTCACTGGCATGACCGTGTCCTTTCTGGTCTATCTGGTCGCAGTGCTCTGGTGCTTTGCCTGCCGCAGCGCGTGGTCGGCGTGGGTCGGCCTGTTGGTGCCGAGCGTGATTCTCGCCACCGTTTCCGGTGCCGCGCGCGGTCTGGGGCTGGCATGAAAGAGGGCTTCCGGCAGGCGATGGCATGGCTGCACACCTGGGCCGGGCTTGTGTTCGGCTGGTTGCTGTTCGCGATTTTTCTCACGGGAACGCTTGCTTACTTCAAAGACGAAATCAGCCACTGGATGCAGCCGGAAATTGCGGCGCATTCGCTTGATAGCGAAGCGAGCCTGGCGCTGGCGCAAGATTATCTGCAGCAACACGCCGCCGGTGCCTCGCGCTGGCTGATCGATTTGCCCGATGCCCGCGACCCCGGTCTGACGGTGCGCTGGCAACAGGCGCCGGGCAACCCCGGCGAGCGCGGCCGCTTCGAATCCAGAACCCTCGACGCTCAGACCGGGGCCGAGGTACAGGGCCGCGAAAGCATGGGCGGCGAGTTCTTTTACCGCTTTCACTTCCAGTTGCAGATGCCTTACCCGTGGGGCCGCTGGCTGGCGACCATCGCCGCAATGGTGATGTTCGTTGCACTGATCAGCGGCATCATCACCCACAAGAAAATCTTCAAGGACTTCTTCACCTTCCGCCCGCGCAAGGGCCAGCGTTCCTGGCTCGACGGGCATAACGCCGTGGGTGTGCTGGTGCTGCCGTTTCACTTGATGATCACTTACAGCAGCCTGGTGATTTTCATGTCGATGGTCATGCCGGCGAGCATCGTTGCCTCTTACGGCAGCGACGTGCGCAAGTTCTACGACGAAGTCTTTCCCGCCTCGAAGACGCCCGAGCGCGCCGATGTCGCCGCACCGCTGACCGCCATGGCGCCGCTACTGGCCAAGGCCAGCGAGCAGTGGTCGGGCGGCCACACCGCGCGCCTGTCGGTGAGCAATCCGGGCGATGCCAGCGCCACGGTGGTGCTGTCCCGCGCGGGCGATCGGGTGGTGCATGATTTCGGCCGGGCGGTGACGTTCAACGGCGTCACCGGACAGCTTCTGAGCAGCCCCCCCGATCAACCCATGGCGATGGCGGTGGGTGGCGCGTTTTACGGTTTGCACATGGGCCATTTCGCCGGGCCGCTGTTGCGCTGGCTGTATTTCATCTGCGGACTGGCTGGCACGGCAATGATCGGCACCGGGCTGGTGATCTGGCTCGGCAAGCGGCAGCTCAAGCACGCTAAAAGTGCGGCGCTGCCTCTCGAATTGCGCTTGGTCGAGGTGCTGAATATCGCCAGCATGGCCGGGCTGGTGTCAGCGGTGGCGGTGTTCTTTTTGGCCAATCGACTGCTGCCGGTGAGTCTGGCGGGGCGGGCCGACTGGGAAGTGAATGCGTTCTTCATAGCCTGGGGCTTGAGCGTGGTGCACGCGGTTTTCCGTCCGGGGCGCAAGGCGTGGATCGAACAGCTGACGCTCGGCGCTGCGCTGTTTATCGCGGTGCCGCTGATCAATGCGCTGACCACACCGTGGAATCTTGGCGCGACCCTGATGCAGCGCGACTGGGCACTGGCCGGATTTGATCTGACGTGTCTGGCGACGGGGCTTTTTCTCGGCTGGGCTGCGCGCAAGATGCAGCGTACGGGCGACTCCGTCAGCGTTCGCAAAGCAAGTCCTTCGCCTCGCTCGATCACAGTCGAACAGGGGGCCAACTGATGCTGCTGGTCCTGTTGCTCACCTATGCCGGCTTCACCGCGTTGTGCCTGTCGATGCCACGTCATCACGCCGAATTGCTCGGCGCCAAACCGTCGACGCGCCGCCGTCAGGGGCTGGCGTTGGCGGGATGGCTGTTGCTGGCGCTTTCGCTGTGGGCAGCGGTCGCAGCCAGTGGCTGGAGTTTCGGTCTGGTCGACTGGTTCGCGGTGCTGATGCTCAGCGCTTTGGCATTGGTGCTGTTACTGCCGTATCGCCCGCGTCTGGCCATGGCCCTGGCCGGGTTGAGCCTGTTGGCCAGCCCGGCCGCCGCCTGGGCGCAGTGCTGAAGTGCTGATCGGTCTGCCGCCGGAATCGCGTGACGATGAAGCGCGTGGCGCGCGTGCGCATTTTCTCCAGGTGTTTCTGTCCCAGCGTGCGCAAATGGAGGCGCTGGTGAACCGGCGCGTCGGTTGTCGGGCGACGGCGGCAGATCTGGTCCAGGACCTTTTTTTGCGCTTCTGGCGGCGGCCGCTGGTCCAGGTCGAAGAGCTCAGCACCTATCTGCTGCGCTGCGCCGGCAACATCGCCATCGATCATTTGCGCAGTGAAGGCACGCGCACGCGCGTCAACGAAGGCTGGCAGCCAGACGAACCCGACAGCCATGGCAGCGAACCCCAGGCCGCACTCGAAGCCGGCAATGATCTGCGCCACGTCGAAGCAGCATTGCGCGCCTTGCCCGAACGCACGCGGCAGATCTTTCTGCTCAATCGCATTCACGGGCGCAAGTACGCCGACATCGCCAAGGCCATGGGCCTGTCCCAAAGTGCCGTGGAAAAACATATGATGCGCGCCCTCGAGGCCTGCAAGGCCAGCCTGCGCGATCCCGCGCCACGTCTGCCAGGGAAAGCACCGTGAAGCCATCCGATCCGATCACACCGACGCCGACCCAGGAACAGGCCGCGCTGGCCTGGCTGAGCCTGTTGCATGACCGCCCGAGCACTGGCGATCAACTCACCTTCAGCCAATGGCTGCGCGCCGATCCGGCCCATGCCGAAGCGTATGCGCAGGCGCAGGTGATCTGGGAACTCAGCGAAAGCCCCGCGCGCACGCTGGCCGATGAAGATGCGCTCGCGCTGCAAGGTTATCTGCGGGCGATGGATGCCCCGCGTCGTTCGCCGATGTTGCGTTGGTCAGGCGCGCTGGCGCTGGCCGCGTGTCTGCTGTTGATGGTCAGTCTCGGCACGGGGTGGCAGGCGCAGCGTTGGCTCGACGATCTGCGCGCCGATCACGTCTCGGCGCCTGGGGAAATTCGCACGGTGACACTGGCCGATCAGTCGCGAGTGACGCTGGATGCCGATAGCGCGATTGCCGTGGATTTCAGCCACGGTCAGCGCCGCGTGCAGTTGATTCGCGGCGCTGCTTTCTTCAGCGTCACTCACACTGGCGATCCGTTTGTGGTGGCGGCGGAGCAGGGCGAGGCGCGGGTGCTCGGCACCCAGTTCGAAGTGCGCCGGCAACCTCATGGCGCGCAAGTGACGGTATTGTCCGGACGTGTCGCGGTGACGGCGGATGAGCATGGCCAACAACAGATTCTCACGGCCGGCCAGCAAGTTGCCTACGCCGACGGCAGTGCGGAAAAACTGCATGCCGTGGACAGTGAAGCGCAACTGGCCTGGCGTCAGGGTTGGCTGACCTACTACAAGACCACGCTGGCCGATGTCGTCGAGGATCTGCGCCGCTATTACCCGGGGCGGATTGTGCTGCTCAACGATGAGCTGGCGGCGCGCAAGGTCAGCGGCAGCTTTCCGAGCAAGGACCCGCAGGCGGTGCTCAATTCGTTGCAGGGGGTGTTGGGGTTTGAGCAGCATCGGGTGTTGGGGCAGCTGATTATTTTGCGCTGAGGCTGCCGGCCTCTTCGCGAGCAGGCTCGCTCCCACAGGGAACGCATTCCAAAGGTGGGAGCGAGCCTGCCCGCGAAGGCGTCAGCCCAGGCAACAAATTCCCCGAAAAATATTTTCAAATTAAAGGTGAGGTAACCCCCAGTGCCATCCGTGTAGTGACTGAAACTGCGAGCCATTCGCATCCGTTGCGGTTCTACACAGGTCATTGAGCAATGAAGTCCAGGGCAAAATCCGGTTCGGTCAAACAGTGGTTGGGCATGTCGGCGCTGAGTTTTTCCGCGTTGGCATTGCTGCCGATGAGTATCGCGCTGGCGGCAGAAGCGGTGAGCAATCAGGCGCAACAGCAATTCAATTTTGCCCTCGCCGCCAAACCACTGCCGCAAGCCCTGAGCGACTTCAGCCGTGTGACCGGGCAAAGCGTGGTCTACACCGACGAAGCGCCGTACGGCCTCAATGCTCCGGCAGTCAACGGCCAGATGAGCGCCGAACAGGCCCTGCAACGCCTGCTCGGCAACTCCGGCCTGAGCTTTCGCCGCACCGACAGTCACACGTTGGCGCTGGAGCCGATGCCGACCGCAGGCGCGCTCAACCTCGGCGCAACCACCATCACGTCCACGCGCGACGAATCGATGAGTTATCAGCCGCCGGAATCCAGCTCTGTGATGCGCTCATCGGCGTCGCTGCAAGAAATTCCGCAGACGGTCAATGTCATCCCGGCGCAGGTCATTCGCGATCAGGCGCCGCGCAATCTCGACGACGCGCTGGCCAATGTCAGCGGCATCACCCAGGGCAACACCTTGGGCAGTACCCAGGACTCGGTGATGACTCGCGGCTTCGGCGACAACCGCAACGGCTCGATCATGCGCGACGGCATGCCGCTGGTGCAGGGCCGTGGCATGAACGCGACCGTGGATCGCGTCGAAGTGCTCAAGGGCCCGGCCTCGTTGCTCTATGGGATTCAGGATCCGGGTGGCGTGGTCAACCTGGTCAGCAAGAAGCCGGAACTGACCCAGTACAACGCCGTGACCGTACGCGGTTCGACCTACGGTGACGGCAAGAATGGCAGCGGTGGCGCCTTCGACAGCACCGGCGCGCTGGGCGATTCCGGCTTCGCCTATCGCATGGTTGTCGATCATGAAGACGAAGATTACTGGCGCAACTTCGGCACCCATCGCGAGACGCTGATCGCACCGTCGCTGGCCTGGTACGGCGAGCGCACCAAGCTGCTGTTCGCCTACGAGCACCGCGAGTTTCTCACACCGTTCGACCGTGGCACCTTGATCGATCCGCGCACCAATCATCCGCTGGATATCTCGCGCAAGCAGCGTCTCGATGAGCCGTTCAACGACATGGAAGGGCGCTCGGACCTCTACCATTTCGAAGCCGACCATGAACTCAACGACGACTGGAAAGCCCACTTCGGCTACAGCTGGAACCGCGAAACCTACGACGCCAGCCAGGTGCGCGTGACGTCGATCGACACCAACAAAGGCACACTGACGCGGAGCATGGACGGCACGCAAAACGCAATCAGCACTGACCGTTTCACCACCGCCAGCCTCGAAGGCAAGGTGAATGTACTGGGCATGCAGCATGATCTGGTGTTCGGCGTCGACGACGAATATCGCAAGATCTACCGCGAGGATCTGATCCGGCAGAAAAGCCTGACCACGTTCAGCTATCTCAACCCGGTGTATGGTCGCGAAGTGATGGGCACTACGGTGAGTGCGCCCGACAGCGCGCAGACTGACAAACTGCGCAGCGACTCGCTGTTCCTGCAGGATTCGATTCACCTCAACGAGCAATGGATTCTGGTCGCCGGCGGACGTTTTCAAGAGTACGACCAGTACGCCGGCAAAGGCGTGCCGTTCAAGGCCAATACCGACAGCAATGGGCAGAAGTGGGTGCCGCGCGCAGGGCTGGTGTATCGCTACACAGACGCCTTGTCGTTCTACGGCAGCTACACCGAATCGTTCAAACCCAACTCGACCATCGCCCCCCTGAGCGGCAGCAGTACCGTGCTCGACGGCAGCATCGCGCCAGAGGAAGCCAAGTCGTGGGAGCTGGGTGCGCGGCTGGATATGCCCGGCAGCATCACCGGCAATATCGCGTTGTTCGACATCAAGAAACGCAACGTGCTGGTGGCCAACTCCGAAGGCCCGACAACGATTTACAGTGCGGCAGGCGAGGTGCGTTCACGCGGGCTTGAAGTTGACCTGAGCGGGCAACTCAGCGAGCACTGGAACCTGATCGGCAGCTATGCCTACACCGATGCCGAAGTCACCGAAGACCCGGAATACAAAGGCAAGCGCCTGCAAAACGTAGCGAAGAATTCCGGCTCGCTGTCGGCGGTGTATGACTTCGGCAATGTGTTTGGCGGCGATCAGTTGCGTGTCGGTGCCGGTGCGCGGTACGTCGGCGAGCGTGCCGGCAACGCGGTGAATGATTTTGACCTGCCGAGCTACACCGTGGCGGATGCGTTTGCCACTTACGACACGACGGTTGAGGGGCAGAAGGTCAAGTTTCAGTTGAACGTGAAGAACCTGTTTGATCGCACCTATTACACCTCGTCGGCGAGCCGCTTCTTTGTGTCGATGGGGGATTCGCGGCAGGTTTCGCTTTCCAGCACTCTGGAGTTTTGAGGCAAGATCAAGAGCCCCTCACCCTAGCCCTCTCCCGGAGGGAGAGGGGACTGACCGTGGGATATTCGAGAGCTACACCGACCTGAAAGTAATGCTTGGAATCCATAATCGATGCGATTTTTCAGGTCGATGTACACCGCAAGACACCTCGGTCGGCCCCCTCTCCCTCCGGGAGGGTGAGGGGACAAGGGCTCAACGCAAAAATGCCTGCCGATACTCGCCGGGCGTCCCGCCCAAAACCTGCCTGAACCGATTGGTAAAATGGCTCGCACTGGCAAACCCGCATGCCAGCGCGATCTCGCCCAGCGGCAGCGCCGTGCCGCGCAACAATTCCCGCGCCCGGCTCAAGCGCCGCGCGAGTACATATTGATGCGGCGGTAGGCCGAAACTGATGCGGAACATGCGCGCGAAGTGGTATTCCGACAACGCACATAATCCCGCCAGTTGCCCGAGGCTGATCGGCTCGACCAACTGATTGTCGATGAACTCCACCAACTGCCGCCGCTGATGCGGCGCCAGTCCGCCCTTCAAGCGCAAGCCCTGACGCGCACCTACCTGGCTGAGCAGCGTGTGGCTGATCAGTTCATGGGCGAGGCTGCTGGTCAGCAAGCGCTCGGCCGGCTCTTGCCAGTTCAGATTCAGCAATTGCCGGAAGCGTTGCGCCTGCTGCGGATCTTCGAGAAAAGTCTGCTCGCGCAACTGCATCTCGCGCGGTTCGCGATCGAGCAAAGTCACGCAACCGAGGGCGAATTGTTCGGCGCTGAAATACAGGTGCGCCAAGCGGATGTCGCCATTGATCACCCAGCCCGATTCGTGATCGGCCGGCAGGATGCACAACTTGTCCGGCCCGCCTTTGCGGCCCGGCTGGCCACGACGGAATGTGCCGGTGCCGCCGGCGACGTAGCACGACAGCGTGTGATGACTTGGCGCTTCGTATTCCTGGGCATCGTGGTGGTTGGTCCACAAGGCCGCAGACATGCCGTCACCGAGCTCGGCGCTGTGCACAAGGCGTGCATTCGGCGAGCGGTTGAGGGCTTGAAAGACTTGCAGGGTATCGATAGCGGCCATGTTCGGTTCTCTCCAACGCCTTGCATCCTACTCCGTAGACGCCGCCCTGCCAGCCTGCCGCCAGACAAAAGCGCAAGATTCTGCAAGTTTCAAGCGTTTTGATATTGTCAATCGTGCGCTTATTACCTTTTATTATTGATTACTGTCAGGTCTGACAGGTGTGACTGTTTTTTTGAAAGGTTATGTTTGTATCTCATTAAATGAAATCAGGAGAGCGTGATGACGGAACAAACGGTGAATGAAATTATATTGCTTTGGACGGAGAATTTTCAGACGGTAGAACATGGATATTACTATTCGAAAGATCTGGATAATTTTAAAATCCAGGCGACGCCTACTCGTGATAGTTATATTGAGCCATTTGACTGCAGAGGGGCTAAAGTTGATGAAACTGTGCCAGGGTGGTTTGAGAATAATGTTTTTGAGATCTCCGCTTCAGGTGCTACTGAAGGTCTTTCTTCGGAAATGCGGCTCAGCTTGTTTCACCAGCGTATACTACGAGTGCGTTTCTATATTTCACAAAGTGCGGTGGTGCAGTTTTTCGACAGGGAACATGACCGATTTTTAGGGGAAATCGAAACCGCAGGTGGTGTAGTGGATTACACGGTGCCAGATATTACTACACAGAAAATCGGTCGTGTTTCTATTTATCACGATATCAGGTTTGGTGGGCCAGCTATCGATACTGTACAGGGTTATGGTTGGCATAGGGATACGTAGTCCGACGCACAGGGTTTGAGTGTTTATGCGGTCTGATCAAAATTCTCTACTTGTTGGGGCTGGTAGCGCCGTCATATGCGTTGGCATCCTTTTGGTTGTTCCGTCAAGCAGAGATTTTATTGAGTGATCCCCCCAGTTTAAAGCGCAAGTTTATGCAATTAATTTTACGTTAACTGCAGGAGACTGAGCTCCTACTAAGGAGTGTCTGCCATGAACCTGTCGTTGTACCTGATGACCGTGCTGATCTGGGGCACCACCTGGATTGCCTTGAAATGGCAATTGGGCGTGGTCGAAATCCCGGTGTCGATTGTCTATCGCTTCGGCCTCGCCGCGTTGGTGTTGTTTGCGTTGTTGCTGCTCAGCCGACGCCTGCAACCGATGAACCGCCGTGGGCATTTGATTTGTGTGGCTCAAGGGTTATGTCTGTTCTGCGTGAACTTCATGTGTTTTCTGACCGCCAGTCAGTGGATTCCAAGCGGTCTGGTGGCGGTGGTGTTTTCTACGGCAACGTTGTGGAACGCCTTGAATGCGCGGGTGTTCTTCGGCCAGCGCATTGCGCGCAATGTGTTGCTGGGCGGTGCGTTGGGGCTGTCGGGTCTGGGGCTGTTGTTCTGGCCGGAACTGGCCGGGCATGAGGCCAGCCCGCAAACCCTGCTCGGCCTTGGATTGGCGTTATGCGGCACATTGTGTTTTTCCGCCGGCAATATGCTCTCGAGTCTGCAACAGAAAGCGGGATTGCGACCGCTGACCACCAACGCCTGGGGCATGGCCTACGGCGCGGCGATGCTGACGGTGTGGTGTCTGATCAAGGGCATACCCTTCGACATGGATTGGTCGCCGCGTTATGTCGGGGCACTGTTGTATCTGGTGATTCCCGGCTCGGTGATCGGCTTCACCGCGTACCTGACGCTGGTCGGGCGCATGGGCCCGGAGCGGGCGGCTTACTGCACGGTGCTGTTCCCGGTGGTGGCCCTGAACGTGTCGGCGTTTGCCGAAGGTTATCAATGGACCGCACCGGCGCTGGTCGGGCTGGTGTTGGTGATGCTGGGCAACGTGCTGGTGTTTCGTAAACCGAAAGTGCTGTTGTCTGCGGGTCAAGGGAAGTTGGCTTGATAAAGCGAGCGCTGGGTTTCAGCGCTCAACTTTCAAAGTGATGTAGATCATCACCGGGAAGATGAAGTCGACAATATGCCTTGCCCAGTCCTTGGCATTCCATGATAGCGAAGTGTCCATGTCGAACCACTCGACACCTACAGTTTGTAGACAAACGTAATAAATGAAAATGGCGACCAATATGCCCATGATCGAAAACTTCTTGGCTTCATGGAATGCCGCTGGCGATGCATCGATGTAGCGATACAACTGGTAAGTACCGATCAGGCAAAGCACGGTATAGGTGACTTCCATGGTGATGATGAACCAGTAGATCCGGTGATGGATCATCGGCGAATCGATCGCGCGGTACATGATGTTTTCACTGGCGTTGGTGGTGTCCATGCTCAGGATATGTGCAACGTAAGTGTAGTTGGACTCATAGTCAGTGAAGTTATGAATCATCACCAGCAAGCCAAAGAAACTTATATAAGCCATCAAGATGACTTTGCTGTAACGAATGAGTTTGGCGGTGGTCAGGGTGTTCACGGGATTGGCTCTCCATGGCAATTAATCAATAAGTTGATAAGTTGCGAGAGCTTATATTGCTGTTGCTGGGTCCGGCGTTTTTGTTCGGTTGCAAGTTATGTAAGGTGAAGGCCGGCGCAATGTTGCGCCGGCCTTTTTTTCAGCCGCGCCAGACTTGCGGGTTGACCAGATCCTGCGGCCGTTCGCCGAGCAGGGCGCTGCGCAGGTTGGCCAGTGCGCGGTTGGCCATGGCTTCACGGGTCTCGGTGGTGGCCGAGCCGATGTGCGGCAGGGTCACGGCGTTTTTCAACTGGAACAGCGGCGATTCGGCCAGCGGTTCTTTTTCATAGACGTCCAGCCCGGCGCCACGGATGCGGTTGTTTTGCAGGGCTTCGATCAGTGCCGGTTCGTCGACCACCGGGCCGCGCGAGATGTTGACCAGAATAGCGCTCGGCTTCATCAGCGCCAGTTCACGATGGCTGATCAGGTGGCGGGTCTTGTCGCTCAACGGCACTACCAGGCAGACAAAATCGGCTTCGGCCAGCAGCTCATCGAGGCTGCGGAACTGTGCGCCGAGTTCCTGTTCCAGTTCGGTCTTGCGGCTGTTGCCGCTGTAGATGATCGGCATGTTGAAGCCGAAGCGACCACGGCGGGCGACGGCGGCGCCGATGTTGCCCATACCGACGATGCCGAGGGTCTTGCCGTGCACATCAGTGCCGAACAGCGGGGCGCCGACGCTGGCTTGCCATTGGCCGGCCTTGGTCCAGGCGTCGAGTTCGGCAACGCGGCGGGCGCTGCTCATGATCAGGGCGAAGGCGAGGTCGGCGGTGCTTTCGGTGAGCACGTCAGGGGTGTTGGTGAGCATGATCCCGCGTTCGTAGAAGTACTCGAGGTCGTAGTTGTCGTAGCCGACCGAGACGCTGGAGACCACTTCGAGTTTTGTCGCGCTTTCCAGTTGTGCGCGGCCGAGTTTGCGGCCGACGCCGATGAGGCCGTGGGCGTGGGGCAGGGCTTCGTTGAACTGGGCGTTGATGTCACCGGTCTTGGGGTTGGGGACGATGACGTCGAATTCTTCTTGCAGGCGTTCGATCATGGGCGGGGTGATGCGGCTGAAGGCCAGGACTGTTTTTTTCATTGGGGTTGGGCTCGTCGGGGCTTGATTGCAAGCACGCTAACATTTTCTCGCTCGGGTTGTCTTGGCGGCCTCTGGGCCGACCAGGTTCTTGGGGTTTTGGGTGAATATCCGTTTCTTCGGGTGTTGCGGCTGGCGGTTTCGCCCTTACGGCGACTCACTTTTTTTACAAACGCCTAAAAAAAGTAAGCAAAAAAACGCTTGCTCCTACGTTCGGCCCTCGCAGGCTCGGGTCCCTTCGCTCCGGGATCGATCCGGGCGCAGCGGCTACGGTTTGCTTCGCTGCACCTCCTTCCGCTGTGTCTGGCTGCGCCAGACGGTCGCTGCGCTCCCACGCCCGGATCAATCCCTCCACTCAGCCTTCCGACGTCGCCGGTGGATCAAAAGCAAGATCAAGAGCACTCGAGCTTGCGCTCATTGTTGAGTGGGGCGGCTTCGCCGCGGGCAGCTGCGCTGCTTTGCCTTTGCTTTTGTAGGAGCGAGCCTGCTCGCGAAAGCGTCTCCACTGCCAACCTCTCTCTGCCAGATTCACCCCGCCCCTGTGGGAGCTGGCTTGCCAGCGAAGGCGGCCTGACAGCCGACCTGTTTCTCGCTGATGTACTCGATTCAAACTGTGGGAGCGAGTCTGCTCGCGAAAGCGGTATATCTGACACCCGAATGTTGAATGTGCCGAAGCCTTCGCGGTCGGGCTCGCTCCCGGGAGGTCAGCTGCGTGACGGGGTCTGGTGGATTTCGTAATTATCCAGCACGCGGTTCACCGCCAGTTCCGCCAGCATGATCACCTGCTGGATGGCCAGTATGGTGTGCCGCTGTGGGCTGTCGACGTGGGCGGCGATGTCGCTGCTCATGATGCTCGCCGAGGCGAGGGATTCGCAGGCGTGGGCCAGCAGGCTTTCGTTGTCCTGGTCCGGGGCGACCTGGAACATGGTGCTGGGTTTGTGGCTTTGCTGCGCGGTGGTGGCCGGTTTGAGGTAGTGATCCAGTGCGCGTTCGGCGGCGTCGTGGAGTTTCGTTGAGTCGGGGGATTGGTAGGGTGAGGTGCTTTCGGATTCGGGGGGATTGGGTGTGGGTTTGAACATGGCAAAGATCCTTTTGGATTAATGGAGCTGCCATTTTTCGTTTTCCAGGCGAAAGGGGTGGCAGCTGTACGCGGACTGGAAAAACCGGCAAAGGATCAAACCCGGCAGACCCGAAGGTCTCCCACGTACAGCCGCCATAACTGAATACCGGCGCTGAAAGAGCGCGGCATTATGTCATGCGCTGTGATCCTGCGGGTTTTCCAGACCCGGTCGCTGATTCGTCAGCAACCGCCAGATCCTAGCCAGCGCACGTCCGACGGACAACCTGCAAACTCTGTCTGAAAGTACCTTGAAAACACCGCGATGTAGGAGTTGTCGTAGGCTGCGATCTTTTGATTTTTAAACAGCAAAATCAAAAGATCGCAGCCTCGTTGCACTCGTCAGCTCCTGCACGAAACCTGCGAGTGTTTAAAACTCAGTTCGCAACGCGGACGCCCGCCAGGCTCCCGGTCAATTCATAAGCAACCAGTTCCGCCTGATGCGCCGCCAATATTTCCGGCAACGATCCGCGCAAATATTCCACCCAGGTTTTGATCTTGGCATCCAGGTACTGCCGCGACGGGTAGATGGCGTAGAGGTTGAGTTCCTGCGAGCGGTAGTTCGGCATCACGCGCACCAGGGTGCCGTTGCGCAGGCCTTCGATGGCGGCGTAGACCGGCAGCACGCCGACGCCCATGCCGCTGGTGATGGCGGTTTTCATGGCGTCGGCGGAGTTGACCAGGAACGGTGAGCTGTTGATGGTGACTGTTTCCTGGCCGTCCGGGCCGTCGAAGGCCCATTTCTCCAAGGGGATCACCGGGCTGACCAGGCGCAGGCAGGCGTGGTTGAGCAGGTCGCTGGGTTTCTGTGCGGCGCCGTTGGCTTTCACGTACGCCGGCGAGGCGCAGACGATGCTGTAGGTGATGCCCAGGCGTTGCGAAACGAAGCCCGAGTCGGGCAGTTCGCTGGCGAGCACGATGGACACGTCGTAGCCCTCGTCGAGCAGGTCCGGCACGCGGTTGGCCAGGGTCAGGTCGAAGGTCACGTCGGGGTGGGTCTTGCGGTAGCGGGCGATGGCGTCGATGACGAAGTGCTGACCGATGCCGGTCATGGTGTGAACTTTCAGCTGTCCCGCCGGGCGCGCGTGGGCGTCGCTGGCTTCCGCTTCGGCTTCTTCGACGTAGGCGAGGATCTGTTCGCAGCGCAGCAGGTAGCGTTTGCCGGCCTCGGTCAGGGCGATGCGCCGGGTCGTGCGATTGAGCAGGCGTGTTTGCAGGTGGGCTTCCAGATTGGAGACCGCGCGCGAGACGTTGGCGGTGGTGGTGTCCAGTTGCACGGCGGCGGCGGTGAAGCTGCCCGCTTCGGCAACACAACTGAAGGCGCGCATGTTTTGCAAAGTGTCCATGGGGTGCTCTCAAGGGAGATGGCAAATTGTGACACGAAGTTTCAGGGGCTGAGACCCCCGACCAAGGGATTATCTCGTTAACCGTAACAAAGATTCACAGAAATCCCAGCTTATCGCCGCAGAGGCAGCTCCATAGAATTGCGCCGATCCTGTGCCGGCGCTGCCGAAGGCTGCGGTCTTTTGATTTTGTTTTAAGGGAAGCAAGATCAAAAAATCGCAGCCTGCGGCAGCTCCTGCACGGTCCTCGATCTGTCCCTCTCTCAGGAATTCGCAGCTGTGCCGCGTCGCATCAACAGAGCGCTTTTGCCGCTCAGTGTTCTGGCTTTAACCCTGGCTCTCGGCGGCTGCATCTCAACTCAAGGCATTGCCCCTCACGGCGAAACGCTTGCCGCCGATTCACTGGCCACCGATGCAGCCATTGCCGACGCAGCCAAAGACGCCCATTGGCCCACTGCGCATTGGTGGCAAGCATTTGGCGACCCGCAACTCAATCGCTGGATCGACCTCGCCATGCAAGGCAGCCCGAGCATGGCCATGGCCGCCGCGCGGGTGCGTCAGGCCAAGGCCATGGCCGGTGTAGCCGAGGCTGCCGAATCGTTGCAAGTAAGCGGCGAATCGACGCTCAAGCGCCACAACTGGCCGACCGATCCGTTCTACGGCCCCGGCGATCTGGCCAACACCACCACGTGGGACAACAACGCCGCGCTCGGCTTCAGCTACGCCCTCGACCTCTGGGGCCGCGAGCGCAATGCCAGTGAACGGGCGGTGGATCTGGCCCATGTGAGTGTGGCCGAGGCGCGCCTGGCGCAGCTGGAACTGCAGAGCAACATCGTCCGCGCCTACATCGAACTGTCGCTGCATTACGCCCAACGCGACATCGTCGCCGCGACGCTCCAGCAGCAACAGCAGATTCTCAATCTGGCGCAGAAGCGCCTGAGCGGTGGCATCGGCACGCATTTCGAAGTCAGCCAGGCCGAAACGCCGTTGCCGGAAACCCATCGCCAACTCGATGCGCTGGACGAGGAAATTGCCCTGAGCCGCAACCAGATTGCTGCGCTGGCCGGTAAAGGCCCGGGCGCCGCTGCGCAACTGCAACGGCCGACGCTGTCCCTCGCGGCGCCGTTGAAGTTGCCCTCGGCATTGCCCGCCGAACTGCTCGGCCAGCGTCCGGACGTGGTCGCCAGTCGCTGGCAAGTGGCGGCGCAGGCGCGTGGCATCGATGTCGCCCATGGCGGCTTTTACCCCAATGTCGATCTGGTCGGCACCCTCGGCTACATGGCCACTGGCGGCGGTGCGCTGGAGTTTCTGACCGGCAAGAAACTCAACTACAACGTCGGCCCGGCGATCTCGTTGCCGATCTTCGACGGCGGGCGCTTGCGTGGCGAGCTGGGTGAAGCGGCGGCCGGATATGACATTGCTGTGGCGCACTACAACCAGACCCTGATCAACGCGCTGAAGAACATTTCCGATCAGTTGATCCGCCGCGAGTCGATGGACAAGCAGCAGGACTTCGCCGCCGAATCCGTGGCCGCAGCGCAGAAGACTTACGACATCGCGATGATCGCCTATCAACGTGGCCTCACCGATTACCTCAATGTGCTGAATGCGCAGACCTTGCTGTTCAAACAGCAGCAAGTGCAGCAGCAGGTCCAGGCGGCGCGGTTGAGTGCGCATGCCGAGCTGGTGACTGCCTTGGGGGGCGGCCTCGGTGCCGGTGATGACGTGCCGACAGCCGAGCAGACCCAAGCCCCGAAGACCCCGGTTCTCTTACGTTGAACACAGCATCCATTGTGGGAGCGAGCCTGCTCGCGAAGAGGGCGTATCAGTTAATGAACATGTTGCCTGACACGCCGCTTTCGCGAGCAGGCTCGCTCCCACAGGTTTCGAGTCCGCATTGCATGCCGGAGTATTTTCAATGACCTCATTGCCCGCACCCCTGCGCTGGCTCCACTCCCTGGAATGGCGTCGCGGTTTTTTCGACTGGGCACGCAGCGATGGCGTGACCTGGGTGTATATCTTCAAGGTGTTGCTCGCCGCGTTTCTCACCTTGTGGCTGGCGATGCGTCTGGAATTGCCGCAACCGCGCACGGCGATGATCACCGTGTTTATCGTCATGCAGCCGCAGAGCGGCCAGGTTTTCGCCAAGAGTTTCTATCGCTTCCTCGGCACGCTGGCCGGGTCGGCGATGATGGTCACGCTGATCGCTTTGTTTGCGCAGAACACGGAGCTGTTTCTCGGCTCGCTGGCGATCTGGGTCGGCATCTGCTCGGCCGGTGCCGCACGTTGCCGTAACTTTCGCGCCTACGGTTTTGTCCTCGCCGGTTACACCGCAGCGATGGTCGGTCTGCCGGCGTTGGCGCATCCCGACGGCGCCTTCATGGCCGCGGTGTGGCGGGTGCTGGAGATCTCGCTGGGGATTCTCTGCTCAACCCTGATCAGCGCTGGGATCCTGCCGCAGACCGCCAGCGCGGCGATGCGCAACGCTTTGTATCAGCGCTTCGGTGTGTTCGCGCTCTTCGTCACCGATGGCTTGCGCGGGCGCAGCAAAGCCGAGGCGTTCGAAGCCAGCAACGTGCGCTTCATTGCCGAAGCCGTCGGCCTGGAAGGCTTGCGCAGCGTGACCGTGTTCGAGGACCCGCACATGCGCCGGCGCAACGGTCGTCTGAGCCGATTGAACAGCGAGTTCATGGGCATCACCACGCGCTTTAACGCCTTGCATCAATTGCTTGAACGCCTGCGCGGCAATGGCGAAGAGCATGTCGTGGCGGCGATCAAACCGGGCTTGCAGGACCTTGCCGAAGTGCTCGACGGCTTCAGCGGTCGCGCCCTGACCAGCCCCGATGCTGCCCGTTTGGCGACCGCGTTGGCCACCTACAAGGAAGGTCTGCCGGCACGTGTCCGAACCCTGCGCGGGATCTTTCAGGACACTGCTCCGAGCGAAGCCGAACAACTGGATTTCCACACCGCCTACGAATTGCTCTACCGCTTCGTCGATGACCTGCACAGCTATGCGCAGACCCACGCGTCCCTGGCTGAGCACCGCCACGAACGCGAGCGCTGGGACGAGCCCTTCACCCCGCAAACCAACTGGTGGGCCGCAGCCGCGTCGGGAATTCGTGCCTCATTCATCCTGATTGTGCTGGGCAGTTACTGGGTGGCCACCGCGTGGCCGAGCGGGGCGACCATGACCCTGATCGCTGCCGCCACCGTCGGCCTTTCCGCCGCCACACCGAACCCCAAACGCATGGCCTTTCAAATGGCCTGCGGGACTTTTCTCGGCGCACTGATCGGCTTCGTCGAGATGTTTTTCATCTTCCCGTTGATCGACGGTTTCCCCTTGCTCTGCGTGATGCTCGCGCCGGTGATCGTGCTCGGTTCGTTCCTCGCCTCACGACCGCAATACGCCGGTGTCGGCCTCGGGTTGTTGATCTTTTTCAGCACCGGTTCAGTGCCGGACAACCTGACGATTTACAACCCCTACACCTTCATCAACGACTACATCGCCATGGTCATGGGCATGCTCGTCTGTGCCGCAGCGGGAGCGATTATTCTGCCGCCGAACAGTCGCTGGCTGTGGCAGCGCCTGGAGCAGGATCTGCGCGGGCAAGTGGTCTATGCGATCAGCGGCAAACTCAAGGGCCTGGCCTCGCGTTTCGAGAGCCGCACCCGCGATCTGCTGCATCAGGCCTATGGCCTCGCGGCAGGACAACCGAAGGTGCAGAAGAGTCTGCTGCGCTGGATGTTCGTGGTGCTCGAAGTCGGCCACGCGATCATCGAGTTGCGCAAGGAACAGGCGATCCTGCCGGTGCACCCGGCGTATGCCGAATCGCAGCCGTGGCGCCAGGCAATCCGCGTGATGGGGCGCGCGTTGGTGCGCCTGTTTTTGCAGCCGAACGCGAGCAATCTCGAGCGCGCACTGGTGGCGGTCGATCACGCGATCAGCCGCGTCGCCGCCACCGACGAGCCGTTCGCGCCGCACTTCGATACCTCGGCGTTGCGCCGGGTGAAAAGCTACCTGCACTTCATCCGCACCTCGCTGCTCGACCCGCAATCACCTCTCGCCGAATTCGCTACTGCCAGGCCCGAAGGACTCGCCCATGCCTCGTGAAATCGCCTTCCACGGCGTGTACATGCCGACCATGACCCTGATGTTTTTCATTGCTGCGGGACTGGCCTGGGCAGTTGACCGCTTCCTCTCGGGGTTCGACCTGTACCGTTTTTTCTGGCACCCGGCGCTGCTGCGTCTGAGCCTTTTTACCTGTCTGTTCGGCGCCATGGCGCTGACTGTCTACCGTTGAGAACATCTTGATGAAAAAGTTTTTCAGCCTGCTCGCGACCCTGCTGGTGTTGGCCCTGGCGCTGTGGATTGGCCGCACGTTGTGGGAGCACTACATGAACACGCCGTGGACCCGCGATGGTCGCGTGCGTGCCGACATCATCAACGTCGCTGCCGACGTCACCGGCGAAGTGATCGAAGTGCCGGTGCGCGACAACCAGTTGGTGAAGAAGGGCGATCTGCTGATGCGCATCGACCCCGAGCACTACCGCATCGCGGTCAAGCAGGCGCAGTCACTGGTGGCTTCGCGCAAGTCGACCTGGGAAATGCGCAAGGTCAACGCGCACCGCCGCGCCGATCTCGACAACCTGGTGATCTCCAAGGAAAACCGCGACGACGCCAGCAACATCGCCGACGCCGCGCTGGCCGATTACCAACACGCCCAGGCGCAGCTTGAAGCCGCCGAACTCAACCTCAAACGCACCGAAGTACGCGCCGCGGTCGACGGTTACGTGACCAACCTCAATGTGCATCGTGGCGACTACGCACGAATCGGCGAGGCGAAAATGGCCGTTGTCGACATGAATTCTTTCTGGGTCTACGGCTTCTTCGAAGAAACCAAACTGCCGCACGTCAAAGT
Source organism: Pseudomonas iranensis (assembly GCF_014268585.2). NCBI lineage: Bacteria > Pseudomonadati > Pseudomonadota > Gammaproteobacteria > Pseudomonadales > Pseudomonadaceae > Pseudomonas > Pseudomonas iranensis. The sequence continues at coordinate 1,276,023 of NZ_CP077092.1, forward strand.
GGGTGACAAAGCCGACATGCAATTGATGAGCGGCGAAGTGCTCAAGGGACATGTCGAAAGCATTTCTCGCGGGATCTACGATCGCGACAACCCTGAAAGCCGCGAGCTCATCGCGGATGTGAACCCGACGTTCAACTGGGTACGCCTGGCGCAGCGCGTGCCGGTGCGGATTCATATTGATGAGGTGCCGGAGGGCGTGTTGCTGGCGGCGGGAATTACTTGCACGGTCGTCGTAAAGCAGGACGACATCAAATAGCGAGTATCAACAAGGGTAGTGTGGCGAGGGGCGCTTGCTCCCGCTTGAGTGCGCAGCGCTCACCTTTTGCGGGCCGCCGCGCCGCCCGGCGGAACAAGCTCCCTCGCCACAGCTGGGTATGTATCAGTAGAACTTGCTGACCACCCGTAATCCGGATTCGATGGTTTCGTCGACCGACAGCTCTTGATCTTCCATCAGCGAGACGATTCGGTTGTCATTCGCGATGTTCGCGTCAGGTAATTTCAGCTGAGCGGCGCGATTGATCACGATGTAGCTCATTACGTCGCCACGGCTTTTGGTGAACGGCTGTTTGATAGCCGTCAGCATGGTTTGCTTCACATAGTCGTAACGCTCGACTGACGACATTCCTTTGAAGGTATCCGGATAGTTCTGATAGATATCGGCGGAGTATCGTCCGACGTCTTCTTCACGCGCTTCTTCGATCAATGCTTTCTTGCTGGTGACCTGGGTCAGGAGCTCGCTGTAGAGCTTGTCGCCTTCTGCGATCTGAGCGGCGTTCATCTTGGCCTTCAGGTCATCGCCAGCCGCGGTGTCTTCGGCATTGGCCATGATTCTGGTCCAGGCGTAGGCGGCGCTCAGATTGCCCTGCTCCTCATATTGCTCGATCAATATCTGCTGGGATTCGGCATATCCGTGCAGCGAGGAGCGCTCGAGCCAACGAGTGGCGAGCGCCACATCTTTCTTGGCCCCGACTGTGCCGAATTTGTAGCTCTCGTACATACCGTACTCAGCGCACCAGTCGTTCTGCATCGCCGCATAAGCCATGTAGTTGAAGGCTTCAGTGTTACGTTGGTCGGCGCTGAGGGTGCTGTCGTAACGGGTAGTCATCGACAGGTAGCAGAACGCGCGAGTGTGCTTTGGGGCGGCCATGACCATGCAGGTTTTGGCATCCTTGTACTCGCCGTTTTCGTATAGCTGGTAGCCCACGCCGTACAGAATGTCGCTGTCCATCTGCGCATTGCAGTGCTCGTTGGCGGCAACGACCGGTAGCACGTTTTGCAGGGTCAGTTTGGGCAGTGTGTCATTGAGGGAAGGTTCTTTGGTCGCGCAGCCAGCCAGCAAGGTGAGCAGTGCCAGTGGCAATACGTGGAGGAGTTTCAAAAGCTGTTTCCTGATCTGAGTTGAAGCGTGTATGCAGGGCTCGCGTCAGGCAGGTCAACAAAGCAGCGACTGTTCCGGGCGGGAACAGTCGCGAGAGGAGAGGATCAGCAATTCCCTTGCTTCGATGTTTGCCCGAGCGACTCCTTGCGCTATTGGGGTTACTTCAAGCATTGGAGGCTTCAAGTGACGCGCATTCTACGTGTACTGATCCGCTTGGCAATTTGATCGGTTGTAATCAAAGATTTCCACGCAACCCGAACCGCTTCATCAACGTCGATTCCAGCAATCCCTTCGGCAGCAACGCCGCCAACAACGGCAACGCGCGGCTGCCATTGCCGATGCGCACCAACCGTGGCGGTTGGCTCTGCTGCACAGCCTTGAGCAACTCGGCGGCAAACTCATTGGCAGGCGTCGGCTTGTCCTGCGATGCCTTGGCCCGTGCGCGAATGCCTTCACGCAATGGAAACCACGGCGATTGCTCGTTGATCAACTGCTCGGCTTCATGTCCGGCATTCTTCGCAAAGCTCGATTCAATTGCGCCTGGCTGAACTTCCATTACGCGGATACCGAACGGCGCCAGTTCCATGCGCAGCGCATCACTCAGCGCATGCACCGCCGCTTTGGACGCGCAGTAGGCGCCGGCAAACGGCGTGACCAAAACACCCGACACACTGCCGATATTCACCACCAGCCCCTTGGCCGGACGCAGCAGCGGAAACAACGCGCGGGTGACGCCGACAATCGAAAATACATTGGTTTCGAACTGGCGCTGCATCGCCTGCACGCCGCCATCGAGCAGCGGCCCCATCGCGCCGTAACCGGCGTTGTTGATCAACACATCGAGGCCGCCGTGTTGCTGGTTCAGGCGCTCGGCGAGTTGCTCCAGCGCGGCGCCATCGTTGACGTCCAGCTCGATAGCGGTGAAACCGGCAGCGCCCAGCGCGCTGACATCTTCAGCCTTGCGCGCACTGGCCCAGACTTCGTAGCCGGCCGCTTTGAACGCGTCGGCCAAGGCGCGGCCGATGCCGCTGGAACAACCGGTAATCAACGCAACGGGCATGGCGCATTCCTTGTGCAAAAAAGTCGGGGGAGGGGATCAGTCAGAGAAACTACCCTGCAAATGCTCGGCGCGAAACTCCAGGGTTTGCGGGCGATAGCCGGGACGCAGCGGCGGCAAGGGCAAACAATCTTCCCAGGTCGCGCCGGCCTGCAATTCGCCGGGGCCGCGATAGCGCGGGGCGGTGTATTGATTATCGGCCAGGTTGACCGTATCGCCCGGCGCATAAGCGGCGATGCGCCAACGCAGTTCGGTCAGCGGCACGTCGTTGCCATTGTTCATTTTCAATTGCAGCGGACGGTCGGCCGGGCATTGTTCGGGAGCGTAGGCAATGCGCAGTTCCAGACGCGCCAGTTGCTTGATCTCGCGGTTGTCCAGCCACACCACCCACATGGCCACGAAGCCGAGGCCGATGGCAGCGGCCACCGACACCGGCAAGGCCTTGGCCGGGTAGCGCAGCAGCAGGATCAGCCAGGTGATGACCAGCAGGATGCCGATGAACATGCTTGAACGCTCCTTGGAGGAATGCGCTCCATCCTACCGAAGGCCTCGCACGATGGGTATTGGTGACGAAGGCGATCATACCGTCGGTCGAGACTGTAATTTCTGACAGTAGCCCTATCGGCGGGCGTTTGTTTTGATGGTTAGAGGCACTCAGGAGCGTTGACGCACTATGGGCATCCACAGCAAAACGCCGATGCTTGCCGTGAACGATCCGCGCGGCTTGGCCATCCTGGCAGTGAATTACTGGCGGGCAGATGAAGCCCGCGAGGCTGAATCGCGGATCGAGCGGACGTTGCGCGACGCCGCCGGGCGCGCGGTCAAACAATGGGATGCGCGATTGTGGGCGCTGCAAGCGATTGATCCGCAGGCGCCCGCCAGTGTCCCCAGCGTCTACGCCCTCAACGATACCCCGCTGCGCTCGGACAGCAGTGATGCCGGCATTGAAGTGCAGTTACCCGGTTTGGCTGGCGAAATTCTGTTCAGTTGGGACAGCCGCGGCACATGCCGCCATATTGAATACGATGATTTGCTGCGCCCGCTCGCGGTGTTCGAAGAAGGCGCTGGCGTACCTCGGCGCAGTGCCGAGCGTTTCGCCTACGGCCGTCCCGGTGCGGGTGATCCGTTGCGCAATCAGCTCGGTCAGTTGATCCGCCATGACGATCCGGGCGGCAGTGTTCTGTTCACGCAATTTGCAATCACCGGGCAGTGCAGTGAAAACACCCGTCACTTCACGCTTAAACCGGTTGCCGCGGATTGGCCCGAGGCCATCGTCGATCGACAGCAATTGCTCGAGCCCGAAGGGGCAACCACGCAATGGCGCTATGCGCCGCTGGGACCTGTACTCGAACAGTTCGATGCCGGTGGCAATCGGCAGGCCTTCGCACTGACTTTCCACGGCCATTTACGCTCGGCTGACGTACGGCTCAAGCTTCAAACTCAGGACTATTCGGTCGTCAGTGATATTCGCTACGACGCTTACGGACAAGTCACTCATGAACTGGCAGGCAACGGCGTATTGACAGCGCTGAGCTACCGACCCGAAGACGGCCGCCTGCTCACGCGTCACGCTGAGGATGAGCAGGGCAATGTGCTGCAGCATCTGCTCTATGCCTACGACCCGATGGGCAATGTAACGAGCATCCACGACCAGGCATTACCCGTGCGCTGGTTCGCCAACCAGCGCATCGAGCCGGTCAGTCGTTATCGCTACGACAGTCTTTACCAGTTGATCCACGCCACTGGCTGGGAGGCCGGCGCTGCCGGTGGCGGGCCGACAGCGGTGGCCAATTACACGCAGGACTATCACTACGATACTGGCGGCAATCTGCTCAAGCTGACTCACGTTGGCGCACAAAGTCCTGGGCATCAACTACAGGCCGCGCGCTACAGCAATCGTTGCCTGCCGTGGCGCAATGGCGTGCCGCCCGACGAGGCAGAGATCGGCGCAGCATTCGATGCTCGAGGCAATTTGCTGTTGCTGGATCAGGGACGCCAGTTGCAATGGAATCTGCGCAATCAGCTGGATTCAGTAGCGGCCGTGCAACGCGGATCAGGCGTTGATGATTGCGAAAGGTATCTTTATGACGGCGCCGGTCAGCGTGTGCGTAAATCGGGGTCATCCCGGACCAACGCGCGCAACCTGCTCACGGACGTCCGTTATCTGCCGGCGCTGGAGTTGCGCACCGACATGGGTACGGGCGAGAACCTGCAAGTCATCACCGTGCAGACCGGCCTCAACAACGTCCGCGTTCTGCACTGGGAAAGCCCGCCCCCGATGGGTATCAACGACCTCTACCGATACAGTTTCAGCGATCATCTGGGCTCGATCAGTCTTGAGCTGGACGCTGACGCACAACTGATCAGCCGCGAGTATTTCTATCTGTTCGGTGCGACTGCGTGGGTCGATGAGCCCGATGTCAGTTATAAAACCGTGCGTTATTCAGGCAAGGAGCGCGACGCGACCGGGCCCTATTACTACGGCTATCGCTATTACATGCCGTGGCGCCAGCGCTGGTTGAATCCCGATCCGGCTGGGCCCGTTGACGGCCATAACCGCTACCGGGCCATGCGCAACAACCCGGCGGTCTATCGAGACAGTGACGGTCTTGACCCGGACAAGGCGCAAAGCGCGCCAAAGGATCGGCGCTATCACGATATGGCGGATCAGGGACTGGTGAATACGGTCCAGGCTGCTGGCATGCAGCCTGTCCGACTTTACTTCGAGAACGATCCGAACCCCGGTGTTCAGGCCTATCGCAACGAAATACCCATAGTGCTGGCTGAGTTGGGTGCAAAGGACAAGTCTGTGCTCAACACCCATCAGGCGCACGTTATTGCTGCCGCCCGGACGAACACGGCATCGCCGTCCGGTGCCGTGCTGTATCACTCCGGCGAGCTGGTTTCGTCAGCAATGAATCGAGTGGTGGGTGAGCAGATTACCAGTCGAGTAATGGGTCCCTTGTCTGTTGCTTTCAATAGCCCTGTGGAAGATCCCGACGTATTGGCTGCTCGACGCGGGGCTGTAGCCAACTTGTTCAAGGGCGGTGGGAAGCTATTGATGCACACCTCCAATCCTGCCGCGCAGTTGGTTGGGGGCAATGGGTGTAGCCATGGGCAATGCGATGCATATTTCAGAGGCGCAGACGCGCATTCAACATAGAGTGCTCAGCAGCCCCGTCAATGCGCCCTTGTCAGCGCCTTTGAGTACGCCCGCAATAGACTTTCAATCGTTGAACCAGCCATCGTCTGCGCGGCATCAAGCGCAGCTCCCAGAGCAGCGCACAGCCCCAAGCTTGTGGACGCAACAACTATTGGCTGCCGGTTTTACCGCGCCGTTGGAGGGTGTTCATGCGATTGATGGCGCAACTGCCGAAGACAAGTGGATGAACAGATCTCGCCGAAACTCGGGCTTCGGCTAGACGAAAAAAAGCCCCCGCCCAGCCCGCTGCGGATAGGGAACGCAACGGGCTGGACGAGGGCTTCTCGTTTTAGTGATCGATCACTGCGCGATGGTCTTCACCGACACGCCGCGTTCGATCGGGGTGGAGCGACCATAGATATCTTCGAAACGCTCGATATCGTCTTCACCCAAATACGAACCTGACTGCACTTCAATGATTTCCAGCGGGATCTTGCCCGGGTTGCGCAGGCGATGCACCGAGGCGATCGGGATGTAGGTCGACTGGTTTTCGGTAAGCAGGAACACGTTCTCGTCGCAGGTCACTTCGGCGGTGCCGCTGACCACGATCCAGTGTTCGGCGCGGTGGTGGTGCATCTGCAGCGACAGGCACGCGCCCGGCTTGACCGAGATGTGCTTGACCTGGAAACGCCCGCCCATGTCCACCGAGTCGTACGAGCCCCACGGACGATAGACTTCGCAGTGGTTCTGGGTTTCGCTGCGGCCCTGGGCATTGAGGGTGTTGACCATCTGCTTGACGCCCTGGACCTTGTCCTTGTGGGCAATCATCATCGCGTCCTTGGTTTCGACCACGACGATGTTTTCCAGACCGATCACCGAGACCAGTTTGCCGTTGCCGTGGATCATGCAGTTCTTGCTGTCCTGGATGACCACGTCGCCTTTGCTGACGTTGCCGTTGGCGTCTTTCTCGTTGACTTCCCACAGCGACGACCAGCAACCGACATCGCTCCAGCCGGCGCTCAGTGGCACCACGCAGGCGCGCTGGGTTTTTTCCATCACCGAGTAGTCGATCGAATTGTCCGGGCAGCAGGCGAAAGTGGCTTCGTCCAGGGTCACGGTGTCGGCGTCCTGCTGGCTGCGCTCGAGAGTCAGCAGGCAGGTGTCGTAGATGTCCGGATCGTGTTTTTTCAGCTCTTCGAGGAAGCGGCTGGCGCGGAACAGAAACATGCCGCTGTTCCAGTAGTAACCGCCGGATTCAACGTATTCGGTGGCACGTTTGACGTCCGGTTTTTCGACGAAGTGCGAGACGCGGCTGACGCCTTCCGGCAGCAGCGAGTCGGCGGTGGACTTGATGTAGCCGTAGCCGGTTTCCGGCTTGGTCGCTGGCACGCCGAACAGGACCATCTCGCCGTTCTCGGCTGCGACGGTGGCCAGGGCCAGCGCGCGTTGCAGGGCTTTCTGGTCTTCCAGCACGTGGTCGGCCGGCAGCACCAGCATCAATTCGTCACGGCCTTCATTGACCAGCATCATCGCGGTCAGGGCCACGGCCGGCGACGTGTTGCGGCCGAACGGTTCCATCAGGATGCGCTGGCATTCCAGATTGCGCGCGGCCAGTTGCTCGTTGACGATGAAACGGTGTTCCTTGTTGCAGACCACGATCGGCGTGTCCATACCTTCGAACACCAGGCGCTCGAGGGTTTGCTGAAACAGTGTGTGTTCGCCGGTCAGGGCGAGAAATTGCTTGGGGAATTGCTTGCGCGAAAGAGGCCACAGACGCGAACCGCTACCACCTGACAAGATCACCGGAATCATAATGTTTACTCCATAAAATCAATTTGGTTAGAGCCCTGTGGGAGCGAGCCTGCTCGCGATGGCGATGGCTCAGTCGACATTGATGTTGCATGTCAGACCGTATTCGCGAGCAGGCTCGCTCCCACAAGGGGTACTGCGTCAGTTCACAAAAGGATTAGCGAGTCGACACCGGGCGTTTCACCCAGACTGGCGACAGGTTGCTGCCGTTGCCGGTGACGTACAGCACCGCTGCCTCACCACGCTCCAGGGCGACTGGTTTCACGTCGCCGACTTTCTTGTCGCCTTCGTACAGTGCCAGGCTGACTTTCACCGGGTTGATTTCACGTTCGCCACGGCCCTTGGCTGCCACGTTCGGCACCACTTCGGTCTTGCCGTCGGCGGTTTTCAGGGTCAGCGATTTGTCGCTGAGGTTCTGTACACGCACCAGGGACTTCTGCTTGTTCTTGAACGGCGGCTCTTCGATCAGTTGCGGCGCGCCGGAAGCGTTGTTGACCAGGGTGTAGTAGTGGTCACCGGCGAGTTTCACCGGCAGGGTCTGGCTGCCGACTTTGGCGCTGTAGTCGCCGCCCGGCATGAAGCTGAAGTCGCTGCTGGCCAGTGGCGCGATGTCGCTCAGGTTGGTGCTGCCGACAGTCGCGCTGACTTCAGCGTTGCTGGCGTTGTAGACACGCACGAAGGTCGAACCTTTCGGTGCGGTCGGGCCGTACAGGGCGGCGTCGCCACCGGCGAAGGCTGGGACGGAAAGTACGCTGAGGCCAGCAACCAGTGCGAAGCTTTTAGCGAGACGACGAGGAGTTGTAGTGAAAGTCATGGTGTACCTCTCTTTCAGTTTTGCGCCCGATCGGGCGTCTCGGATTTAGTGTTGATGGCTACGTTTTGTTGGCGGGCGCCGGCTTGTTTGAGCTCTGCGACCCACTGCGGGTCGGCGTCGCCGATTTCGTTGTTCACAGGCAGATATCGTTCAGGAAACTCCCAGATCAGCACTTGTGGCGGGCTGTTCTTGAAGTCATCGCTTTTCAGGTAGCTGAGCATCGGCAGAATCGGGCCATGGCCGTCTTCGGCGTAGTTGACGACGTCGCTGTGCAGCGCTTGTTTGAGCGCACCGACGAAGTTCCAGTTGGGGTTGGCGCTGTAGCTGGTGCCGATCAGCGCGACCGGTACTTCGCTGTTGGCGAACAGGGCGTCGTCACCGGCAGGCTGCTCGGCGGCAACGGTGTTGCGTTTGAGCAGTGGCTCAGGCGCCGGCATCATGTTTTCGAACAGCGGATCGAGCGGCAGGAACAGACGCAGGTCGCCCTTGTGCGTGACCTTCTCTGCTGGCGTGGTAACGAAGCGCTGTGGCTCGCCGCTCAGCGGGAATTTCTCGGCAATGGTTTTCGCCAGAGTGTTGGCTGCGATCTCGGCACCTTCCGGGGTCCAGTGAGTGTCGGTGCGCAGGAACACTTGCTGACCGTTCTGCTTGGCCTGTTGCAGCGGGCCGAGCAGGTCAGGGGCGAGGATCTTGTCGGCCGCGACACGGGCGTGGAAATCCTGATACAGGTTCTGGTGAATGCTCGAAGGCTTCACTTCATCCAGATGCTCCGGATACAGACGCACCTTGGCCGGGACGATCGCCATCACCAGTTTCACGCCTTTCTCTTTCAGGGTCTGGCGCACGCCTTCGACCAGCGCGTAGTTGCCTTGCAGGTTCTGCTGTTCGTTGACGATCGGGTTGAATTCTTCATCGCTGTACAACCACTGGTCGCGGCCGAGCACGACGCCCGGACGACCTTCGTTGAACAGTTTGAAATCCAGCGCGGCCCAGAGGTTGGTGCCCAGACGCTTGATCGGGAATTCATCGTCGTAGTGGGTTTCCACCGCCTTGGTCCAGCGGCCATTGAGCACCGTCGCGTCGGCGTTGGTGCTGAAGCCGAAGAAGCTGCGAATCGACCACAGACCGAGGACCAACAGCGTCACCAGGAACAGGGCGATGTAGAAGATGCGTAATGAGCGGGTCATGTCAGATCCCTCAGAACTGGAAGTAAAGGAACGGCGAGAAGCTTTGCGCCGAGAGTTTGAGAATCGAGGCGATGAACAGCAGCAGGATCAGCCCGCGCATCACGTAGCGCGACCAGTCGGCGGTCCAGTAGGCCGGTTGCACCTGGGCTTCGACGCCGACGGTGTAGCCAGGTTCGTGGATGCTCGCCGGATTTTCCCCAGGCGCTGCCTTGATCATTCCCGGCGTCGCGGTCGCAGGGCCATCGGCCTCGACGTTGACTTCCGGTTTGGTCTTGGCTGGCGGCTGATTGGTGTACAGGTCACGCAGGCCGAAGAAGGCCAGGGTCACGTAAGCCACCACCAGGGTTGCCACTTGCAGACCGGTCAGGCTGGCCTGATTGAGTTCCGACAGCGACCAGTCGCCGAAGCTGAACATCGCGCCGTACATGCGCCCGGCAACGTGCAGGTTCTCGGCACGGAAGATCACCCAGCCCATCACTACCAGCAGGAAGGTCAGTGCCCAACGGATCGGGTTGAGGCTGCGCGGCGAAGTGTTCAGACCGAGCATTTTTTCGATCGCCAGCCACATGCCGTGCCAGGCGCCCCAGATGATGTAAGTGATGTTCGCGCCGTGCCACAGACCACCGAGCAGCATGGTCAGGAACAGGTTGCGATAGGTCATCAGCGTGCCTTTACGGTTACCGCCGAGGGTGATGTACAGGTAGTCACGCAGCCAGGTGGAGAGGCTGATGTGCCAGCGGCGCCAGAACTCGGTGATCGACTGGCTGATGTACGGCTGCTTGAAGTTTTCCATGAAGCGGAAACCCATCATCAAGCCCAGGCCGATGGCCATGTCGCTGTAGCCGGAGAAGTCGAAATACAGCTGCGCGGTGTACGCCAGCGCACCGAGCCAGGCGTCACCCGTGGTCGGGTTCTGCAGGGCGAAGCAATGGTCGGCGACCACAGCGAGGGTGTCGGCGATGAAGACCTTCTTGATGAAACCCTGCATGAACCGCGTGCAGCCCTCGGAGAACTTGTCGAGGGTGTGCGTGCGGTTGTTGAACTGGTCGGCCAGATCGCGGAAACGCAGGACCGGGCCGGCAATCAGGTGCGGGAAGATCGCCACGAATGCTGCGAAGTCGATCAGGTTGCGCGTCGCCGGAGTGTCGCCACGGTACACGTCGATGATGTAGCTGATCGATTCGAAGATGTAGAACGAAATACCGATCGGCAGCAGCACGTGGGTGAGGATGAACGGCTCGAGACCGAACGAAGTCATGATCTCGTTGATGCTGTCGACACCGAAGTTGGCGTACTTGAAGTAGCCGAGGATGCACAGGTCGACGGCCACGCCGAGCAGCAGCCAGCGCTGCGCCGGTTTGGTTCGCACGCCGGCAGCACCGACCTTGAGGCCGATCCAGTAGTTCCACAGCGTGACCGCTGCGAACAGCGCGAGGAAGTCCACTCGCCACCAGGCGTAGAACACGTAGCTGGCGATCAGCAGCAGCAGGTTGCGATAGCGTTGCCCGCTCAGGTAGTACAAGCCGAGAAAGATCGGCAAGAACAGAAACAGGAACACGTTGGATGAAAATACCATCCCGATCTCTCCATGTTTGAACCAACAGTCAAGGGCCAAAGCCCCCCCAAACCCCCCGTGATAGTGGAGGGGTGACACAGTGTTCGCTTGAGGTCGGAGCTGGCCTTCAGACCGCGCCCCTCACCCCCCGCCCTCTCCCGGAGGGAGAGGGAGCCTGATCTCCATGGTTTTCAAAAATGGAGATCGACTCGGTATTTCATTTCGGCGTAACTCGCACAGCCACCTCGGTCAGTCCCCTCTCCCTCCGGGAGAGGGTTAGGGTGAGGGGCTTTTAGCCCTTTTCATGCGACGGGTCGTAGACCTTGGTCAGGTCGCCGCCAAGACGGAAAGTCTTGAACGGTTGCATGTCGCGCTTCTTCTCGATCACATCCGGCGCACAGGTGTAGAGCGTGCAGAACGGTTCGAGCCAGGCGAATTTCATGTCCTCTTTCAGGTCGGTCATGTCCTGCTTTTTGCCGTTCTTTTCTTCGAACTCGTCAGGGTCCTTGACGCCGGCCAACACGCGGTCACCCAGACGCTTCAGTGCGCCATTGTTTTCCTGACGCAGATCGACACCATTGACTTGGGCGAAACTGGCGATCATCGCCAGCGGCGGCAGGGCGTAGTTGTGATAGGCGAGGGCGCGTTGCTGGCGCTTGAGTTCGTTGGGCAGGAAGCCATCGGCATCGACTTGATTGACGCCGACCTTGTATTCCTTCACCGCCCAATCAAACAGGTCGCGGCGGTTGGTGGCGACGGCGGTGGCCATCACCGACCAGGCGGCCCAGTACGAGTGGTTGTTGGTTTTTTCCAGCGGCAGGTTGTCCCAGTCGCTGACCACCTGATCAGCCATTTTGCTGAACCAGGCTTCGATCACCTGCGCTTCCTGCTGGTGCTGGGCCAGTGGATGCGAGTCGGAAAATTTCAGGCGAATGTACGACGAGGCCATGCTGCCCAGCGCCCATTTGCGCATCGACTTGCCGGTGTGGTTGAAGTCTTTGGACATCAACGCGTCAGCCTTGGCCCACGCGGTCAGCCAGTCGAGCGTGCATTCGAGCTGTTCCGGGCGACCGTCGCGCATGAACTGCATGACGCGCTTGGCGGTGCCGCGTTCCAGCGTGGTGATGTCTTTGGTGGTGTCGCGAAAGGCTTTTTCCGACTGCACGTTCAGCGTCGCGCGGGCCTTGTCCGAACCTTCGTATTTGCTGCGAAATTGCAGCGGACCGGTGTACGGCGCCGGCATCGCGTCGCAGCCATCGCTCTTGTCGCCGGTCTTGAATTTATCCACCGGGGCGAAGTAGCCCTGCGGTGGACGCAATGGCGCGGCAGCCTGAGTTGCCCCGGCGAACATCGCCAGGCTCAGAAGTGTCGGTGCCAACAGGTTTTTCAGTTTCGGATTTCGCATAGCAGACCTCATTGCCCGAGCTGCGCGGTCTGTTGACCGACGCCCGGGAATACGTTGCGTTTGCAGATTTTCGCTTCGACTTTTTGTGGCGCGGCGTCAGGTCCGGCTTCAGGACCCTGGACTTCGACCGCCAGCAGGTTTTGCGAGGCCCAGTCTTCGTCCGTGCGCAGCTCAAAGGCGAAACGACCGTCGGTGTCGGAGGTTTCCGGTTTCTCGATCTTGATGTCCTCGTGGCGACCGTTCATGTACCAGAGGGTGGCTTGCAGGGTTTTCACCGACGTGTCGGCGAAGCGGATGTCGACCTGATGGTTGGCGTTCTGCAGGTTCAGGTTCTTGCTGTTGACCAGCAGTTCTTGCTTGCTGCCCGGCTTCAGCGTGGCACTGGCGGACATCTGCGCGTCCTTGCCTTCGCAACCGTTATCGAGCAGGGCCATCATCTGGCGATAGATGGTTTCCTGGTCGAGGCGATACAGCGGCGAGAATTCCCAGATGAGAATCTTCGGCGGGGTCTTCTGGAATTCCTCGCTGCCCAGGTACTGCAGCATCGAACCTTCGAAGCCGCCGCCGGGGAAGGCCACGTTGAGGATGTCGGCGCCGATGGCTTCTTCGAGGAAACCGGCAAAGTTGTAGTTCTTGCCGCTGTGCGATGTACCGACCAGGGTGATCTGCGGATTGCCGGAATCGCCGAACAGGTCGCCGTCACCAGCCTCGCCTTTCGGCTCGGTGGTGAACTGGTCCATGTACTGGATCGCGTAGCTGGTGCCGCACAGTTGCCCGGCCATGTTGTGCAGAGTGCCGGTCTTGCCCATGCGTCCGGAGCGCTTGGTCTCGAATTCACGCTTGGGAATGTCGGCGAAGGCCGGGATCTGCTTGACCTTTTCGGCGACGATTTTTGCCGTGCGCTGGGCACCGTAAGGTGTCCAGTGTTGGTCGCCACGGAAGTAGAAATCGTGGGCGGGCAGGGTGTCCGGCAGCGATTCGTTGGTCAGTGGCGACAGGTCCGGCACCACGTAGCCCATCTTGGCGAAACGGCCGAGCATGGTCTTGTAGTTGCCCAGGGCTTTCTCGTAATCGAACGCGGCTTTTTCCTGCGGGTTGAGCTTGTTGCGGTTCACCAGGCCACGGGTCGGCTGGTAGACGATCACCAACTCGACGCCTTTGCTCTTGAACGCATCGTGCAACTGTTGCAGGCGCTTGTAGCCGGCCGGCGTGGTGTTGAACTCGGTGCGCAGGTCTTCCTGGGTACGGAACAGCCAGTCGCCCTGAGCCTGTACCAGGGTGGTGAAGTTCTGCTGATAACGCGTGGTGTAGTTCTTCGCGTCATGGGCCGCCGGGCACAGGTTGCAGCACGGCTCGGCGGTGAACTTCGGTGGCGTGACGCTTGCGCCGTCAGCGTCGGCGCGGGCGTTGCCGGCAGCGAGAATGCCGAGGGTCAGGGCCGAGAGGCTGAGCAGTTTGATCATGTGTGGGTGCATAAAAATTATCCTCAGTCCTGCAATTCGGTCTGGCGTTCGACAGGGTCGATCAGCACGGCTTTCTGCTGGCGCACCAACAGATCGAGAATTTCATCCTGGCGCTCGCCGAGGATGCCGTTGAAGCTGATCCCGCTGGACTTGGTCGGCGCCAGCATCGACACGCGATACAGCTCGACACTCAGCGGCGAGTCGATCGACAGCGGGCCGCTGCCATTGGCCGCCAGCTCGCCGCCGACGACGATCAGCGAGACCTGCGCGTCGAACGGGTCGAGCTTGATGTCACGGTCGGTGTCGGTCAGGTCCTTGATGTGGCCGTAGATACCGGTCAGGCCGTTGGTCATGGCAACATTTTCGTAGAGGCGGATGTTCACGCTGTTACGGATACGAATGCCGTGACGGGTATTGCTGATGACCTTGTTGCCCCACAGCAGGTTGTCGGCAGACTCGTAGAGCGTGATGCCGTCGGTGTGGTTCTTGTAGATCTCGTTGTAGGCAATGATGTTGTTGACGCTGTTACGGTCGATCACCAGGCCCGACAACTTGTTGTCGAAACTCTTGTTGTTGAAGATGAAGCTGTCGTTGACCTCACGGGAAATAATGATCCCGTGCTTCTTCTTCGTGCCGTGAACGGTGTTCTCGGCAATGATCAGACGGTGCGAGCGGTCATGCGGGTCGATGCCGTAGACGATGTTGTCTTTGTAGGTGTTGCCCTTGACCACAAAGTCGCTGGTTTCGTAGCAGTAGAAGCCGTACCACATGTCCGAGAACTCGGAGCCGACGATCCAGCCGGTCGGTTCCGGGCGCTTGAGGACCTTGGCCATGTTCGGCGTGTACTGGGAAATACTCACCCCGTACGACTTACTGTTGGCGTAACCGAAACTGGCCATCTTGCTGTTGACGATGTAGGTCTCGGTGCCGCCCCAGGCGAGCAGGAACGGACGGAATTCCTTCGGCGAACGGAAGGTCGCCGGGCCGTTGTCCTTCTCGCGCCAGCCGGTGACTTTGGTGTCACGCACGAACAGTTTGCCGTCGTTGACCAGGAACGAACCGGCCTCTTGGGACAGGCGCAGTTCCTGGGTCTGGCCATCGATTTCGAGGATGCCTTTCTCGCCGACCACGATCGGCAATTTGGCCAGGTACACGCCCGGGGACGTCTCGCTGAAATACTGCTTGGGCAGTTTTTTCGCCAGATCCTTGAGGTTCATGTAGCCGTCGTCGATGAAGATCGCCTGCGGGATGCCGTGCTGACGCACCACCCATTCGGCCATCTTGTTATCGCCGCCGATGAAGTCCTTCAGGGCGTTTTCCTGCATCATCCGGCGCACGCTGATCTTGCCCGGCTTGCTGCGCACGATCTTCGCGGCTGCGGCTTCGGCGGTGAAGCCGGAGAGGTCGGGCAGTGTCGGCTTGGCCAGTTTCAGCGCGTCGGTCGGCGCGCTGCTGACGGTGTAGGTCTTGGCCTGTTGCAGTTCTTTGGCCACGGTCGCAGGTTTCGCCGGTTCAACATTGGCGAAGGCGCCGGCGCTGGCCAGCAGCATCGCGCCGGCCAGCAGGCTGAGTGAGCCTGTTCTGGTGCTGATCATGTCGGGCACTCCCTTGGCGGTTTGCATCAGAAGCGCCAGATCACGTCAATGAATGCGCGGTGCATGTAGGAATCAACCTGGCTGCCGTAGGCATCGCCCGGTTTGAATACACCGCCACGGAAACGCACCAGTGCCGAAGGCTCGTCGATCGACTGGCTCAACGCCGCCGGCAACAGGCCTTGCTTGAAGTACTTGGTGACGACCAGGTCCATTTCCTGACCCAGGTCCTTGTTGCCATCTTCAAGCGGCAAGGATGTGCTGGAGAGGATTGCGCCGGTGACGTCGTCGGTGTTGTTTTCCACCGCGTTGATGCCGTTGCTGCCGACCGGCTTGTTGCCGTCGACACGCCAGAATTTGTGGTAGATCAGGCTGGCGTCGTACTCGTCGTTGACCATCCACGAACCGAACAGGGTGGCGGTCTGCATGTTGTTCATTTCGCCACGGAACGCTTCGCCGAAACGGTGCACGCGCGAGCGGGTACCGGTGTAGTTGGAGCGGTTGCTCTCCAAACCGTTCTGTTCGTAATCGGCACTGGCGCGGGCGTAGGCACCGCCGACTTGCCACTGCGGATCGAGGCGCAGACGCACGCCGACATCGGCTGCCCAGCCGCTGATGTCATCGCTGCGCTTGGCTTGGGTCGGGCGCGTGCCGTCGGCGTTCAGCGCGTTGACCGTGTCGCGGTCGCCGCTCATGCCGGTGATGCTGCCCCAGTAGTTGACGGTGTTGGTGTTGCGCCAGTTGTAGGCGTCGCTGTCGGCGGTCAGGCCGATCCAGCTGATGTCGCCGTTCTCGGTCTTGTCCAGCGAGTCGCGCGGGACGCCCGGCTCGGCGTAATCGAGTTTGCCGTCATCGTGGGTATGGTGACCGCGAATGCCGACCCACTGGCCCGGCGTCCACTGGTAAGCGGCGTCGGCGTAGGCGTGCAGGCGATCCTTGTCTTTCGGCGCCAGCTCTTTCAAGTCGGTGCGGTACTCGCTGAAACGCTCGGCAACACCGGCGTTGGCGCGCAGCAGTGTGGTGTCGAAGGTCCAGTTCAGCGCTTCGATGTTGGTGTCGCGCCATTGGCCGTCGTCATTGCGCAGACGCTGACGACCGAACTTGAGGATCTCGCCAGGGTAGGGCGTGAAGCCGCTGTAGCCGACCCAGAACTCGCGCATCGCCAGGTAGTTTTTCTTGGTTTCGCGATCACCGCTGTCGGTGGCCTGTTCGCCGTCCGATTGTTGCAGGGTGTCGGTCTCGATGATGTCGGTCGAGGTCACGGCCTGACCCATCGCGTAGGCGCTCCACGCGCCGCTTTCGCCGTAGATCCACGGACGCAGGTCGAGGCCCACGCCGTTGACGTCGCCGCCGCCGGCGGTGCCGAGGTCACGGTCGTCTTCGGACTGGCCGGTGAGTTTCACTTCCAGACCGAAGTTCTTGCTTTCAGTCATCGCAGCCAGTGTCGGGCAAGACCAGAGCAGCGCGAAGGTGAGGCCAATACCGGCCTTCACGAATGGGTTCAGCTTCATAGTTTTTCCTCGCCGTCTTCTTCTTGCAGGGCGTGCAGTTGCAGCGTGTTCGAGTTCAGGGCGCCACGGCTGGCCTGTTCCTGTTGCAACAGGCGGCGGGCTTCGGGCAGGCGCTCGGGCGGCAGTTGCGCCTCGAGGGTCGCTGCCAGTTCATCGGCTTGCGGGGTGTTCTGCGCCTTGGCCAGTTGGCTGAACACGTAGGCGTTCAGCGGGTCGGGCTTGGTGCCCTTGCCTTGCGAGAACAGCTGGGCGATGGCGAAGTCGGCACTGTTCTGGCCATTGCGCGCAGCGGTCAGCAGGTGGTCGAGAGCCTTCTGTGGATAGACCTTGCCCAGGTAGCCACGGCGGTAGATCTGGCCGAGGTAGTAATCGGCGGCGACTTCGCGGCCAACGGCTTTCTGGAAGTGTTCCTCGGCAACTTTCGCGTCAGCCGGAACCAGTTTGCCTTCGTAGTAGACCTTGCCCAGCAGCAGTTCGGCGCGCGGCTGGTCGGCGGCGCGGCCGTTGTCCAGGTACTTCATCATCTGGTCGACGTCGCCCAGTTCGGGGAAGTCGTAAAGCAATTGCGCGAGGGTGACCCACGACGCCGGGTAGCCCGGAGCGATCGGCTCGAGCAGCGCCTGCGCGGTTTTTTCGTCGGTCTTGCCCAGGGTCGAATCGGCCAGCACGCGGGCCACGGAATCGACACGCTGCGCGGTGACGGTGCCACGGCTGTAACCGGCCTGCATCTGCTTGATCAGCTCGGCCTGTTGCTCCGGCTGGCCACGTTTCTGGTAGACGGTGGCCAGTTCGACGTAGCAGATGTCGGTGGTGTTGAGCGCGGCCTTGCAGATTTTTTCCACGTCATCCAGGTGCTGGTCGTAGGTGCCTTGGGTGCGATACAGCAGCACCTGCGCCAGACCGGCTTCCGGGTAACCGGATTTGCGCCACTGATCGATCTGCTGCTGGGCGTTGATGTTCGGGAAGCTGTGCGGGTATTGCAGATACAGCATCGCCAGCGGGATCAACGTGTTGCCTTCGCCATTGGCGGCGGCTTTTTTCAGCAGGGTTTCGGCTTCGTGGTGCTCGGCTTCGGTGGAGCCCGGCTTGGCCACCAGCAGACGACCGAGACGTGCCTGGGCACGCGGCGACACGCTGGCCGCTGCGCGGTAAGTCGCTTCGGCCTGTTTCATCTGCGCCGGGTCGCGGCTGTCGACCTGGATATCAGCCAGGCCGACTTGCGCCTCGCTGTAACCCAGATCGGCCAGTTGCTGGTAATTCTGCGCAGCGGTGGCGGTGTCGCCACGCTTGAGCGCTTCGTTGGCCAGACGCTGATCGGGCAGCCCGGCGCAACCGGCCAGAGAAACTGCCAGTGCCAGCGAGCACACCATCAATCCCATGTGGGAGCGACGGTGCGGCGATCCGACCTGCTCGCGAAGCAGTCGACTCGGTACTTCAGACAAACCGCGCTGGCCCTTTCGCGAGCAGGCTCGCTCCCACAGGGTCGGCGGTGTGTTCAAGTTATGCGTAGTCACAGGCATGTCCTCGACTTAAAGACCGGCAGCCATGGCTTTGTCGATCAGCCAGTTCAGGTTCGGGCCACGGTCGCTGTTCACTTCCACCGGGCGGCCGGCCAGGCTGCTGTCGAGCGGCTCGTCAGGCTGGATCTGTACGCGAATGTCGGAGGACAGGTCGGCGCTCTTCAGGCTGGTGCTGCTGACGATCTTGCCGGTGCGGGTCTTGTCTTCGCCGGCGATCTGGAAGCTCACCGGAGTGCCTGGACGCACGTCACCGAACTGGCGATAGGAGAAGCGTGCTTCAACGTTGGCCTGGGTGTTGCGCGGCACCAACTGGAAGATCACGTCGCCCTTGCTCGCGTACTGACCGTCAGCCACCAGTTGCTGGGCCACGGTGCAGTCGCACGGCGAGGTCAGGGTGCCGGTCATTTGCTTGCCGAACAGTTCTTCAACCTTGGCCGGGGCCAGTTGGTCTTCGGCCAGATGGCCCTTGAGTACGTCGAGCATGCTGGTGCTGAAGGTCGCCAGCGGTGCGCCTTTGGCGGCAACACCGTCGGACTTGACCAGGCTTTGTACGGTGCCGTCGCGCGGCATGGTGATGTTCATCCCCGGCACGCTGACCAGACCGGCCTGGGCGTGGCTGACGAAGTACATGCCGTATACCGACTTGAAGATGAAACCGGCAGCGACCAGGCCAACGGCGAAAATACCGGCGCTGAAGGTCACGGCTTTCAGGCGGCCGAACGGGGTCATGCCGGTGTCGTTGGTCTTGTTCTTGCGCGCCTTGGTGAAGTTGTCGCGCTGCAGGGTCGCCAGCACTTCGCCGATGCTGACGATGTCGCCGGCCAGGTGCGAAGTGATCAGGTGGCGCAGGGTGGAAATGTCCTGCGGCTCGAGGTTCTGGAACTGGCAGCCGGCGCGGCCGGTGGCGCGATCGAAGGAACGCACCTGCAGTTCAACGTCCATGGCCAGGCCGAGATTGTCGATGACAAATTGCAGACGCGCCTTGTACACCTCGCCGATGGTCAGCGGCATCTGCCCGGCGTTGAACGCCAGACCGCCAGCCGACAGATCGAGGACCCGCGCTTCGAGCGGAGTCCGGTCAGGGCCGAAGAAACGCAGCTTGGCCGGGATTTTCACGCGAGCGTGCTGGCGCTGGGCTTCGGATTCATGCACTACGTTGACGTTGACGGCGGTATTCATAGGGGCGATTTCCTTGTTAATTCAATAGGAGCGGGTCAGACCATCATCAGCAGCACGGCGACAAAAATGCTGCCGGCGGAGAAGGTCATGGTCCGAGACGACCAGGTGTTGAACCAACGTTGAAAGCTGGCGAGATCACGGGTCAGGGATGTGGGCTGGCGAGTCCAGGATTGTTGGTCGAGGCGGAAGAAAACGTAGATCTTCACCAGGGCGCCAACGATCTGGTTGTAATACAGAATCGCCGGGTAAGCAGGGCCGATGCGGTGACCGGAACACGACAGCAACAGCGTCAGGATCAGGCGGGTGATGCCGATCCACAGCAGGTACACGAGGATGAACGCGGTGCCGTACTTGAAGCTGGCGATCAGCGCAACGGTCAGGCCGAACAGCGAAGTCCACATCGATACGCGCTGGTCGAACAGCACCACCGACGTGAACGCGCCCAAGCGGCGGATACCCAGGCCCAGTGCGCGCGAGTTCTGGCGCAGGTTGTTGCCGTACCAGCGGAACATCAGCTTGCGGCTGGCCTTGATGAAGCTCTTTTCCGGCGGATGCTCAACGGTGTTGATCGCGGCGTCCGGCACGTAGAAGGTGTCGTAACCCAGGCGCATCAGGCTGAACCAGCTCGACTTGTCGTCACCGGTCAGGAACTTGAAGCGGCCCAGACGCCAGTGTTGCAGCGAGTCGCTTTCAACGTCGGCGATGAATTCCGGATTGGTCACCACGGAGGCTTTGAATACCGACATCCGCCCGGTCATGGTCAGTACGCGCTTGGACAGGGCCATCGAGCACATGTTGATGTGGCGCTGGGCGAAACGCAGCTTGTGCCATTCGCTCATGATGTAGCCGCCGCGCACTTCGCAAAACTCGTTGGTGGTCAGGCCGCCGACATTGCCGAACAGCTGGAACCACGGCACGGTCTTGCGCACGACGCCTTCGCCGAGCACGGTGTCGCCGTCGATCACGGCCACCACGGCACGGTCGTCCGGCAGGTGACGGGAGATCGCGCGGAAACCGAAGGCCAGACCATCGCGCTTGCCGGTACCGGGGATACGCACGAAGTCGAGCTTGACCCGCTCCGGCGGATTCATCCGCGCCCACAACGCCTTGACCAGCAGCTCGTCGGACATTTCCACGATCGAGCAGACAATGGTGGTCGGCAGTTCGCAGTCGATGGCTTCGCGGATCACCGAGCTGTAGACCTGCGCGGTGGTCAGCGCGTCAATACGAAAGCTGGTGACCATCAGAAACACATGCGACGGGTCGGCCGCTTTACCCAGCTTGCGTACTTTGCGACGCAGGTGCGGGTAAACGATGTAGAGAAAAATCATGCCGCGCACAAAGTGCGTTGCACCCATCGAGTAGCGCCAGATACCTACGGCGCCAATCAGGAAAATGAAGTCCTTCGACTCGGAGTCGAATGTGGACGTGGGCAGCATCAAGGCCAGGCCCATCAGCAGACTGAGATAAAAAAGCCAGCCGGCTGATTGCAGAAAAAAATGTTTGAGCTTGGTCATAACCGTCATCCGAAGGTAAGGGAAGCTGCAAGTTGCAAGCTTCAAGCTGCAAGCCAATCGCGTTGACTTGCAGCTCGACGCTTGTCGCTTGGGGCTGCGTTACCAGCAAATGCCTTCGGTGCGGCTACCGGCGCTGGTGGGCTTGGACATGAAGCCCACCAGGTCGATGACTTGCTTGCCCTGCGGCGCTTCCTGGGCCAGCGAACGGAATTTCTCGTCGCGGTTGCCGAGGATGATCACGTCGGAGTTGTCGATCACCGAGTCGAAGTCGGAGTTGAGCAGGGACGATACGTGCGGAATCTTCGATTCGATGTAGTCCTTGTTCGCACCATGGACACGGGCGTATTCGACGTTGCTGTCGTAGATACTCAGGTCGTAACCCTTGCCGATCAGCATTTCCGCCAGTTCGACCAGCGGGCTTTCGCGCAGGTCATCGGTGCCGGCCTTGAAGCTCAGACCGAGCAGGGCGACTTTGCGTTTTTCATGGCTTTCAACGATGTCGAAAGCGTTCTGCACTTGCGATTCGTTACTGCGCATCAGCGAGTTGAGCAGCGGCGCTTCGACGTCCAGGGAACCGGCGCGGTAGGTCAGCGCACGCACGTCTTTGGGCAGGCACGAACCGCCGAAGGCGAAGCCCGGGCGCATGTAGTACTGGGACAGGTTCAGAGTCTTGTCCTGGCAAACCACTTCCATCACTTCACGACCATCGACGCCGACGGCTTTAGCGATGTTGCCGATCTCGTTGGCGAAGGTCACTTTGGTCGCGTGCCAGACGTTGCAGGTGTACTTGATCATCTCGGCAACGGCGATGTCCTTGCGGATGATCGGTGCGTCGAGTTCTTCGTACAGCGATTGCAGAACGTCGCCCGAGGCGGTATCGAACTCGCCGATAACGGTCATCGGTGGCTGATCGTAGTCAGCGATGGCGGTGGATTCGCGGAGGAATTCCGGGTTGACCGCTACGCCAAAATCGACGCCAGCCTTCTTGCCCGAGCAGTCTTCCAGAATCGGGATGACCACGTTGGCCACGGTGCCTGGCAACACGGTGCTGCGCACGACGATGGTGTGACGGGTGGTTTTTTCACGCAGGACAAAACCGATCTCGCGGCACACGGCCTCGATGTAGTTCAGTTCCAGGTCGCCGTTCTTCTTGCTTGGCGTGCCGACGCAGATCATCGACAGGTCGGTATCACGAATCGCCTCGGCGAAGTTGGTCGTGCCGCGCAGACGACCGGTCTGGATACCCTGCTGCAGCAGTTCGCCCAGGCCTGGTTCTACAATCGGCGATTTGCCGGCGTTAATCATGTCGATCTTGTCTTTGGCAACATCGACGCCAACTACGTCATGGCCCCGTGCAGACAGGCAACCGGCACATACTGCGCCAACGTAACCCAAACCAAATATGCTGATGCGCATCGCAATTACCTCTGTATATATCAGGCCTTAGAAGGCCGGAGTTAATGGTGTTCAGCGGTCACTAGTGCACTCGGAAGTGCGGCTTACAGGCGCCACAATGCCGTGTGCAGGCATACAAAGTTCCGAGTGTCTAATAAGTGCACTCAAGATGTGCGCAACTAGGCCTTGTTGTTATGACTTGCCCTGTTATGCAGCCGATCTTCCGTGCGGGAAGACTCTAGTGCAGTCGTGTAGCCTGCTCGACGTCCGGTAGGGAGCCGGTAAATCAAGCAGTTAGGTGCTCAGGCGAGCACGTTTATAGGGGCGCGGCCTTGGCCTTTGTAGGGGATATTAATGGTGCGTATCTCCTGTCCTTCGATTGTTTTGAGACTCGTTAGTCACTCAGGCAAGTTGCTGTGACAACTTGGTTACATGGCTATCAGCTCTGCGTAAGTTATCTCGTACAAACTCGGTGAGAATCGTTACCGGTGGTATGAGCAACGCATTTGGACATAGTTCCAGCCCGCTCATCGTGCCAGCCGAAATTTTTTGAAATATTGATGAAGATGGCACTGGGTGCAAATTGATAGCACTAACGATTTCGCCCTTTAGTTATCGGGGCGGAACCGGGGCCGATAGTTTTGTGCCACTACGGGTAAAAAATTTAGGTGCCACTACTGAAAAAAAACTTCAGTGTCGAGTGAAACTAAAATTAGAAAATTGAGTGTGGTTTTATTGGCGCCATGAATTTGGCGATATGTCGCGGGGGGATTTTGACTTCGGGCGGACTGCACGACTCCTGAGGAAAAGAGTCGTGCAAAGGGCATGCTTTATTCCGGGGCGTGGTCGCGCAAAAACACCAGATTGTCGGGTTTCGACTGCTCGGCGCTGTAGCGATAACCCTGTACATCGAATTGCTTGAGCTGAGCCGGGTCGTTGATGCGTTCCTGGATCACAAAACGGCTCATCAGGCCGCGCGCTTTCTTCGCGTAGAAACTGATGATCTTGTACTGGCCGTTCTTCTGATCCTTGAACTCGGTATTGATGATCCGCGCCTTCAACGCGCTGCGCTTGACCGCAGAAAAGTATTCGTTGGAAGCAAGGTTGAGCAGTACGTCATCGCCCTGATCGGCCAGCGCTTCATTCAGCCACTCGCTGATGCGCGTGCCCCAGAACGCATACAGATCCTTGCCACGGGCGTTGGCCAGTTTGGTGCCCATTTCCAGGCGATAGGGTTGCATCAGATCCAGTGGGCGCAGCAGGCCATAAAGGCCGGAGAGCATGCGCAGGTGTTTTTGCGCGTAATCGAATTGCGCTTCGCTGAAGGACTGAGCATCCAGGCCGGTGTACACATCGCCCTTGAAGGCAAGCAGCGCCTGTTTGGCGTTGTCCGGGGTGAAGGCGGGTGTCCAACTGCCGAAACGCGCGGCGTTGAGGCCACCGATCTTGTCGGACACGTGCATCAACTCGCTGATCTGCGCCGGACTCAGCTCGCGCAACTGCTGGATCAATTCCTGGGAATGATCGAGGTACTGCGGCTGGGTAAAGCGCTGGGTCGCCGGCGGTGTTTCGTAGTCGAGGGTCTTGGCGGGGGAAATCACCATCAGCATGAAGTCGTCTCCTTTAATCGTGGGGGCGATTCTAGGGGGTTGTTCTTGTTGACTCCAGCTATGGGGGTTATAGGTCGGTGCAAGTGCCGGGATTTGCGACGGTTGGTGGATTTTACCCTCACCCCAGCCCTCTCCCAGAGGGAGAGGGGGCCGATGTTCGCTGGATGCAGTGGTCTAATTTCCCCGGACACCCCGATAGGTGGAAAATACATCTATCGAGGAGTTATTCATGACCAAAAAACGCAGGGCATTCGACGACAGCTTCAAGCTGCAAGTCGTGAAGATGGTCAAGGATCAGGGGCTAACCGTTTCGCAGGTTTGCCAGGATCTGAACATTGGTGAGACAGCCGTTCGACGCTGGCTTCAGCAATACGAGGCAGAGCAATTGGGGCAGGCCGGAATCGGTAAACCATTAACGGCGGAGCAACAGCGCATCCGGCAATTGGAGCAGGAAAATCGGCAGCTCAAAGTGGATAACGACATCCTAAAAAAGGCTACCGCCTTCTTTGCCCGCGAGCTGAAGTAAGGTATCGACTGGTTCGGCAGCTGCAAGAGAAGGCTTACTCAGTGGCACATGTCTGTCGACTACTGAGCATTAGCCGTTCGGGCTTCTATGAGTCTCAGAAGCGGGTTGATGCGCCCGTTCGGCAGAGTTGCCCTGTCGTTGTGCAGCTCAAGGCTTCTTTTGCCGAGAGTGGTGGCTGCTACGGCAGCCGCCCATTGCGCGACGCTTTGCGTGGCAAAGGCTTGTCTGTTGGGCTGTATAAAATCCGCCGTCTGATGCGTGCCAACGGCCTACGCTCGGCATGGAAGCGCAAGTTTGTACACACGACCGATAGCAATCATGACCTGCCGATTGCTGGGAATGTGCTGAACCGAAAATTTGATCCAGCGGCACCAAACAAGGCATGGGTGGCTGACATCACCTACATCCGCACCCGCAGTGGCTGGCTGTACCTGGCCGTGGTATTGGACTTGTTTTCACGCAAGATCGTGGGCTGGTCGATGGCTCCCAACATGCCGGCAGAGCTGGTGTGCACCGCAATGCAGCTGGCCATCGCGCAACGTCAACCACCGCCAGGACTGATTGCCCACTCGGATCGTGGCAGCCAATACGCGAGCGCAACTTACAGAGAGTTATTGGCAAGAAACGACATGCAGCAGAGCATGAGCCGTAAAGGTAATTGCTGGGACAATGCCGTGATGGAGCGCTTCTTCCTGAGTTTGAAAATGGAACGGGTATGGCGACGTGACTACGCGAACCATGCTGAAGCGATCCGCGACATCACCGAGTACATCGTTGGGTTTTACAACAACGAACGGCTGCACTCGAAACTGGGCTATCTGCCACCGACCGTCTATGAGCGGGCGATGGCGTCAAAACCACCTATCGAGGTGTCCGGAATTAGTTGACCACTGCAGGATTCAAATTTGAGTTCGACTCGATAGCTCAGGTAGACGGATATCGAAAGAACCGCTCGGTCAGCTCCCTCTCCCTCTGGGAGAGGGCTGGGGTGAGGGTGACGACCTTGAATCTTGCACATCAGCTATAGTGCCGCGCGGGTTTTGTTATGGAGACATCCCTTTGCGCATTGTTCTTATATTCACCGCGTGGCTGCTGAGCTTCGGCGCCATGGCGGCGCCCGGTGACGCGGCGACGCTGGATCGCACGACCTGGCCGGAGCAGCTCAGCAATCCGACCCTGTTCGACGTCGCGTCGCGGGCGGAAATCCTCATGTTCGCTCGCGGCCTGCTCGGCACCGAGTCCATCGACGAGGCAGCACTGGCCCAGCGCCTGGGCCTGCGCACGGTCAATATCGATGCGGTCAATCAGCTGCGCCAGCGCCTCTGGCAACGCTTGCTCGCCAACTACAACCACGCCCAGCAAAGCTGCGATCAGGACGCCTCGTTCTGCTTCCTCGTCGAAGACCTGCCGACCCTGCGCGAGCAGGCGGCCAAGTTCGTCGTCAGCGACGACAGTTATTACACCAAATGGGCCGAGCCGAGCCGGATCTTCCATTTGCAGTACCTCGACGAGTTGATGCGCAAGGCCGCGCTGTCGCCGCAAACCAGTAACGAATTCGATCGTTTCGGCGACTACGAGCGCAACGGCGACGACATGCACGACCGGCTGTTTCTGCTGACCTTCGACAGCGCCGCCAACGCGCAACCGGACAACACCGACTGGCTGACCGAGTACTTGCGCAAGTCCAATCTGAGCGGGACATTCTTTGTCCTGGGCAAGGATATTCAGGCGCGACTCACCGGCCGTTCGGTCAGCAGCCTGCAGGCGAGTTTCTCCCGGCAGTGCGTGGGCGTGCAGGGCTGGGAGTTCCGCTCCCACAGCCATTGGCAGGACTGGCAGGATTCGGTACGGCGCAGCGCCGATCTGGTGAAAAACAAACTGCCGGAAAACTACGTGCCGCTGTTCCGTCCGCCGGATGGCCAGCGCCGCAGTGACGCGCAAGGTTTTTTCAATAGCCAGGGCCTGCAAGTGGCGCTGTGGGAAATTGATGCTCAGGACGGTGCCGGCAAGCTCAAGGGCCCGGCGAGCGCGCAGCGAGTGTTGACCCTGATGCTGCTGTGGCGTCATGGAGTGATCAATTTCAACATGAAACAGGATGCGGTGAAGACGTCCTTGCCGTGGCTGATCACCCAGACTGCGCAGAGCGGCATTGGCTGGGAAGACTGTCAGGACGCGTTTCGTTGAGAAACGACAAAAAGCCCGGAAACATTGGGCTTGGGGTAATTTTCAGGAAGAATGCGATGCAGGCGGACTTCCGACTTTAGCGGGGTACGGGGAGTCCGCCAAGGGCTTTTCGTCACTCTGCAAAATAAACTTAAAAAAACCGTCAAAGTGCTTTTTTATGTCATCGGTTTTGGAGTATTACGAAGACAGACCGCCGAAACCTGCAACACAGGTGGCGTCTTCCCAGACTCCTATTGTGTGCAGTTCATCCAGGCCCTCGTGGATGAATTCGGCAGTCACCTCGAGGCGCAGCACTGTCAAGGTATTGCGTCGAATGGCTCCCACAAAGGTGACCGAGTATGGATGATCACGGACGCAGCCCTTCCTCCAACCAGCCAATCCTGTATGTACTCGATACCAACGTATTGATTCACGATCCAAATGCCCTGCTGAATTTCGAAGAACACCACGTCGCCATCCCGATGACCGTGCTGGAAGAGCTGGACAAGCTCAAGAGCGGCCATCACAGCGTGGCCGCCGAATGCCGTCAGGCGATCCGCCTGATCGACAAAACCCTGGGCGATGCGTCCCCCGAGGACGTCGAACTGGGTGTGCCGATCCAGCGCGGCAAGGGCGGGCCGAAAGGCTTGCTGTCAATTCTGATGAGCAAGCAGGCCGAGTCGAACCTGATTCTGCCCGAGCATCTGAACGACAACAAAATCATCAACCAACTGATTGATCTGCACACCCGCGATCCGCAGAAACCGGTGGTGCTGGTCACCAAAGACATCAACATGCGCCTCAAGGCGCGCGCCTGTGGCATCGATGCCGAGGACTACAGCACCGACCAGTTGGTCGATGACGTGTCCCTGCTGCCCAACGGCTACCACAACATGACCGGCTCCTTCTGGGACCGCGTGAGCAAGGTCGAAACCCGTCAGGACCACGGCCGCACCTGGCATCAGGTGCAACTGATCGACAACCTGCCGGCCGTGCACATCAACGAGTTCATCATCGACGAGCAGGGCTTTGTCGGCTGGATCAAGGAAATCCAGGAAGACCGCCTGCTGATCCTCGACCTGCACCAGGAACCGCTGCTGCATCAGGAGGCGTGGGGCCTGAAGCCGCGCGACATCTATCAGAGTCTGGCCCTGTATGCGTTGCTTGACCCGGACATTCATCTGGTCAACCTGTCTGGCGCCGCCGGTTCCGGTAAGACCATTCTGGCGCTGGCCGCTGCGATCGAGCAGACCATGGTCAGCAAACGTTATCGCCGCATCATCGCCACCCGCAGCGTGCAGGGCCTGGACCAGGAAATCGGTTTCCTGCCCGGCACCGAAGCGGAGAAAATGGAGCCTTGGCTGGGCGCCATCACCGACAACCTCGAAGCCTTGCACATGGATGACGAAAACACCCATGGCAGCGTCGACTACATCCTCAGCAAAGTGCCGTTGCAGTTCAAATCGCTCAACTACATTCGTGGTCGCAGCTTCCAGCAGAGCCTGATCCTGATCGACGAATGCCAGAACCTCACGCCGCACCAGATGAAAACCATCATCACCCGTGCCGGTGCCGGTTCCAAAGTGGTGTGCCTGGGCAACCTGGCGCAGATCGACACCCCTTACCTGTCCGCGACCAGCTCCGGGCTGACCTACCTGACCGAACGCTTCAAGGACTTCCCCAACGGTGTGCACATCACCCTGCAAGGGGTGCCTCGCTCGATCCTGGCCGAATACGCCGAATCGCATCTGTAACCCTTCCCACAAGACCGGGCGGCCCTTAAAGCCGCCCGGTTTTTTTATGGATGAATGCATATCTCCTGTGGGAGCGAGCCTGCTCGCGAATGCGGTGTATCAGTCGACATCTATAGTGAATCTGAATCCGCTTTCGCGAGCAGGCTCGCTCCCACAGGGGGCAACGGTGATTTCATAATCAGTGATGCGGATATCTGACCCACAGGTTTACAATCCACGCTCCTGATCAGGAGTAATCCCGTGCTGACTCATCTCGATTCCCAAGGTCGCGCCAACATGGTCGACGTCACTGAAAAAGCCGTGACGTTCCGTGAAGCGACCGCTCAAGCGCTGGTGCGCATGCTCCCTGAAACCCTGCAGATGATCGTCAGTGGCGGCCACCCCAAGGGCGATGTGTTCGCCGTGGCGCGCATCGCCGGGATTCAGGCGGCGAAGAAGACCAGCGATCTGATTCCCCTGTGCCATCCGCTGATGCTGACCGGCGTCAAAGTCGAACTCAGCGCCGAGGGTGAGGACAGCGTGCGCATTGTCGCTCGCTGCAAGCTGTCCGGGCAGACCGGTGTCGAGATGGAAGCGCTGACCGCCGCCAGCGTCGCCGCCCTGACCATTTACGACATGTGCAAAGCCGTGGATCGTGGCATGACCATCGAGAGCGTGCGGCTGCTGGAGAAGGTCGGCGGCAAGAGCGGCCACTTCCAGGCGGAGCAGCCATGAAACTGACCGTGAAGTTTTTTGCCCGTTACCGTGAAGCGTTGGGCGTGGATTCGGTTGCGGTTGAAGGCGATTTCGCCACCGTCGATGACGTTCGCGCACTGTTGGCGCAACGTGATGGCGCCGAAGTGCTGAGCGAGCAGAACCTGATGTGCGCACGTAACGAAGACCTCTGCCAGCTCGACGAGCCGGTGGTCGATGGCGACGAAGTGGCGTTTTTCCCCACCGTGACCGGAGGCTGAACATGGCGATTCGCGTGCAGGCCACGCCGTTCGATCCGGGCGCTGAAGTCAATGCGATGCACGCGGCCAATGTCGGCGTTGGCGCGGTGGTGAGCTTTGTCGGTTACGTGCGCGACTTCAACGACGGTCTCGACGTGGCCGGGATGTTCCTCGAACACTATCCGGGCATGACCGAAAAAGCCCTCGGCAAGATCGCTGTCGAAGCCGAGCAGCGCTGGCCGCTGCTCAAGCTGGAAGTGCTGCACCGCATTGGCGCGCTGGAGCCGGGCGAGCCGATCGTCTTCGTCGGCGCCGCCAGCGCCCACCGCCAGGCCGCTTTCGATGCCTGCGCCTTCGTCATGGACTACCTGAAAACCCGCGCGCCGTTCTGGAAGAAAGAAAACACCAGCGATGGACCACGTTGGGTCGAAGGGCGGGACAGTGATCATGCCGCCGCCGATCGCTGGAAGAAGTAATTCCTGTAGCGCCCTCCAGTCAGTCTTCGCGAGCAGGCTCGCTCCCACATTTGAAATGCGTTCCCCTGTGGGAGCGAGCCTGCTCGCGAAGGCGTCATCTGCGACACCGAAAGTCCTTCCCTTTCTACCCGATTGACGATTTGTACCTGAGAGTCCAGTATGGATTTCCAAGTACAAAAAAGCTTCTGTCTTGCAGCTATCAGCTTGCCGCTTGTAGCTGCTCTTCTTCGCCAAACCAACAACAACCCGCGAGAGAACGAACATGAAGAAACTCCCCCTCATCACCGGCCTTGCCTTCAGCCTGCTGGCCTGTGCCAGCACCTTTGCCGCCGAGACGACCTTGCGCATCGGCATCGAAGCGGCTTACCCACCGTTCGCTTCGAAAACCGACAAAGGTGAAATCGTCGGTTTCGACTACGACATCGGCAATGCCCTGTGTGCGCAGATGAAGGTCAAGTGCGTGTGGGTTGAAGGTGAGTTCGACGGGCTGATTCCTTCGCTGAAAGTGAAGAAGATCGACATGGCGCTGTCGTCGATGACCATCAACGAAGATCGCAAGAAGTCGGTGGATTTCAGCCACAAGTATTACTTCACTTCTTCGCGTCTGGTGATGAAGGAAGGCGCTACGGTGGATGATCAGTACGCCAGCCTCAAAGGCAAGAACGTCGGCGTGCAGCGCGCGACCACCACTGATCGTTACGCCACCGAGGTGTTCGAACCCAAGGGCATCAACGTCAAGCGCTACAGCAACAACGAAGAAATCTACATGGACCTGGCGGCGGGGCGCCTTGATGCGATTTTTGCCGACACCATTCCGCTCAATGACTTCCTGTCGATGCCGCGTGGCAAAGGTTATGCGTTTGTCGGGCCGGAGCTGAAGGATCCGAAGTACGTCGGCGAGGGCGCGGGGATTGCCGTGCGCAAGGGCAACGGTGAACTGGTCAGCCAGTTGAACCGCGCCATCGACGGGATTCGCGCGAATGGCGAGTACCAGAAGATTTCCGAGAAGTATTTCAAAGCTGATATCTACGGCGATTGATCAAGCGCTTTCGCGAGCAGGCTCGCTCCCACAGGGGTAACGCATTCCAAATGTGGGAGCGAGCCTGCTCGCGAAGAGGCCAGCGCTAGCGATGCAAATCTTCAGCCCTTCAGTTCCTTCAAATGCTTGTACACCGTCGCCCGTCCCATGCTCAGCACATTGGCCACGTAGTTCGAAGCGCTCTTGCCCTTGAACGCGCCCTCGGCGTGCAGCGCCAGCACCAGCTCGCGTTTGTGGTCACGGGTCAGCAGATTCAGGCTCAACTGCCGCTCGCGCAACCAGGCGTGGAGGAAGGTGTTGATGCGCTCCTGCCAGTCATCACGGAACAGCGAGTCCGGCTGCGGAATCAGTTTGCTCGGTGACAGGAACAGATCCAGCGCCGCCTTGGCGTTCTCGAACAGCGAGATATTCAGATTGATGCACAGCACCGCCAGCGGACGACTTTCGCTGTCGCGCAGCACAGTGCTCAGGCTGCGAATTTTCTGACCGTCCCAGTTGAGCTTTTCGTACGGGCCGATGTTCCTGTCGCTGACATCCTCGCTGAGCATGTCTTCCAGCGACGAGTCGTCGCCGATTTCGCGCTTGGACAAGTTATTGGCGATGTAGTCGACCTTCTGCGTGCGCAGGTCGTGCAGCACCACCTCGGCGTGGGGAAAGAACAGCGTGGCGATGGCGTCGGCGATGGCGCGGAAGTTATCCAGCGCCGGATCGAATTCGGGGGCAGTCATGACAGTGGAGCTCCAGGCAGCGTCAGCGCCCCTTGTGCCGGGGCGCTGCGAGTGTGCCGCAATCTTTTCGACGAGTCGATGCGATCAAGCCAGTCGGGCCGGGGAGAGCATGGCGCTGTCCAGACCGAATTGATGCAGGTGCTCGGGAAACGGCTCGCCGCGGACCAGCGCCGCGCTGGCCTGGCCCATCGCTGGCGACGTCTGGATGCCGTAACCGCCCTGCGCGGCGACCCAGAACAGCCCCGGAACTTGCGGATCGAAGCCGCTGAGCAGATCACCGTCGGCAACGAAACTGCGCAGGCCTGCCCACGTGCGGGTCGGGCGGCGGATGGTCAGCGTGGTGGCCTCTTCGATCTGATAGATGCCCATTGCAATGTCGAGTTCTTCCGGCTGCACGTCGTGTGGTTCGACCGGATCGGCGTTGGCCGGCGAGCCGAGAAACATGCCGGCGTCGGGCTTCATGTAGAAGGATTCGTCGAGGCTGACCAGCATTGGCCAGTGATGAGTGTCCACGCCTTCCGGGCCGGCAAAGATAAATGCGGCGCGGCGCTTCGGTTGCAGCCCCAGCGGCTGCGCTCCGGCCAGGGCAGCGATCTTCTCGGCCCAGGCACCGGCAGCGTTGATGAGCACCGGTGCGCTGAATGTCTCGCCGTTGGTCTGCACGATCCACAGGCCATCGGCATCGCGGCTCAAGCCGAGCACCTCGCAATCGGTGCGGACTTCGCCGTGATTGCGCCGAATGCCGCGCAGGTAGCCTTGATGCAGCGCGTCGGTGTCGATGTCGCAGGCCGATGGATCGTAGATCGCACCGTGGACTTTTTCCCGGCGCAGGATCGGCAGGCGCGCGCAGGCTTCGTCGGCGCTGAGCAGTTGCATCTGCGGCACGGTGGCTTTGGCGCTGAGGTATTGGTTGTTCAGTTCGGCGGGATCACCGATGAAGTCGACGGTCATTTCGCCGCGTGGGGTCAGCAGCGGGTGCTCGCAGAAGCCGCTTGGAGGGCTGTCGAAAAACGCGCGGCTGGCCTGAGTCAGTGCGCGGACCTGTGCGGTGCCGTAGGCGGCGGTGTACAGCGCGGCGGAGCGACCGGTGGAGTGATAGCCCGGATGGGTTTCACGCTCGAGCACGATCACTTTGCCGTGCGGCGCCAGCCAGAACCCGGTAGAAGCGCCGGCAATCCCGCCGCCGATGATGATGAAATCTGCGTGGCTCATGTAGGTCTCCAGTGGGTACGCAATATCAAGGCGTTCGCTAGTCCCTTGTGGGAGCGAGCCTGCTCGCGAAAGCGGTGTATCAATCGACATCTTCGGTGAATGTCAGACCGCATTCGCGAGCAGGCTCGCTCCCACAGGGATTTTTGGCGTTAATGGGTTAAGTGATAAACCGCATTGGCGAGGGCAATGTCTTCCAGGCCCAAGCCGATTGAACGGAAGAACACGTGACGGTCGTAACCCGGGCGCTGCACTTTTTCGCTGAGCAAGTCGGCGAGGTCGCCGACAATCGAATCCTTGTCCCAGCCATGCTGTTCGGCGGCAATCAGCATCTCACCTGCCGAACCGGGCGTGGTCAGACGATAGTCGCAGAACACCTGCATGTCGTTGAGGCTTTGCGGCGGTACTTCATGAGCGCGCGGGGCGTTGGTGCTGATCGAGGTGATCAGCGCCGGTTTGTGCAGTTGCGCCGGATCAATCACCGGCCCGGCCGACGAGGTGCAGAGCATGATCACGTCAGCATCGGAGATGGCGGTCTCGCGGCTGTCGGCAATCTTCAGTGACGGCGCGATGGACTTCAACACAGTCTGTGTTTCCACATCTTCCAGCAGCGATGGCGAATACAGGCTGATGCTCTGCCAGTCGCGCAGCGCCTTGGCGTAATGCAGATGCGCCTGAGCGACCTTGCCACTGCCTATGATTGCCAGTCGCTGGGCGTCCAACGGCGCGAGGGCGTCGACCGCCACTGCCGTGGTCGCGGCGGTGCGCGCGATGGTCAGTTCGCCGGCATCACAGAGCAGCAGCGGCTGGCCGGTTTTCATCGACATCAACAATGTCCATGCCGTCACCAGCGCACCCTGCTCACGGACGATGTACGGTGAAGTCTTCACTCCGTACACGCCATCCTCGGCCAGCACGCCCAGATAATTGATGAAGTCGCCGGCGCTTTTGGGGAATTCGACCAATTGCTGCGCCGGCTGTACGGCGTTACCGGCCGCCAGATCGCGGAACAGCTTGCGCAGGATTTGCGGAACATCGATACGCGCCAATAGCTCATGGGCCTGGGCTTGATCGATCACATAAGGCGTACTGGACATTTCGCGCTCCGAAACTAAACTTATTTTTCCATTATGGACTTTTAGTTCTGGCTAGCAACCATCGAGCATAAAAAAAGCGCAGTCCGTTTCCGGCTGCGCTTTCTCATATAGCGGAGCTTACTGCGGACGCTTTCGCTCAACCGCACGCAGCAGATGCGTCGGCGGGGTTTCGCAGCTGATCTTGCGACCAAGTTTTTCTTCGATGGACGGCAACTGGTAGGAGTCGTCCTCGCCGGCAAAGCTGATCGACACACCGTCAGCGCCGGCACGACCGGTACGGCCAATGCGGTGCACGTAGTCGTCCGGCACTTCCGGCAGGGTGAAGTTGATCACGTGGCTGATGCCGTCGATGTGGATGCCGCGACCGGCGACATCGGTGGCCACCAGCACGCGAATCTTGCCTTCGCGGAAGCCTTCCAGAGTCTTGATGCGCTTGTGCTGCGGTACGTCACCGGACAGTTGCGCAGCGTTCACACCGTCGCGCACCAGACGTTCTTCGATGCGGCGCACTTCGTCCTTGCGGTTGGCGAACACCATCACGCGCTCCCAACCGTTGTCGTTGATCAGGTTGAAGAGCAGCTTGTACTTGTCGGCACCGGCCACGGCGTAGATGTGTTGCTCGACGTTGTCGCTGGCGACGTTGAGTGATTCGATCTCGACAATGGACGGGTCGGTGGTCCATTGCTTGGCCAGATTCATCACGTCTTCGGTGAAGGTCGCGGAGAACAGCAAAGTCTGGCGTTCGGACTTCGGCGGGGTCTGGCGAATGATCTGCCGCACTTGCGGGATGAAACCCATGTCGAGCATGCGGTCGGCTTCGTCCAGCACCATCACTTCGACCATGTCCAAATGCACGTCGCCGCGCTGGTTGAAGTCGAGCAGGCGCCCCGGTGTTGCAACGAGAATGTCGCAGTGGCGCGCTTCGAGGTGTTTGAGCTGTTTGTCGAAGTCCATGCCACCGACGAAGGTCATTACGTTGAGGCCGGTGTACTTGGTCAGGTCAGCGGCGTCCTTGGCGATCTGCACCACCAGCTCGCGGGTCGGCGCGATGATCAGTGCGCGCGGTTCGCCCATGTAGCGCTCTTTCGGCGGCGGCGTCTGCAGCAACTGGGTGATGATCGAGATCAGGAACGCGGCGGTCTTGCCGGTGCCGGTCTGCGCGCGGCCAATGGCGTCTTTGCCGGCGAGGGTGAAACCCAGCACCTGCGCCTGGATCGGCGTGCAGTACGGAAAGCCCAGGTCCTGGATGGCGTGCATCAGTTCCGGGGCAAGGTTGAAATCGTGAAAGCGGGTTTTGCCTTCCTGCGGCTCGACGACGAAGTCTTCGAGTTTCCATGGAATGACCGGTGCCTTGGGCTTCGGTTCGCGACGTGGCCTGGCCGGTTTCGGCGCTTCGCTGGGTGCAGGCTCTACGGCAATTGGCGCTGGCGCAGCGGGTATTTCTTCTGGCTTCGGTGCGGCTGCGGGAGCGGGGCGGTCGGCCTGCGGGGCATCGGTGTGATGACCGGGGGCGTGCGACGGCGCACTGGGAACTGGCGCGAGCTGCTCAGCCTCGCTTTTACCGAACATCTTCTTGAGTGCTTTGAGCACGGTCATCTCATCAGTTGGTTAAGGAATGTACGCCGGCCAGTGTAATGCAAGAATCGGGCGCGGCGTAGTAGGAGGGATCAATGGGCGGACATTGCTCGCGAATCAGCGCAGGCGTTCGCTCAGCCAGACGCCGACGTCGCGAATCTCTTCAGGTAACACTTCGTGCTCCATTGGGTATTCCTGCCATGTCACGGTGACACCATGCTTCTTCAGATGCTCGTAAGCGCTGCGACCCATCGAGTTCTGCACCACACCATCGAACTGCCCGTGCAGACACAGCACCGGAATACGCTGCTGACTGGCGGATAACTCCAGTTCGTCGCTGAATGTCGGTGCGTACGTCGACAACGCCAGCACCCCGCCCAACGGTCCCTGCCATTTCAGAAAAGCGGTGTGCAGCACCACTGCGCCGCCTTGGGAGAACCCGGCAAGAAAAATCCGCGAGGCGTCTATTCCGCTGGCGCGCTCGTTTTCGATCAGTTCGATGATGCGCTCTGCCGACGCTTGCAGCTGGTCACGGTCGATCGCCCGCGCTGGACTCATGGCCTTGATGTCGTACCAGCTGGGCATGGCATATCCGCCATTTATCGTCACTGGACGGGTCGGTGCCTGCGGCAGCACAAAGCGTGTGCTCAACAGACTTTCCTGCAACGCCTCGGCCACCGGCAGGAAGTCGTAACGGTCGGCGCCGAGGCCGTGCAGCCAGATCACGCAGGCATCCGCGGGCTTAACAGGCTGAAGAATCAAGGGCTCGGTCATGTCTGCTCCAAAAATGTGCGGGCGCTCTCATTGAGTGCGTGATTGAAGTGCGCGCCCGGTTGATCCGTTAACAAGATGTCGCAAGGTTACAAGTTTAGCTATTGACGTGTCGCGCAATCACTTCGGCAAGCGGTGTGGTACGGCGTTTGCTATGGAGGTTTCCGTACGAAGCGTCCTACGCGTGGCGGTAACACTATCAGTCTACGTCGCGCGATGGGACAGCAACGAATCCGGTGATGGATGTTCGCCAATGGCCGCAACGGGCTTAGCGAACGTGAAAGGGCTACAGCCCGTTCGGCCGATTGGTGAGAAGTGAGTGATCCATGATGTGGATTTTCTCCTACTAGACTCATAGCGAAGGTCCTACGTCGGTTGACCCCAAAAAAAGCCAACACGGGTCAACAACGCCTCAAAAGGGTGCGACAGGACTCAAGCTCCGACACAACAAGAGCAAAACTGGAGGTTTGAATGAAGATGTTGAAATCCACTCTGGCGGTCGTGAGTGCTGCAGCAGTACTCGGCGTCAGCGGGTTCGCTCAGGCGGGTGCAACCCTGGATGCGGTACAGAAAAAAGGTTTCGTGCAGTGTGGCGTGAGCGACGGTCTGCCGGGCTTCTCGGTACCGGATGCGACCGGCAAGATCCTCGGCATCGACGCCGACGTCTGCCGCGCTGTGGCCGCAGCCGTTTTCGGCGACGCCAACAAGGTCAAGTTCAGCCAGTTGAACGCCAAGGAGCGCTTCACCGCGCTGCAATCCGGCGAGATCGACATCCTGTCGCGCAACACCACCATGACCAGTTCCCGTGACGCGGGCATGGGCCTGAAATTCCCGGGCTTCATTACCTACTACGACGGCATCGGCTTTTTGGTGAACAACAAGCTGGGCGTGAAAAGTGCCAAAGAGCTCGACGGCGCGACCATCTGCATCCAGGCCGGTACCACCACCGAACTGAACGTTTCCGACTACTTCCGTGGCAACGGTCTGAAATACACCCCGATCACCTTCGACACCTCCGATGAAAGCGCCAAGTCGCTGGAATCCGGTCGTTGCGACGTGCTGACCTCCGACAAGTCCCAGCTGTTCGCCCAGCGCAGCAAGCTGGCTTCGCCGAAGGACTACGTGGTGTTGCCGGAAACTATTTCCAAAGAACCACTGGGCCCGGTCGTACGTAACGGCGACGACGAGTGGCTGGCGATCGTGCGTTGGGTCGGCTACGCGCTGCTCAATGCCGAAGAAGCCGGCATCACTTCGAAGAACGTCGAAGCTGAAGCCAAGTCCACCAAGAACCCGGACGTGGCCCGTATGCTCGGCGCTGACGGCGAGTACGGCAAAGACCTGAAGCTGCCGAAAGACTGGGTTGTGCAGATCGTCAAGCAGGTCGGCAACTACGGCGAAATCTTCGAGAAAAACCTCGGCAAGAGCACTCCGCTGGAAATCGACCGTGGCCTGAACGCCCTGTGGAACAACGGCGGCATTCAGTACGCACCACCAGTGCGCTAATGGTTCTGTCGCCCGGCGGGCCAACCGCCGGGTGATGTTCTTGTTCCATTTCTTCCGGGGCACTTCATGCAAAATTCAATCGGCGCACCAAAGCAGAGGCTCAGCCTCAGCGATCCACGAGTGCGTGCGTGGCTATTCCAGATCATCACGGTTGTGGCGGTGGTCTCGCTTGGCTGGTACCTGTTCGACAATACGCAAACCAACCTTCAGCACCGGGGCATCACCTCCGGTTTCAGCTTTCTGGAGCGCAGTGCCGGATTCGGCATCGCTCAAACCCTGATCGACTACACCGAAGCGGACAGTTACGCGCGGGTGTTTGTCATCGGCCTGCTCAACACCCTGTTGGTGACCTTTATCGGCGTGATCCTGGCGACGATTCTCGGTTTCATCGTCGGCGTGGCGCGGCTGTCGCAGAACTGGATCATCGCCAAACTGGCGACGGTGTATGTGGAAGTATTCCGCAACATTCCGCCGCTGCTGCAGATCCTGTTCTGGTACTTCGCGGTGTTCCTGACCATGCCGGGGCCGCGTAACAGCCACAACTTCGGTGACACCTTCTTCGTCAGCAGCCGTGGCCTGAACATGCCGGCCGCACTCGCTGCCGACGGCTTCTGGGCGTTCGTGATCAGCATCGTCCTGGCCTTTGTCGGCATCGTGCTGATGTGCCGCTGGGCCAACAAGCGCTTCGAAGAAACCGGCGTACCGTTCCACAAGTTCTGGACCGGCCTGGCAATTGCGCTGGTGATCCCGACCCTGTGCGCGCTGATCTTCGGCGCTCCGCTGCACTGGGAAATGCCCGAGCTCAAGGGCTTCAACTTTGTCGGTGGCTGGGTGCTGATCCCGGAACTGCTGGCATTGACCCTGGCGCTCACCGTGTACACCGCAGCGTTCATCGCCGAGATCGTACGTTCCGGGATCAAGTCGGTCAGCCACGGCCAGACCGAAGCAGCGCGTTCGCTTGGCCTGCGCAACGGCCCGACCCTGCGCAAGGTGATCATTCCGCAAGCCCTGCGCGTGATCATTCCGCCGCTGACCAGCCAATACCTGAACCTTGCGAAGAACTCCTCGCTGGCCGCCGGTATCGGTTACCCGGAAATGGTTTCGCTGTTCGCCGGCACCGTGCTCAACCAGACCGGGCAGGCTATCGAAGTGATTGCCATCACCATGAGCGTGTACCTGGCGATCAGTATCAGCATTTCCCTGCTGATGAACTGGTACAACAAGCGCATTGCGCTGATCGAGCGGTAAGGAAAAGCGCATGAGTACTCATACTTTCAAACCCGACATGCCCCCACCCAACAGCAGCATCGGCGTGGTGGCGTGGATGCGCGCGAACATGTTCTCCAGCTGGCTCAACACCCTGCTGACGCTGTTTGCGTTCTACCTGATCTACCTGGTCGTGCCACCGATCCTCAGTTGGGCGATCGTCGATGCCAACTGGGTCGGCACCACCCGCGCCGACTGCACCAAGGAAGGCGCCTGCTGGGTGTTCATTCAGCAGCGTTTCGGCCAGTTCATGTACGGCTACTACCCGACCGAACTGCGCTGGCGCGTCGACCTGACCGTGTGGCTGGCGGTCATTGGCGCAGCACCGCTGTTCATCTCGCGCATGCCGCGTAAAGCGGTGTACGGCCTGAGCTTCCTGGTGCTGTACCCGATCATCGCCTTCATCTTATTGCACGGCGGTTTCGGTCTGACCACCGTGCCGACCAGCCAGTGGGGCGGCCTGATGCTGACCCTGGTGATCGCCACCGTCGGCATCGCCGGAGCATTGCCGCTGGGCATCGTGCTGGCGCTGGGACGGCGCTCCAATATGCCGGCGATTCGTGTGGTCTGCGTGACCTTCATCGAGTTCTGGCGCGGCGTGCCGTTGATTACAGTGTTGTTCATGTCCTCGGTGATGCTGCCGCTGTTCCTGCCCGAAGGCATGAACTTCGACAAGCTGCTGCGGGCGCTGATCGGCGTGATCCTGTTCCAGTCGGCCTACGTCGCCGAAGTGGTGCGCGGTGGTCTGCAAGCGATTCCCAAAGGGCAGTACGAAGCGGCTGCGGCGATGGGCCTCGGTTACTGGCGTTCGATGGGCCTGGTGATTCTGCCGCAAGCTCTGAAGCTGGTGATTCCCGGCATCGTCAACACGTTCATTGCGCTGTTCAAGGACACCAGCCTGGTGATCATCATCGGCCTCTTTGACCTGCTCAACAGTG
This sequence comes from Pseudomonas iranensis, assembly GCF_014268585.2. Taxonomy (NCBI): domain Bacteria; kingdom Pseudomonadati; phylum Pseudomonadota; class Gammaproteobacteria; order Pseudomonadales; family Pseudomonadaceae; genus Pseudomonas; species Pseudomonas iranensis. Next base: position 1,316,134 of record NZ_CP077092.1, read on the forward strand.
TCAAGCAAGCCGCCGCCGACCCGAAATGGCTGGGCATGGCCACCGAAGGCTACGTGTTCGCCGCCCTGGTGTTCTGGATTTTCTGTTTTGGTATGTCGCGCTATTCCATGCATCTGGAACGCAAGCTCGACACTGGCCACAAGCGTTAGGAGTTCTCTGTAAATGAGCGAAGCAATCAAAAAGCCTGTGGGTCCGGAAGGCATCATCCAGATGCAGGGCGTGAACAAGTGGTACGGCCAGTTCCACGTACTCAAGGACATCAACCTCAACGTCAAGCAGGGCGAGCGCATCGTCCTGTGCGGCCCGTCGGGTTCCGGTAAATCGACCACGATCCGTTGCCTGAATCGTCTGGAAGAACACCAGCAGGGGCGCATCGTCGTCGATGGCGTGGAACTGACCAACGACCTCAAGCAAATCGAAGCGATCCGCCGCGAAGTCGGCATGGTGTTCCAGCACTTCAACCTGTTCCCGCACCTGACCATCCTGCAGAACTGCACCCTGGCGCCGATGTGGGTGCGCAAGATGCCCAAGCGCAAGGCCGAAGAAATCGCCATGCATTACCTGGAACGCGTACGCATTCCGGAGCAGGCGCACAAGTATCCGGGGCAACTGTCCGGCGGCCAGCAACAGCGTGTGGCGATCGCCCGCGCCCTGTGCATGAAGCCGAAAATCATGCTGTTCGACGAGCCGACTTCAGCGCTCGATCCGGAAATGGTGAAAGAGGTTCTCGACACCATGATCGGTCTGGCCGAAGACGGCATGACCATGCTCTGCGTGACCCACGAAATGGGCTTCGCCCGCACCGTGGCCAACCGCGTGATCTTCATGGACAAGGGCGAAATCGTTGAACAGGCGGCGCCGAACGACTTCTTTGATAATCCGCAGAATGATCGGACCAAGTTGTTCTTGAGTCAGATTTTGCATTGATGCCAGTCAGGCACTGAAAAAAACCCGGACTCAGTTCCGGGTTTGTTTTATCTGGGCTCATCTGGCCAGAACAGGTTCCGGCTCCGGGTAACGAGTTTCCAGAAGCTGTTTGAGACCGTCGTCTGTGTGAAGTGCCTGAATTTCCTCTAGCAGATCGGGATGACGATCCAGAAGCCGCATCAGTGTGAACAACGGCTGCGGCGGAGCCAGTTCGCCGCGTTCATATCGTGAAAACGCATTATGCCCACCTCCTGACAGCCACTTCACCGCACTTCTTTGAGTGAGATGGAGCTTTCGGCGTATACGCTTCATTTCGGTACCGATCAGCCCAAGTACGTCTTCGAGTAATTGATCGCCGGCATCTACGTAGCGCTCGGCACTGTCGGTACCACTGTCAAAAATGATTTCGCCACAGACCCTGCACTCCCAGCCGGCGAGAAGGTGTACGGGCCGCGAAAACTGTTTGTAATTGACGTCGAGACTGCGATCTTGAAAGTGGTGCATTGCGTGTTCGGTGCCGCAACTCAGGCATTGCCTCTTGCTCATGTGTTTTTCTCCTTGAAGGAGATCACCGGAGAACCACCGCTGGTGCAGTAGGTCACTTTGATGTAGATCTCCCGATTTCGAAACGATACGTGATAGACGTCGTGCCAGTTCCGATGGTTGGAATAAGAGGTCATGGATTTGTAGAGCATCCGCCGCTCAAGCGTTGCCACAACCTGCATCATCACTTTCCAGGACATGCCCATGTCCCGACCTGTCTCAAGTGCATAACGTGTAAAGGCTTCTTTGCCTCGTCTAATTACTTCGGCCTTCACGACTGCCAAGTCGTAATGGGGTGTGTTCTTTTCCATAAGAAGCCAAAACCCTGTCCCTGAAACTACCCTTAAAGGGTAATTTTGACCAATCGAAAATGCCGCTCCATGTGTCTCCGATTGACCCTAGGTGGTTGCCGTCCTACATGGGTCTGACTAACATGTCGGAAAATTCATCCTATGATTGGATGAAAAGGCGAGGCTCATGTCCGAAATTTCCCCTTTGATCAAGCGATCCCTGGTCGATCAGGCTTTGGATCTACTGCGTCAGCGCATCAACAGCGGTGCGTGGCAGGTCGGCGAGCGTCTGCCGACCGAGCCTGAGCTGTGCGCCGAGCTGGGCATCAGCCGCAACACGGTGCGTGAGGCGATGCGTGTTCTGGCGTTCTCGGGGTTGATCGAAATTCGCCAAGGCGACGGCAGTTATCTTCGTGCGGTGGTCGACCCGCTCGACACACTTAAAGCGCTATCGCGTTGTTCGTTGGAGCAGGCCCGGGAGACCCGACACATCCTTGAAGTCGAGGCCATCGGCCTGGCGGCGTTGCGCCGTACCGATGAGGATCTGGCGGCGCTGCGTGAAGCGCTCGGCACCAGCGGCAGCCACTACCACGGCGATCTCGACACCTACATCGCCTGCGATCTGGTGTTCCATCGCCGACTGGTCGACGCCGCGCACAACCCGACCCTCAGCGAGTTGTATCGCTACTTCTCCAGCATCGTCGGCGCGCAATTGCGCCAGACCCTGAATATCTCCCCGCGCCGTCAGGAAGTGTTCGATCTGCACATCGACTTGCTCGATGCGGTCGAGCAACGCGACCCGGAACGGGCCAAAGCCTTGTCGAGGCAGTTGATCAATGAACCTTGAAACCGAGAAAGCCATGTCCCGCAGTGAGTTATCCACAGCGTCGAAACGCACCCCCGAACTTGAAGAGCTGCTGATCGATGCCGAGGCTGATGACGAGCAGGTGCAGCAAAGCCATCCGTTGGTGAAACGTCCCTGGTTGCTGCTGCTCGGGCTGATTCTGGTAGCGCTCAACCTGCGCCCGGCGTTGTCGAGCATGGCGCCATTGCTCAGCGAGGTCTCCAGAAGCCTCGGGCTGTCTGCGGCGCAGGCGGGATTGCTGACCACGTTGCCGGTGCTGTGCCTGGGCTTGTTCGCACCGCTGGCGCCGATTCTGGCGCGGCGTTTCGGTGCTGAGCGCGTGGTGCTGGGGATTCTGCTGACACTGGCCGGCGGCATCATCCTGCGCAGCAATTTCGGCGAGATCGGCCTGTTCGCCGGCAGCGTCCTTGGCGGCGCCAGCATCGGCATCGTCGGCGTGCTGTTGCCGGGCATCGTCAAGCGCGACTTCGCCAAACACGCCGGGACGATGACCGGCGTATACACCATGGCGCTGTGCCTGGGCGCAGCGATGGCGGCGGGTTCGACCGTGCCGCTGAGTGAACACTTCGGCAACAGCTGGGCGATGGGCCTGGGCTTCTGGGTGATTCCGGCATTGGTGGCGGCGGTTTTCTGGCTGCCACAAGTCGGCTCCAAACATGGCGCACACAACGTCGCCTATCGCGTGCGCGGGTTGCTGCGTGATCCGCTGGCCTGGCAGGTGACCTTGTACATGGGCCTGCAATCGTCGCTGGCCTACATTGTGTTTGGCTGGTTGCCGTCAATCCTCATCGGTCGCGGGCTGACACCGACTCAGGCCGGATTGGTGCTGTCCGGTTCGGTGATCATTCAACTGGCCAGTTCGCTGGCCGCGCCGTGGCTGGCGACCCGTGGCAAGGATCAGCGTCTGGCGATCGTCGTGGTGATGGCGCTGACCCTGGCCGGCCTGTTTGGCTGCCTGTACGCACCGATCGAAGGTCTATGGGGCTGGGCGATTCTGCTCGGGCTGGGGCAGGGCGGTACGTTCAGTCTGGCCCTGACCCTGATCGTCCTGCGCTCGCGTGATTCCCATGTCGCGGCGAATCTGTCGAGCATGTCCCAGGGTTTTGGCTACACCCTGGCGTCCATGGGGCCGTTTGCCGTGGGCGTGGTGCATGACTGGACCGGCGGCTGGAATGCTCTGGGCTGGATTTTCGGCATTATCGGCGCCGGTGCAATCCTCGCCGGGCTGGGTGCCGGGCGTGCGCTCTATGTGCAGGTGCAAAGCGAAAAGATCTGAATGCACTGGCTGCAAATGTGGGAGCGAGCCTGCTCGCGAAAGCGGTGTTCGGTCAACAAAGATGTTGAATGTTGAATTGCCTTCGCGAGCAGGCTCGCTCCCACAAGGGTTTTGCGTATTGCCGATAGTGTTTCCGCGCGCGGCAGATTATGGTGCTGGCAATCTGTACCTATTTCTTTGGAGACTGCCTTGAGCGAAGCCCATAGCGCCCTGATCACCCGCTTCTACCAAGCTTTTCAGCGCCTCGACGCCGATGCCATGGCCGCCTGCTACACCGATGACGTGGTCTTCAGCGATCCGGCCTTTGGTGAACTGCGCGGGCGCGATGCCGGCGACATGTGGCGCATGCTGACTACCCGCGCCAAGGATTTCTCCCTGACCTTCGACGACGTCCGCGCCGACGAACGTAGCGGCGGCGCACACTGGGTCGCGACCTACCTGTTCAGCCAGACCGGCAACATCGTCATCAACGATATCCAGGCGCGCTTCGTCTTCCGTGACGGCAAGATCTGCGAGCATCACGACCACTTCGATCTGTGGCGCTGGTCGCGGCAGGCGCTCGGTTTCAAAGGCCTGCTGCTGGGCTGGACGCCGCTGGTGCGCAACGCCGTACGTGCCCAGGCGCGCAAGGGACTGAAGGCATTTCAGGCCGGGCGCTGATAAGATCGCAGCCTGTTTTCCTACACGTTCAGATCACCCAAGTGACCAGCCTTAGCGAAAAAACCGTCGATGTTGCCGAACCAGTGAGCAAATCCTGGTTCGTCTACCTCGTGCGTGCCGCCAACGGCTCGTTGTACTGCGGAATCAGCGACGACCCGGTGCGGCGTTTCGCCAAGCATCAGAGCGGCAAGGGCGCGCGGTTCTTTCTTTCCAGCCCGGCGATGGCGCTGGTCTACACCGAACTGTGCCGCGACAAAAGTGATGCTTTGCGCCAGGAACGGCTGATCAAGAAGCTCAAGAAGAGCGCCAAGGAATGCCTGGTGGCGTCTTATCAATTTGACTGATTGGTTCCCATCAGGCAGATCTGTAGGCTGCTAAGCAAATGCACGCTAAGCTGCCAGCTCACTATCTGAGCGGCGGAGCCGAGCATGTCCGAGTTGATTCTGCACCATTACCCGACCTCTCCATTCGCCGAGAAGGCCCGCCTGCTGCTGGGTTTCAAAGGCCTGTCCTGGCGTTCGGTGCATATTTCCCCGGTGATGCCAAAGCCGGATCTGACGGCGTTGACCGGTGGCTATCGCAAGACTCCAGTGTTGCAGATCGGTGCTGACATCTATTGCGACACCGCACTGATCGCTCGACGCCTGGAACAGGAAAAAGCCCTGCCGGCGTTCTTCCCCGAAGGTCAGGAAATGACCAGCGCCAGTTTTGCGGCGTGGGCCGATTCGGTGGTGTTCCAGCACGCGGTGAGCCTGGTGTTCCAGCCGGAATCGGTGGCGGTGCGTTTCGGCAAATTGCCGCCGGAAGCGATCAAGGCATTCCTGGCCGACCGCGCCGGTTTGTTCAGCGGTGGCAGCGCCACGCGTCTGTCCGCCGAGCAGGCCAAACATCAGTGGCCGACGATCATGGCGCGACTGGAACAGCAGTTGCAGCGCGAGCAGGGCGACTTCCTCTTCGGCGAGCCATCGATTGCCGACTTCGCCCTGGCGCATCCGCTGTGGTTCCTCAAGGCGACCCACGTCACGGCGCCGCTGGTGGATGAATATCCGGCGGTCGCGGCGTGGCTGGGTCGGGTGCTGGGGTTCGGCCATGGCGCGGCGAGCGAGATGTCTTCCGCCGAGGCACTGGAGGTCGCGCACAACGCGACGCCAGCCGCATTGCCGGATGAGCGGTTCGTTGATCCGAACGGCTTCAAGGCGGGCCAGCAAGTGGCGATTGCCGCCATCGATTACGGCGTCGACCCGGTGGTCGGTGAGTTGCTGTTTGCCGGTAGCGAAGAGTTGATCATTCGTCGTGAAGACGAGCGTGGCGGCGTGGTGCACGTGCACTTCCCGCGCTTTGGTTTCCGCATCGAAGCACACTGATCGCTGGAATCGCCAGCTAAACCTGTGGGAGCGAGCCTGCTCGCGAAAGCGCTGTGTCAGTCGCTGAAAAGTTGACTGATCCGCCGCATTCGCGAGCAGGCTCGCTCCAACAGTTGATTATTTCAGGGCTGCGAGGATTTCTTCCGGATCGAACCCGCGAATCAAGGTGCCGTTCACATCAATCAGCGGAATCCCGCGTCCACCCAATGCCTCATACGCCTTGCGCGCATCGGCATCCTTCTCGATGTCGTACTCCTTGAACGGTATGCCCTTGCTGTCGAGAAAGCGTTTGGTCTGTTTGCAGTAGCCGCACCAGTCGGTGGCATAGAGCACGACATTGGCTTGCGCCCGGGTCTGCTGCGTGACCATCTGCGAGGGATTGAACACTCGCTCGATCTTGCCCCAGTTCTGATAGACCACGACCACCAGCAGTACCAGGGCGACCTTTTTCAGCACATTGCCAAGCATCAGTTACGCCGCTTCAGCTGATCGGTCAGCGAAGTCGGCAGGCCTTTGATGATCAGGGTGCCGTTCTCTTCGTCGTACTCGATCTTCGAACCCAGCAGGTGCGCTTCGAAGCTGATCGACAGGCCTTCGGCGCGGCCGGTGAAGCGGCGGAATTGGTTGAGGGTACGTTTGTCCGCCGGGATCTCCGGCGACAGGCCATAGTCCTTGTTGCGGATGTGATCGTAGAAGGCTTTCGGGCGTTCTTCGTCGATCAGCTCCGACAGCTCCTCAAGGCCCATCGGTTCGCCGAGCTTGGCCTGGCTGCTGGCATAGTCGACAAGAGTCTTGGTTTTCTCGCGGGCCGAGTCTTCCGGCAGGTCTTCGCTCTCGACAAAGTCACTGAAGGCTTTGAGCAGGGTGCGGGTCTCGCCGGGGCCGTCGACGCCTTCCTGGCAGCCGATGAAGTCGCGGAAATATTCCGAGACCTTCTTGCCATTCTTGCCCTTAATGAACGAAATGTACTGTTTGGACTGCTTGTTGTTCTGCCACTCGGAAACGTTGATCCGCGCTGCCAGATGCAACTGGCCAAGGTCGAGATGGCGCGAAGGCGTCACGTCGAGCTCATCGGTCACCGCCACACCTTCGCTGTGGTGCAGCAGGGCGATCGCCAGATAGTCGGTCATCCCTTGCTGATAGTGGGCGAACAACACGTGGCCGCCCACCGACAGGTTGGATTCTTCCATCAGCTTCTGCAGATGCTCGACCGCCACTTTACTGAACGCGGTGAAGTCACGGCTGCCGTCCATGTACTCCTTCAGCCAGCCGCTGAAGGGGAACGCGCCGGATTCCGGATGGAACAGGCCCCAGGCTTTGCCCTGTTTGGCGTTGTAGCTTTCGTTGAGGTCGGCGAGCATGTTTTCGATGGCTGCGGACTCGGCCAGTTCAGAGTCACGGGCGTGCAGAACTGCGGGCGTGCCGTCGGGTTTTTTGTCGATCAGGTGGACGATGCAATGGCGGATCGGCATGGGCTTCTCGGCTGTTGGAAGGGAGGAGGGCAGGCTCCCCCGAAAAAGCGCTCAGTGTACCGCAACCACTGGTTTTGGCGCGGGTTGCAGGGCAAAACCGGGGCGCGCGCCCGGCCTTAAGCGGTTTTTTACCGATTTAGCGCAATAAAGCTGACCAAATGGGTAGCTAGAGGCGGATATTTCCTTGTCGCTGTGCTAGTTTTGCCCGGTCTTACGCGAAGTCACTGCGTTAAGCGTGCATTCAGCATTTGTCAGGTCGAACCAAACCCTGATTTCGGCATCTATAACCCGACTCGTCGTGGTTATCGCCGAGGGTGCCAGATCCAGAAGATCGGGCTCGATGGCTGACACTGCACTCTGCAATCCATATGAATTTGATAGGGAAGGAACACTACATGGCTCTTACTAAAGACCAACTGATCGCCGACATCGCTGAAGCTATCGACGCGCCGAAAACCACCGCGCGTAACGCTCTGGACCAACTGGGCCAAATCGTTGCCGATCAGCTGGAAAACGGCGGCGAAATCACCTTGCCAGGTATCGGCAAGCTGAAAGTGACCGAGCGTCCTGCCCGCACCGGCCGTAACCCTTCGACTGGCGCTGCCATCGAAATCCCTGCAAAGAAAGTGATCAAGCTGGTTGTGGCCAAAGGCCTGACCGACGCTGTGAACAAGTAAGACGCAGCGATAAAAAAAACCGTGCTTCGGAGTGATCCGGGGCGCGGTTTTTTTGTGTCTGTGATTTGACGGTCAAGTCGCGGGCAAATGTGGGAGCGAGCCTGCTCGCGAAAGCGGTGGGTCAGTCGATATTGAAGCTGACTGACTCGCTGCCTTCGCGAGCAGGCTCGCTCCCACAGGGCGATCTACAGCGCCTTAGCGCACCCAGCGCTCGCGCCGCCAGATCTGCTGCTCGGACTTGGTCTGGAAGGTCCAGGCGACAAAGCGGCTCTGCTTCTGCCCCTGCGACATTTCCACGACCTGGCTTTCCAGCACGCCGGCCTTCTTCAGTGCCGTCTCGATGGCCGGCAGGTTCGAGGCCTTTGATACCAGCGTGCTGAACCACAACACCTTGTGCTGGAAGTTCGCGCTCTCGGCAATCAACTGCGTCACGAAGCGCGCTTCACCGCCTTCACACCACAGCTCCGCCGATTGCCCGCCGAAGTTCAGCACCGGCAGCTTGCGTTTCGGGTCGGCCTTGCCCAAGGCGCGCCACTTGCGCTCGCTGCCCTTGGTCGCTTCTTCCATCGAAGCGTGGAACGGCGGGTTGCACATGGTCAGGTCAAAACGCTCGCCCGGCTCCAGCAAGCCGATGAGGATGTGCTTGCGGTTTTCCTGCTGACGCAGCTGGATGACCTTGCTCAGATCGTTGGACTGCACGATGGCTCGGGCAGCCGCCACTGCCGTCGGGTCGATCTCCGAGCCGAGGAAGTGCCAGCGGTATTCGCTGTTGCCAATCAGCGGATAAACGCAGTTGGCGCCCATGCCGATGTCCAGCACATTGACGATCGCGCCGCGCGGCACCTTGCCGTCGTTCATATTCGCCAGCAGATCCGCGAGAAAATGCACGTAATCGGCACGACCCGGCACCGGAGGGCAGAGGTAGTCCGCCGGGATATCCCAATGCTGAATGCCGTAGAACGCCTTGAGCAGCGCCCGGTTGAACACGCGCACCGCATCGGGGCTGGCGAAATCGATGCTTTCCTTGCCGTACGGGTTGGTGATCACGAACCTGGCCAGTTCCGGCGTGGTCTTGATCAGCGCCGGGAAGTCATAACGACCCTGATGGCGATTGCGCGGATGCAGGCTGGCCTTTTCGCGCGGCTCGACGGCTTTGTTCGGGGACATGGCGTCAGGCTTCTTGCGCGCAGGTTTGGGTGTGCGGGGGGCGGTCATGGGCGTGGTCGATTCGGGTATGGCTGAAAGTGGCGGGTATTGTCCCACATGTTCAGCGATAGCGATTGCTTATGCCTAAATGGTCTAAAACACTGTCATATTTGACAGTGTGTATTGTCGTTTTATTCAAGTTTACTGTCAGGGCAATCCTAATCAACGCAGTCGTCCAAAACTTATCAATTTAAAGTTAAGGAAAACACTCATGACACAATCAATTACATTTCCCGGTGCAGATTTCGGGATGATCACTTGCAAATCGAATCCGCAAAAGGGAATCGAGGTCAAAGTCGCCTTGCCAGGAGCTCAGGTCGGCTCGCCGTGGGAGCTGGTATGGGAGGGATTTAGAGATGCAGAACTTACGCAACCGGTAGAGGGAACGCAGACACCACCGCTCAAAGACTTTGTCACGGAAACAGACACGACCGAAGGCTTAAAAAGAACGATTGGCGATTATTTTCTTCACATCAGACCCATTCGAATAGGATGGGGAAAAGTGACTTTCACGCTTAATCGCGGCAATCCACAGCACGAGAGCGTTCACGTGAAGTTAATCAATAATGCGGGGGAAGATTGCGAAGGAGTACCAGGAAAGTGAAGGGTTGAAAGCAGGATGAAACAAAGGGAGGCCATTGCGGCCTCCCTCTTTCAATGCGATCTGCCGTTAAAGGCTGGCAATCCGCGCATGCTGCTCGGCCAGTTTGCCCAGGGCCTGTTCGGCCTCGGCCAGTTTGGCGCGTTCCTTTTCGATGACTTCGGCCGGGGCCTTGTCGACGAAACCTGCGTTGGACAGTTTGCCGCCAACCCGCTGGACTTCACCCTGCAAACGCAGGATTTCCTTGTCCAGACGCGCCAGTTCGGCGCCCTTGTCGATCAGACCGGCCATTGGCACCAGCACTTCCATCTCGCCCACCAATGCGGTGGCGGACAGCGGTGCTTCTTCGCCAGCGGCGAGTACGGTGATCGATTCCAGGCGCGCCAGCTTCTTCAGCAGCGCTTCGTTCTCGGACAAGCGGCGCTGGTCTTCAGTGCTGACGTTCTTCAGGAAGATCGGCAGTGGCTTGCCCGGGCCGATGTTCATCTCGCCACGAATGTTGCGCGTGCCGAGCATCAGTTCCTTGAGCCATTCGATGTCGTTTTCCGCCGCCGGATCGATGCGCTCCTCGTTGGCCACCGGCCAAGGCTGCAGCATGATCGTTTTGCCCTGAATACCGGCCAGCGGCGCGATACGCTGCCAGATTTCCTCAGTGATAAACGGCATGAACGGATGCGCCAGACGCAGCGCCACTTCCAGCACGCGCACCAGCGTCCGGCGAGTACCGCGCTGACGTTCGACCGGCGCGTTCTCGTCCCACAGCACAGGCTTGGACAGTTCCAGATACCAGTCGCAGTATTGGTTCCAGATGAACTCGTACAGCGCTTGCGCGGCGAGGTCGAAACGGAACTGATCCAGTTGGCGGGTCACTTCGGCTTCGGTGCGTTGCAACTGCGAGATGATCCAGCGATCAGCCAACGACAGCTCGTAGGCTTCGCCGTTCTGGCCGCAATCTTCGCCCTTGTCCAGAACGTAACGCGCGGCGTTCCAGATCTTGTTGCAGAAGTTGCGATAGCCTTCGACGCGACCCATGTCGAACTTGATGTCGCGACCGGTCGAGGCCAGCGAGCAGAAGGTAAAGCGCAGGGCGTCGGTGCCGTAGCTTTCGATGCCATTGGCGAATTCTTCGCGGGTGGCTTTCTCGATCTTCTTCGCCAGTTTCGGTTGCATCAGGCCCGAAGTGCGCTTCTGCACCAGGGTTTCCAGGTCGATGCCGTCGATGATGTCCAGCGGGTCAAGGACGTTGCCCTTGGACTTGGACATCTTCTGGCCCTGGCCGTCGCGCACCAGACCGTGTACGTACACAGTTTTGAACGGAACCTGCGGCGTGCCGTCTTCGTTCTTCATCAGGTGCATGGTCATCATGATCATCCGGGCAACCCAGAAGAAAATGATGTCGAAACCGGTGACCAGCACGTCGGTGGAGTGGAATTTCTTCAGGAACTCGGTCTGCTCAGGCCAGCCCAGGGTCGAGAAGGTCCACAGCCCGGAGCTGAACCAGGTGTCGAGTACGTCGTTGTCCTGTTGCAGCGCAACGTCCGGGCCGAGGTTGTGCTTGGCACGCACTTCGGCTTCGTCGCGACCGACGTAGACTTTGCCCGACTCGTCGTACCAGGCCGGAATCCGGTGGCCCCACCACAGCTGACGGCTGATGCACCAGTCCTGGATGTCGCGCATCCACGAGAAGTACATGTTTTCGTACTGCTTGGGCACGAACTGGATGCGACCGTCTTCAACGGCAGCAATCGCCGGCTCGGCCAGAGGCTTGGTCGATACGTACCACTGGTCGGTCAGCCACGGTTCGATGACCGTGCCGGAGCGATCGCCTTTCGGCGTTTTCAGGTTGTGATCGTTGACGCTCACCAGCAGGCCGGCAGCGTCGAACGCGGCGACGATCTGCTTGCGCGCTTCGAAACGCTCAAGGCCGGCGAACTCCGCCGGAATCTTGCCGTCGATGCTCTCGTTCAGCGTGCCGTCGAGGTTGAACACCTGGGCGGCAGGCAGCACGTTGGCGTTCTTGTCGAAGACGTTCAGCAGCGGCAGGTTGTGGCGCTTGCCGACTTCGTAGTCGTTGAAATCGTGGGCCGGGGTGATTTTCACGCAGCCGGTGCCGAATTCAGGGTCGCAATAATCGTCGGCGATGATCGGGATGCGCCGGCCAACCAGTGGCAGCTCGACGAATTTGCCGATCAGCGCTTTGTAGCGCTCGTCGTTCGGGTTAACCGCGACGGCGGAGTCGCCGAGCATGGTTTCCGGACGGGTGGTGGCGACGATCAGGAAGTCATTGCCCTCGGCGGTTTTCACACCATCGGCCAATGGGTATTTCAGGTTCCACAGAAAGCCTTTCTCTTCGTGGTTTTCCACTTCGAGGTCGGAAATCGCCGTGTGCAGTTTGGTGTCCCAGTTGACCAGACGCTTGCCGCGATAGATCAGGCCGTCTTCATGCAGGCGCACGAAGGCTTCCTTGACCGCTTCCGAGAGGCCGTCGTCCATGGTGAAGCGCTCGCGGCTCCAGTCAACGGACGAGCCGAGGCGGCGGATCTGCCGGCTGATGTTGCCGCCGGACTGATCTTTCCACTCCCAGACTTTCTCGAGAAATTTTTCCCGGCCCAGATCGTGACGATTCTGGCCCTGGGCTTCGAGTTGGCGCTCAACCAGCATCTGCGTGGCGATACCGGCGTGGTCGGTGCCCGGCTGCCACAGGGTGTCGCGACCCTGCATGCGGCGGAAACGGATCAACGCGTCCATGATCGCGTTGTTGAAGCCGTGACCCATGTGCAGGCTGCCGGTGACGTTCGGCGGCGGGATCATGATGGTGTAGGACTCGCCCGCGCCTTGCGGGGCGAAGTAGTTCTCGGACTCCCAGGTCTTGTACCAGGAAGTTTCAATGGCGTGCGGCTGGTAGGTCTTATCCATGCGCGGCGGGACCCTATTGGCATTTATTCAGGAAAAGCCGGGAAGTATAGCGGGGCATGGTGCCGAGGGCGAGCGGGGGAGGTCTGGCGGAGATCTAAATGCAGGAGCTGACGAAGGCTGCGATCTTTTGATCTTGTTTTTTGTGAAAGCAAAGTCAAAAGATCGCAGCCTTCGGCAGCTCCTGCACCAGCGGCTTACTCGTACTGGCTGAGCAGCCGCTCCATCCGCGCATCGAGGCGGCGTTTGATTTCGGTTTCGATGTGCGGGGCGAAGTCGTCGATCACGTCTTGCATGATCAATTGCGCGGCGGCGCGCAGTTCGCTGTCCAGGTGCAGCAAAGCGTCCGGGCCTTTATCGACCGGTGCGGCAGCCGGGGCAGCCGGAGGCGCTGGTGGCGGCTCGACGGCCGCCGGCGGATTGCCGACGGAGTCGAACAGCATCGGAATCTGTTCCTGTTCACCGTCATCGACCGTATCGGTCAAGAGCGGCGGTTGCAGGTTGTCGTCGCCGAGCAACTGGCGGATCGATTCAAGATCGTCCAGCAGATGTGCGGACTTCTGTTGCGGTTTCGGAGTGTCCATTGGAGTGCTCAGAGTCGCTGTAAACGGTGGTCTTGCAGAGAATAGCCCTGTTCGCGGTAGAAACGGAAACTCTCCCGCGCCGCCGCTCGGATGGTCGGATCTTCCACCACCACTTCCGCCACGCGGGCGAATTTGCTGGCGAAGGCCGGGACTTTCAGGTCGAGATTGACCAGCAGATCCTGATGCTCACCGCAGTCTTGCCCGAGTCCCAGCACGATCAAACCGTCCGGTTCGCTGTCGGCCGGGCCGTGGGGCACGAAGCTTTCACCCTTGAATACCCACAGACGCGCATCGAGATCGTCGCGCTGGGCCGCATCGCTGCAATGCAGGTAGATGCGGTGGCCCATGCGCCAGGCTTTCTCGGTGAGCTTGCAGGCGAAATCCAGGCGCGCTGAAGGATCGGCGCTGGGCAGGATATAGAAGTCGACTTTGGTCATTGCGGTTCCAGAGCGGCAAGTGGCGTCACCCGAGAGTGACGCCACCTTTCAGCGGTTTCAGGCCTTGGCGCGATCGAGCAGGTACTGGGTCAGCAGTGGAACCGGACGGCCGGTGGCGCCTTTGTCCTTGCCGCCGCTGGTCCATGCCGTGCCGGCGATGTCCAGGTGCGCCCAGTTGAGGTTCTTGGTGAAGCGCGACAGGAAGCAGGCGGCAGTGATGGTGCCTGCCTTCGGCCCGCCAATGTTGGCGATGTCGGCGAACGGGCTGTCCAGCTGCTCTTGATACTCATCGAACAGCGGCAGTTGCCAGGCGCGGTCGTCGGCTGCCTTGCCGGCGCTGAGCAGTTGGTCGATCAGCTCGTCGTTGTTGCCCAGCAGGCCGGACGTGTGCGCGCCCAAGGCAACTACGCAAGCACCGGTCAGGGTGGCGATGTCGATCACCGCTTGTGGCTTGAAGCGCTCGGCGTAGGTCAGCGCATCGCACAGCACCAGACGGCCTTCAGCGTCGGTGTTGAGGATTTCCACGGTCTGGCCGCTCATGGTAGTGACGATATCGCCCGGCCGCGAAGCATTGCCGCTCGGCATGTTTTCGGCGCAGGCGAGGATGCACACCAGATTGATCGGCAGTTTCAGCTCAAGCACAGCACGCAAGGTACCGAACACGGAGGCAGCGCCGCCCATGTCGTATTTCATCTCGTCCATGCCGGCGCCCGGCTTCAGGCTGATGCCGCCGGTGTCGAAGGTGATGCCCTTGCCGACCAGCGCGTATGGCTTCTCGGATTTCTTGCCGCCGTTGTATTGCATGACGATCAGGCGCGGCGGCTGGGCGCTGCCCTGGCCCACAGCGTAGAACGAGCCCATGCCGAGGGATTTGATCTTCTTCTCGTCGAGCACTTCGACTTTCAGATCCTTGAACTCTTTGCCCAGATTCTTGGCTTGTTCGCCCATGAAGGTCGGGTGGCAGATGTTCGGTGGCAGGTTGCCCAGATCGCGGGTGAACGCCATGCCGTTGGCGATGGCGGTGGCGTGGTTCACGGCACGCTGCACTTCGGCTTGCGCAGCCTTGATGGTCAGCAGGGTGATTTTCTTCAGGGCGCGCGGTTCGGCTTTCTGGCTCTTGAACTGGTCGAAGGTGTAGCCGCCGTCGACCAGGGTTTCTGCCAGCAGGCGAGTCTTGCCGTAGCTGTCGCGACCTTTGACGATGACTTCATCCAGCGCCAGCACGGCGTCACCGCCGCCCAGGCCTTTGAGGGTGTTGAGGATGCCGGCAACGATTTTGCGGAACGGACGGTCGCCCAATTCTTCGTCCTTGCCCACACCGACCAGCAACACGCGCTCGGCTTTCAGGTTCGGCAGGCTGTGCAGCAGCAGGCTCTGACCGACCTTGCCGGCCAGGTCGCCACGCTTGAGCACGGCGCTGATCGCGCCACCGCTCGACTCGTCGACCAGTCTGGCGGCGACACCGAGTTTGCGGCCTTCGCCGACGGCAACCACCAGGGTGGCGGTTTTCAACGTTTCTGGGCTAACGCTTTTTACAACCAGTTCCATGTCCGGATCCCTGAATGAATGGTCAACACGCAGGCGCTCGACGTTGTCCGCAGTCGCCTGCTTATAGATAGAAGAGGCGCAGGCCAAAGCCTGCGACAAGGGCCGCAGTTTGAACCTCGCTCCCCGCGCCTGACAACCCTCAGTAAAGGATTACAGCGATGGATGAGTGTGCGCAGTGACAGGCGCACCCAATCACAGGATAATGCCGCATCTTTTTTCGACCGCTCTGCATGGCGGGCCGGTCGATGTGTTTGCTTGTTTGGCCGCCTTAGCCTGACAACCCTGGAGTGTCTGGTTTGATCGTCTTCCGTTATCTGTCCCGCGAAGTCCTGTTGACCCTCAGCGCCGTAAGTGCCGTGCTGCTGGTCATCATCATGAGCGGTCGCTTCATCAAATACCTGGCGCAGGCTGCGGCCGGTCAGCTCGATCCGGGCTCGCTGTTCCTGATCATGGGCTTTCGTCTGCCAGGTTTCCTGCAACTGATTCTGCCGCTGGGCCTGTTCCTCGGGATCCTGCTGGCCTACGGTCGCCTGTACCTCGAAAGCGAAATGACCGTGCTCTCGGCCACCGGCATGAGCCAGCAGAAGCTGTTTCGCATGACCCTGTTTCCGGCAACGCTGGTGGCACTGGTGGTGGCGTGGCTGAGCCTCGGCCTGGCTCCGCAGGGCGCCAACCAGTTTCAGTTGCTGCTGAACAAGCAGGACGCGCTGACCGAGTTCGATACCCTCGAACCGGGCCGCTTCCAGGCCTTGCGCGACGGCACCCGAGTGACTTACACCGAAACTCTGAGCGACGACCGCGTCAATCTCGGCAGCGTGTTCATCTCGCAGAAGAACCTCGGCGCCGATAAAAAGGACCGCGGGATTTCCGTGCTGGTGGCCGAGTCGGGCCGTCAGGAAATCCGCCCCGACGGCAATCGTTACCTGATTCTCGACAACGGCTACCGCTATGACGGCAGCCCGGGGCAAGCCGATTACCGCGCCATTCATTACGAAACCTACGGCGTGCTGCTGCCCAAGCCGGACGTCAGCGAAGAAGTCACCGATCGCGATGCAATGCCGACCTCGTCCCTGTGGGGCAGTGATGACATCCGTTCGAAAACCGAGCTGCAATGGCGCATGTCCCTGCCATTGCTGGTGTTCATCGTGACCCTGATGGCGGTGCCGCTGTCGCGGGTGAATCCGCGTCAGGGGCGTTTCCTCAAGCTGCTGCCGGCGATTCTTCTTTATATGGCTTACCTGACCATCCTGATTGCCGCTCGCGGCGCCCTTGAAAAAGGCAAGATTCCGCCGGCCCTCGGCCTGTGGTGGGTGCACGCGATCTTCCTGGTGATCGGCCTCGGCCTGCTGTATTGGGAGCCGCTGCGCCTGAAGCTGGCCAGCCGTCGCAGCGCCGCGCTGGAGGTGGCCCGTGGTTAAACTCGACCGCTACATCGGCAGCAGCGTATTCATGGCGATCATCGCCGTGCTGGCGATCATCCTCGGCCTGGCGACGCTGTTTGCCTTCATCGATGAAATGGGTGACGTCAGCGACACCTACACCCTGGTCGACGTGCTCGGTTTTGTATTGCTGACCGCACCGCGCCGGCTCTATGAAATGCTGCCGATGGCGGCATTGATCGGCTGCCTGATCGGTCTCGGCAGTCTGGCCAGCAGCAGTGAGCTGACGGTCATGCGCGCTGCTGGCGTGTCGATCGGCCGTATCGTCTGGGCCGTCATGAAACCGATGCTGGTGCTGATGCTCGCCGGCGTGCTGATTGGCGAATACGTCGCCCCGGCCACCGAAAGCATGGCACAGGCCAATCGCTCGCTGGCCCAGGGCAGCGGCGATGCGCAAAGCGCCAAACACGGTATGTGGCACCGTCAGGGTGAGGAATTCATCCACATCAACGCCGTTCAACCGAACGGTCTGTTGTACGGCGTGACGCGCTATCACTTCGACAAGGAACGCCATCTGCTCAGCTCCAGCTTCGCCAAAAAGGCCGAGTTTGACGGCAGCAAGTGGCAGCTCACCGACGTTGCCACCACGCTGTTCCACGAGCGCAGCACTGAGGTCGTCAATGCCCCGAGCGAGGAGTGGGACGTGGCGTTGAGCCCGCAACTGCTCAGCACCGTGGTCATGGCGCCGGAATCGCTGTCGATCAGCGGTCTGTGGGGCTACATCCACTATCTGGCTGAGCAGGGCCTGAGCAATGGCCGCTACTGGCTGGCATTTTGGGTCAAGGTGTTGCAGCCGCTGGTGACCGCCGCGCTGGTGCTGATGGCGATCTCGTTCATCTTCGGCCCGCTGCGTTCGGTGACCCTCGGTCAGCGTGTTTTCACCGGCGTGCTGGTGGGCTTCACCTTTCGCATCGTCCAGGATCTGCTGGGGCCATCGAGTCTGGTGTTCGGTTTCTCGCCGCTGTTTGCGGTGCTGGTGCCGGCCGGCGTGTGTGCGCTGGCGGGTGTCTGGCTGCTCAGACGCGCGGGCTGATGAACAAGCTTTCATTGAGCGCTTGAACCCGGAAAACGCCTCGGTCGCCAGACCGGGGCGTTTTTGCATGCGATCCGGGTGACAGGCGAACGTGACGCTTGCGCCGTGTATCAGGTACAATTCCCGGCTATTTTTCGGCGGGCCAAGCCTGCAGCCTTTTTGAGTGTTGATCCGTGAGTGATTTGAGTCATATCCGCAATTTCTCCATCATCGCCCACATTGACCATGGCAAGTCGACGCTGGCTGACCGTTTCATCCAGATGTGCGGCGGCCTGGCCGAGCGTGAAATGGAAGCCCAGGTACTGGATTCCATGGATCTTGAGCGTGAACGCGGGATCACCATCAAGGCCCACAGCGTTACCCTCTATTACAAAGCCAAAGACGGCATCACCTATCAACTGAACTTCATTGACACCCCGGGCCACGTCGACTTCACCTACGAAGTCAGCCGTTCCCTGGCCGCGTGCGAAGGTGCCTTGCTGGTGGTCGATGCGGGGCAGGGCGTCGAAGCCCAGTCCGTGGCCAACTGCTACACCGCCATCGAGCAGGGCCTGGAGGTCATGCCGGTCCTGAACAAGATCGACCTGCCACAGGCCGAGCCGGATCGCGTCAAGGACGAGATCGAGAAGATCATCGGCATCGACGCTACCGACGCCGTCACCTGCAGCGCCAAGACCGGTCTGGGTGTCGACGAAGTGCTCGAGCGTCTGGTGCACACCATCCCTGCGCCGACCGGCAATATCGAAGATCCGCTGCAAG
The DNA here is from genome assembly GCF_014268585.2 of Pseudomonas iranensis. Taxonomy (NCBI): domain Bacteria; kingdom Pseudomonadati; phylum Pseudomonadota; class Gammaproteobacteria; order Pseudomonadales; family Pseudomonadaceae; genus Pseudomonas; species Pseudomonas iranensis. The sequence continues at coordinate 1,334,728 of NZ_CP077092.1, forward strand.
CGTTGATCATCGACTCCTGGTTCGACAACTACCTGGGCGTTGTTTCCCTGGTACGCGTGCGCCACGGCCGTGTGAAGAAGGGCGACAAGATTCTGGTCAAGTCCACCGGCAAGGTGCACTTGGTCGACAGCGTCGGTGTGTTCAACCCGAAACACACCGCCACCGTTGATCTGAAGGCCGGCGAAGTGGGCTTCATCATCGCCAGCATCAAGGACATTCACGGTGCGCCGGTCGGTGACACCCTGACCTTGAGCTCCACGCCGGACGTGCCGGTGCTGCCGGGCTTCAAACGCATTCAGCCACAGGTTTACGCCGGTCTGTTCCCGGTCAGCTCCGACGACTTCGAGGATTTCCGCGAAGCGCTGCAGAAGCTGACCCTGAACGACTCGTCGCTGCAGTACACCCCGGAAAGCTCCGACGCCCTGGGCTTCGGCTTCCGTTGCGGCTTCCTCGGCATGCTGCACATGGAGATCATCCAGGAGCGCCTCGAGCGCGAGTACGACCTGGACCTGATCACCACTGCGCCGACGGTAATTTTCGAGCTGGTGCTGAAAACCGGTGAAACGATTTACGTCGACAACCCGTCGAAGCTTCCGGACGTGTCGGCGATCGAGGACATGCGCGAGCCAATCGTGCGCGCCAATATCCTCGTACCGCAGGAACACCTGGGCAACGTGATCACCCTATGCATCGAGAAACGCGGCGTTCAGGTCGACATGCTGTTCCTCGGCAATCAGGTGCAAGTGACCTACGACCTGCCGATGAACGAAGTGGTCCTGGACTTCTTCGACCGTCTCAAATCCACCAGCCGCGGCTATGCTTCGCTGGACTACCATTTCGATCGTTACCAATCGGCTAATCTGGTGAAACTGGACGTGCTGATCAACGGCGACAAGGTCGATGCCCTGGCATTGATCGTGCACCGTGACAATTCGCACTTCAAAGGTCGCCAGTTGACCGAGAAGATGAAAGAACTGATTCCTCGTCAGATGTTCGACGTGGCGATTCAGGCCGCCATTGGTGGTCAGATCGTGGCGCGGACAACCGTCAAGGCGCTCAGAAAGAACGTATTGGCCAAATGCTACGGCGGTGACGTCAGTCGTAAGAAGAAACTGCTCGAGAAGCAGAAGGCCGGTAAGAAACGCATGAAACAGGTCGGTAACGTGGAAATTCCACAGGAAGCCTTCCTCGCCGTGCTCAGGTTGGAATAATCAGGTCCTATGTCGCTAAATTTCCCGCTGTTGCTGGTCATCGCCGTGTTCGTCTGCGGCCTGTTGGCGTTGCTTGATCTGCTATTCCTGGCACCGCGTCGGCGTGCTGCCATTGCCTCTTATCAAGGCAGTGTCAGCCAGCCAGAGCCTGTGGTGGTCGAGAAGCTGAACAAAGAGCCGCTGCTGGTCGAATACGGCAAGTCGTTCTTTCCGGTGCTGTTCATCGTGCTGGTGCTGCGTTCGTTCCTGGTGGAGCCGTTCCAGATTCCGTCCGGCTCGATGAAACCGACCCTGGATGTCGGCGACTTCATTCTGGTGAACAAGTTTTCCTACGGCATCCGTCTGCCGGTGATCGACAAGAAGATCATCGAAGTCGGTGACCCGCAGCGCGGTGATGTGATGGTGTTCCGCTACCCGAGCGACCCGAACGTCAACTACATCAAGCGTGTGGTCGGCCTGCCGGGTGACACGGTGCGTTACACCGCCGACAAGCGTCTGTTCGTCAACGGCGAATCGATTGCCGAGAAGATGGTCGGCGCCGAGGCGGGTTCGCTGGGCAGCGCGGAGCTCTATCAGGAAAAACTCGGCGCAGCCGAACACCTGATCCGTAAGGAAATGAGCCGCTACCGCGCCACCCCGGACCGTTCGTGGACAGTGCCTGCCGGGCACTACTTCATGATGGGCGACAACCGCGACAATTCGAATGACAGCCGCTACTGGGATGATCCGAACATTCCCAAGGATCTGCTGGGCATGGTTCCCGACAAGAATATTGTCGGCAAGGCCTTCGCGGTCTGGATGAGCTGGCCAGAGCCGAAACTCAGCCACCTGCCGAATTTCTCGCGGGTTGGCCTGATCAAGTAATCAAACACGGCGCTGTTGACCACAGCGCCGAATGCATTTCTGGAGCCGGCACAATCGGCTTCGCAATCGCCAGGATTTATTTTTTGAACACAGCGTTAATTGTCCCAGGCCTGCGCCGTACCCCGGCGATGGCAGTGGAAACCAGCCACGAACTCAGCGTGGGTAAACCGTGAGCGTTTCTCTTAGCCGTCTCGAGCGCCAGCTCGGTTACACCTTCAAGGACCAGGAGCTGATGCTGCTGGCCCTCACGCACCGCAGTTTTGCCGGGCGCAACAACGAGCGTCTGGAATTCCTCGGTGATGCCATCCTCAACTTCGTCGCTGGCGAGGCGCTGTTCGATCGCTTCCCGCTGGCCCGCGAAGGCCAGTTGTCACGTTTGCGCGCACGGCTGGTAAAAGGTGAGACGCTGGCCGTACTCGCTCGCGGTTTCGACCTCGGCGATTATCTGCGCCTGGGTTCGGGTGAACTGAAGAGCGGTGGTTTCCGCCGTGAATCGATTCTGGCCGATGCCCTCGAAGCTCTGATCGGTGCGATCTACCTCGATGCCGGCATGGACGTCGCCCGCGAGCGCGTGCTGGCCTGGCTGGCCGGCGAATTCGAAGGGCTGACGCTGGTCGACACCAACAAGGATCCGAAAACCCGCTTGCAGGAACACCTGCAATCGCGCGGTTGCGAACTGCCACGCTACGAAGTGGTGGATATCCAGGGCGAACCGCACTGCCGAACCTTCTTCGTCGAATGCGAAGTGGTCTTACTGAATGAAAAAAGCCGAGGTCAGGGTGTGAGCCGTCGTATTGCCGAACAGGTAGCGGCCGCCGCAGCACTGATTGCCCTGGGCGTGGAGAATGGCAATGACTGATACAAACGCAACTCGCTGTGGCTACGTTGCCATCGTCGGCCGTCCCAACGTCGGCAAGTCGACGCTGCTCAACCACATCCTCGGGCAGAAGCTCGCGATCACCTCGCGCAAACCGCAGACCACCCGCCACAACATGCTCGGGATCAAGACCGAGGGCGACGTCCAGGCGATCTACGTCGACACTCCGGGCATGCACAAGGGTGGCGAAAAGGCCCTGAACCGTTACATGAACAAAACCGCTTCGGCGGCGTTGAAAGACGTCGACGTGGTGATCTTCGTCGTCGACCGCACCAAGTGGACCGACGAAGACCAGATGGTTCTGGAGCGTGTGCAATACGTGACCGGCCCGCTGATCGTCGCGCTGAACAAGACTGATCGCATCGAAGACAAAGCCGAGCTGATGCCGCACCTGAGCTGGTTGCAGGAACAGCTGCCAAACGCGCAGATCATTCCGATTTCAGCGCAGCACGGGCACAACCTCGAAGCGCTGGAAAAGGTCATCGCCGATCACTTGCCGGAGAATGATCACTTCTTCCCGGAAGACCAGATCACCGACCGCAGCAGCCGTTTCCTTGCCGCCGAACTGGTGCGCGAGAAAATCATGCGCCAGATGGGCGCCGAGCTGCCGTACCAGATCACCGTCGAAATCGAAGAATTCAAGCAGCAGGGCAAGACCTTGCACATCCACGCGCTGATTCTCGTCGAGCGTGACGGCCAGAAGAAAATCATCATTGGCGACAAGGGCGAGCGCATCAAGCGCATCGGCACCGAAGCGCGCAAGGACATGGAGCTGCTGTTCGACTCCAAGATCATGCTCAACCTGTGGGTCAAGGTGAAGGGCGGCTGGTCCGATGACGAGCGCGCGCTGCGTTCGCTGGGTTATGGCGACCTGTAAGTAGCGATCTCGAAAACACCGCTACTCACTGTGGGAGCGAGCCTGCTCGCGAAGAGGATGTAACATTCAGCATTGATGTTGACTGTCACTCCGCTTTCGCGAGCAGGCTCGCTCCCACAGTGGTTTTGGGTTGTATGTAAAACCGCGTTTCTTCATCGAGAACTCAATGTCGCAAAACCCGCCTCCCGCCCAACCCGCCTACGTCCTGCATTCGCGCGCCTATCGCGAAACCAGCGCATTGGTCGATTTCCTCACGCCGCAAGGTCGGCTGCGGGCGGTGTTGCGCAGTGCGCGGGGCAAGGCCGGGACTCTGGCACGGCCGTTCGTGGCGCTGGAGGTCGAGTTCCGTGGCAAGGGCGAGCTGAAGAATGTCGGGCGCATGGAGAGCTCCGGCACCTCGGCATGGCTCAACGGCGAGGCGCTGTTCAGCGGTCTCTACCTCAACGAATTGTTGATTCGCCTGTTGCCTGCCGAAGACCCGCATCCCGCAGTCTTCGATCACTATGCCGCTACCCTGCTGGCGCTGGCCGAAGGTCGGCCGCTGGAACCGTTGCTGCGCTCCTTCGAATGGCGTCTGCTGGATGATCTCGGCTACGGCTTCTCCATGAATACCGACATCCACGGCGAACCTGTCGCTGCTGACGGCCTCTATCGCTTGCAAGTGGACGCCGGACTCGAGCGCGTTTACCTGCTGCAACCCGGCTTGTTCAACGGCACTGAACTGCTGGCCATGGCCGAAGCCGACTGGTCGGCGCCTGGTGCGCTGTCGGCGGCCAAGCGTCTGATGCGCCAGGCCCTGGCGGTGCATTTGGGCGGGCGTCCGCTTGTCAGTCGCGAGCTGTTTCGCAAGCCCTGATATGCTGTGCGCCGAACCTCTCAATTCAGGAGCGCATCCGTGACCAGCAGCAATCGCATTCTTCTCGGCGTGAACATCGACCACGTCGCCACCCTGCGTCAGGCCCGTGGCACGCGCTACCCGGATCCGGTCAAGGCGGCGCTGGATGCAGAAGAGGCGGGCGCCGATGGCATCACCGTGCACCTGCGCGAAGATCGCCGTCACATCCAGGAGCGTGACGTGCTGCTGCTCAAGGATGTGCTGCAAACCCGCATGAACTTCGAAATGGGCGTCACCGAAGAAATGATGGCGTTCGCCGAGCGTATTCGCCCGGCGCACATCTGCCTGGTCCCGGAAACCCGTCAGGAACTGACTACCGAAGGTGGCCTGGATGTGGCGGGGCAGGAAGAGCGGATAAAGGCAGCGGTTGAGCGTCTGTCGAAGATCGGCAGCGAAGTGTCGCTGTTCATCGATGCTGACGAGCGGCAGATTGCGGCTTCCAAGCGCGTCGGTGCGCCGGCCATCGAACTGCACACCGGGCGCTACGCCGATGCCGAAACCCCGACTGAAGTGGCCGAGGAATTGAAGCGTGTGGCGGATGGCGTTGCGTTTGGTCTGGCCCAAGGCTTGATCGTTAACGCCGGTCACGGCTTGCATTACCACAACGTTGAAGCCGTGGCTGCGATCAAAGGCATCAACGAGCTGAACATCGGCCACGCGCTGGTGGCGCACGCGTTGTTCGTTGGCTTCAAGTCTGCCGTATCGGAAATGAAAGCGCTGATTCTGGCGGCTGCTCTCAAGGGCTAAGATCAAAAGATCGCAGCCTTCGGCAGCTCCTACAGGTTATGTGTACACCTGTAGGAGCTGCCGAAGGCTGCGATCTTTTGCTTTAGAGAGGGGCGGGCTCTTGCGCCGGTTTCGACTTGTCGATCGCCGGCACATGCAGGTTGCCCTCGGCCACCTGATCGCCCTCAAGCTGCGGCTGGGTCACCCAGGTCAGGATGTCGTAGTAGCGACGAATGTTCGCCACAAAATGCACCGGCTCGCCACCGCGGGCGTAACCGTAGCGGGTCTTGCTGTACCACTGTTTCTGCGACAGGCGCGGCAGGATCTTTTTCACGTCCAGCCACTTGTCCGGGTTCAAGCCTTCCTTCGCCGCCAGTTTGCGCGCGTCATCCAGATGGCCACTGCCGACGTTGTACGCCGCCAGGGCAAACCAGGTGCGATCCGGTTCCTGGATTGAATCGTCTAGCTGATCCTTCATATAAGCCAGGTACTTGGCGCCGCCCATGATGCTTTGCTTGGGATCGAGGCGGTTGGACACGCCCATCGCCTGCGCGGTGTTCTGGGTCAGCATCATCAGGCCGCGGACGCCGGTTTTTGACGTGACCGTCGGCTGCCACAGAGATTCCTGATAACCGATGGCCGCCAGCAGGCGCCAGTCGACTTTCTCTTTCTTCGCGTAGTTCTTGAAGTGCTGTTCGTATTTCGGCAGGCGCTGCTGCAAGTGCTGAGCGAAGGTGGTGGCGCCCATGTAGCCAAGCACATCGACGTGGCCGTAGTAGCGGTCCTTCAGGCGTTGCAGGGTGCCGTTCTTCTGCACCTTGTCCAGATAGGCGTTGATTTCATTGAGCAGGCTGTTGTCTTCGCCCGGGCCCACCGCCCAGCTCTGACTGCGCGCGTCACCGAGGTCGAAGGCCACGCGGATATTGGTGAAGTACACCTGATTCATCGCCACTTCGTTGGAGTCGACCAGTGTCAGATCAATCTGGCCCTCATCGACCATGCGCAGCAGATCGACCACTTCAACCGCGTCGGATTCTTCGTACTCGATGCCGGGATATTTCTGTTTCAGCGCGGCCAGTTGCTCGGCGTGGGTGCTGCCCTTGAGCACGGTGATCTTCTTGCCGACCAGATCCGCCGGATCGGTGGGGCGCGACTGGCCGTTGCGGTAGATGATCTGCGGGGTGACTTCGAGGTAGGAGTGGGAGAACCGCACCTGCTTCTTGCGTTCATCGCTGCTGACCAGACCGGCGGCCGCGAGTACCGGGCCGTTTGGCTTGCCGACCTGGTTGAACAGGTCATCGAGGTTGTCGGCGGTCTCGATCTTCAATTCGACGCCCAAATCGTCGGCGAAGCGCTTCACCAGCTCGTATTCAAAGCCGGTTTCACCGCTGCGATCCTGAAAGTAGGTGGCGGGGCTGTTGCGGGTAACCACGCGCAGCACACCATCCTCCTTTACGCGCTCGAGTGTGTTGGGTTTATCAACACAGCCACCGAGCACCAGGAAGAGTCCGGTTGCGATCAGCCATTTGGCGTATCGCGGACGCAAAGCCGTTGGGAAAAACATCTGCGCAGTATACGCAAACGGCCACGAGCGCCATATCTCGACAGCGTAGGACTAGTCTGCTAGCGATCACAAATCCGAGCGAAATCCCTTGAATACGGGCCTTCAGGGCATTTTGTTACAGTAAAAATAAGCCATGCTGAAACGCTCGATTTACCTGACCCCGAAGGCAGAAACACAGATTGCTACCCGAGTGCAACCGTGCGTAGCGTTTCGGGTGATGTTGAGGTCGGTTTAGGCTAGAATGCACGGCCTCAAAGCACACCCCTTCCCGAGGCTGTCCCGAAGATGTTGATCCTGCGCGGCGCTCCTGCCCTTTCTGCCTTTCGCCACAGCAAACTCCTTGAGCAACTGAGCCAGAAGGTTCCAGCTGTCAGTGGCCTGTATGCTGAATTCGCTCACTTCGCCGAAGTCACCGGCGTCCTGACCGGCGACGAACAGCAGGTGCTAGCGCGCCTTCTGAAGTACGGCCCAAGTGTTCCGGTTCAAGAGCCTACCGGCCGTCTGTTTCTGGTGTTGCCGCGTTTCGGCACCATCTCGCCGTGGTCGAGCAAGGCCAGCGACATCGCCCGCAACTGCGGCCTGAGCAAGATCCTGCGCCTGGAACGCGGTATCGCCTTCTATGTTGCAGGGCAGTTCAGCGAAGCCGAAGCCCAACTGATTTCGGACGCGCTGCATGACCGCATGACCCAGATCGTGCTGGCCAACCTCGAGCAGGCCGCCGGTCTGTTCAGCCATGCCGAGCCGAAGCCGCTGACCGCCATCGACATCCTCGGTGGCGGCCGCGGCGCGCTGGAAAAGGCCAACACCGAGCTGGGCCTGGCCCTGGCCGAAGACGAGATCGACTACCTGGTCAACGCCTTCAACGGTCTCAAGCGCAACCCGCACGACATCGAACTGATGATGTTTGCCCAGGCCAACTCCGAGCACTGCCGCCACAAGATCTTCAACGCCAGTTGGGACATTGACGGCCAGAGCCAGGAAAAAAGCCTGTTCGGCATGATCAAGAACACCTATCAGATGCACAGCGAAGGCGTGCTGTCCGCTTACAAGGACAACGCTTCGGTGATCGTCGGCAACGTTGCCGGCCGCTTCTTCCCGAATCCTGAAACCCGCCAGTACGGCGCGGTGCAGGAGCCGGTGCACATTCTGATGAAGGTTGAAACCCACAACCACCCGACCGCGATTGCCCCGTTCCCGGGCGCATCGACCGGTTCCGGCGGCGAGATCCGTGACGAAGGTGCAACCGGTCGCGGCGCCAAGCCAAAGGCCGGCCTGACCGGTTTCACCGTGTCGAACCTGCAGATCCCGGGCTTCGAGCAGCCTTGGGAAGTGCCGTACGGCAAGCCTGAGCGCATCGTCACCGCGCTGGACATCATGATCGAAGGCCCGCTCGGCGGCGCGGCGTTCAACAACGAATTCGGTCGTCCGGCGCTGACCGGCTACTTCCGTACCTTCGAACAGTCGATCACCACTCCGCACGGTGACGAAGTGCGTGGTTACCACAAGCCGATCATGCTCGCTGGCGGCATGGGCAACATCCGCGAAGAACACGTCAAGAAGGGCGAGATCGTCGTCGGCTCCAAGCTGATCGTGCTCGGCGGCCCGGCGATGTTGATCGGTCTCGGTGGCGGCGCGGCTTCGTCGATGGCCACCGGCACCAGCTCGGCGGATCTGGATTTTGCTTCCGTACAGCGTGAAAACCCTGAAATGGAGCGTCGTTGCCAGGAAGTCATCGACCGTTGCTGGCAACTCGGTGACAAGAACCCGATCAGCTTCATCCACGACGTCGGTGCGGGCGGTCTGTCCAACGCCTTCCCGGAACTGGTCAACGACGGCGATCGCGGTGGTCGTTTCGAACTGCGCAACATCCCGAATGACGAGCCGGGCATGGCCCCGCACGAAATCTGGTCGAACGAATCCCAGGAACGTTACGTGCTGGCAGTCGGCCCGGAAGACTTCGAGCGCTTCCAGGCGATCTGCGAACGCGAGCGTTGCCCGTTTGCCGTAGTCGGGGAAGCCACTGCCGAACCGCAACTGACCGTGACCGACAGCCACTTCGGCAACAACCCGGTGGACATGCCGCTGGAAGTGTTGCTGGGCAAGGCGCCGCGCATGCACCGTTCGGTGGTTCGCGAAGCCGAGCTGGGCGATGACTTCGATCCGTCGAATCTCGACATCAGCGAGTCCATCGAACGCGTTCTGCATCACCCGGCCGTAGCCAGCAAAAGCTTCCTGATCACCATCGGCGACCGCACCATCACCGGCCTCGTTGCCCGTGACCAGATGGTCGGCCCATGGCAAGTGCCGGTGGCCGACGTTGCCGTCACCGCCACCAGTTTCGACGTGTACACCGGTGAAGCCATGGCGATGGGCGAGCGTACTCCGCTGGCGCTGCTGGACGCGCCGGCCTCGGGCCGCATGGCCATCGGCGAAACCATCACCAACATTGCTGCCTCGCGCATCAACAAGCTCTCCGATATCAAACTGTCGGCGAACTGGATGTCCGCTGCCGGCCACCCGGGCGAAGACGCGCGTCTGTACGACACCGTGAAAGCGGTCGGCATGGAGCTGTGCCCTGAGCTGGGCATCACCATTCCGGTGGGCAAGGACTCGATGTCCATGGCCACGCGCTGGAACGACAACGGCGAAGACAAGACCGTCACTTCGCCGATGTCGCTGATCGTCACCGGTTTCGCGCCAGTGGCTGACATTCGTCAGACCCTGACGCCGGAACTGCGCATGGACAAGGGCACCACCGACCTGATCCTGATCGACCTCGGTCGCGGCCAGAACCGCATGGGTGCATCGATCCTCGCGCAAGTCCACGGCAAACTCGGCAAGCATGCGCCGGACGTCGATGATGCCGAAGACCTGAAGGCCTTCTTCGCGGTGATCCAGGGCCTCAACGCCGACGGTCATCTGCTGGCCTACCACGACCGTTCCGACGGTGGTCTGCTGACCTCCGTGGTGGAAATGGCCTTCGCCGGCCACTGCGGTCTGAGCCTGAACCTGGACAGCGTTGCCGAATCCGCTTCGGAAATCGCCGCGATCCTGTTCAACGAAGAACTCGGTGCGGTGATCCAGGTTCGTCAGGACGCCACCCCGGACATCCTCGCGCAATTCAGCGCCGCCGGTCTGGGCGACTGCGTGTCGGTGATCGGTCAGCCGATCAACAATGGCCAGATCAACATCACCTTCAACGGTGACACCGTGTTCGAAGGCCAGCGTCGTCTGCTGCAGCGTCAGTGGGCCGAGACCAGCTACCAGATCCAGCGTCTGCGCGACAACGCCGACTGCGCCGAGCAGGAATTCGACGCGCTGCTGGAAGAAGACAACCCGGGCCTGAGCGTCAAGCTCAGCTACGACGTCAATCAGGACATCGCCGCGCCTTACATCAAGAAAGGCATGCGCCCACAGGTTGCCGTGCTGCGTGAGCAGGGCGTCAACGGTCAGGTGGAAATGGCCGCCGCGTTCGACCGCGCCGGTTTCAGCGCGATCGACGTGCACATGAGCGACATCCTCGCCGGTCGTGTCGACCTCAACGAGTTCAAAGGCCTGGTGGCCTGCGGTGGTTTCTCCTACGGCGACGTGCTCGGCGCCGGTGAAGGCTGGGCCAAGTCGGCGCTGTTCAACAGCCGCGCCCGCGATGCGTTCCAGGGCTTCTTCGAGCGTAACGACAGCTTCACGCTGGGCGTGTGCAACGGTTGCCAGATGATGTCCAACCTGCACGAGCTGATCCCGGGCAGCGAGTTCTGGCCGCACTTCGTGCGCAACCGCTCCGAGCAGTTCGAAGCGCGCGTGGCCATGGTGCAGATCCAGGAATCGAACTCGATCTTCCTGCAGGGCATGGCCGGTTCGCGCATGCCGATCGCTATCGCCCACGGTGAAGGACACGCCGAATTCGCCAGCGAAGAAGCACTGCTGGAAGCCGATCTGTCCGGTTGCGTGGCGATGCGTTTTGTCGACAACCACGGCAAGGTCACCGAAGCCTATCCGGCCAACCCGAACGGCTCGCCGCGCGGGATCACCGGCCTCACCAGCCGTGACGGTCGCGTGACGATCATGATGCCGCACCCGGAGCGTGTGTTCCGCGCGGTGCAGAACTCGTGGCGTTCCGAAGACTGGAACGAGGACGCACCTTGGATGCGCATGTTCCGTAATGCTCGCGTCTGGGTGAATTGAGGCCTGTGTACAAGCTGGCGTTTTTTGTTCCTGACAGTCATGTCGAGGTGGTCAAAGGGGCTGTGTTCGCTGCCGGTGGTGGGCGGATCGGTGACTATGACCACTGCGCCTGGCAGGTGCTTGGCTCTGGTCAGTTTCGGCCTTTGGATGGCAGTCAGCCGTTTATTGGCGAGGCGGGGCAGGTTGAGCGTGTCGAGGAATGGAAGGTTGAGCTTGTCGTGGCGGATGAGTTGATTGTGGCTGTTGTGGCGGCGTTGAAGCTCAGTCATCCGTATGAGACGCCGGCTTATGAGGTGTGGCGGCTGGAGGATTTCTGATCTTCTTTGCTGCTTGAACGGGAGACCCGCAGATGAGTGATTGTCTGCGGGTTTTTTGTTGCCGCTGATTTTTAGGCGGGCGCATTTTCACTGTGGGAGCGAGCCTGCTCGCGAAGGCGCCCTTACAGGCGAGCATGCTGGCTGATTGGGTGAATATCCGTTGCTTCGGGTGCTGCGGCTGGCGGTTTCGCCCTTACGGCGAGTCACTTTTTCAGACGCCAAAAAGTAACCAAAACGCTTGCTCCTACGTTCGGCCCTCGCAGGCTCGGGTCCCTTCGCTCCGGGATCGATCCGGGCGCAGCGGCTCCGGTTTGCTTCGCTGCACCTCCTTCCGCTGTGTCTGGCTGCGCCAGACGGTCGCTGCGCTCCCACGCCCGGATCAATCCCTCCGCTCAGCCTTCCGACGTCGCCGGTGGATCAAGATCAAGAGCAGGCGAGCTGACACTCGGCCTATTGAGTGGTGAAGGGCGGGTGTTCGGCGTTATTTTTGTGGTGGATTTGCCCCTCACCCCAGCCCTCTCCCCGAGGAGAGGGAGCTGATTTGTGGGCTTTTCAAATCCTGAGTTCGACTCGGACTTTCACGTCGGCGTACCTCGCCTGAACAACTCGGTCAGTCCCCTCTCCCTCTGGGAGAGGGCTAGGGTGAGGGTGGCGATCTGGAGTGTGTTTAAAGCAGTGTCTGAGTTCGCAGAACCTTCCCACAAGGTTTTCAGGTTGCCCGTCGGACGTGCGATCTCTAGTCTTTTGATGTCGCCGAAACTTCGGCGATCGGGTGTGAGAACCCTTAGGAACTGTTAATCCACAATCAGTACCACCATAATCGCCGCCGGCATTTCTGCTGTGTATTGTTATGGCGGCTGTGTGCGGGCGGACTTCGGTCCGGCCGGGCTTGTTCCTACCGGTTTCTCACCCCGCACACTGCTGCCACCACTCCGCCGCGTGAGAAACGGCAAGTGATTGGCTATTGATTAGGAACGTATCAATGTCAAAACCTGTGCCCGATCCACCATACGAACCCACCCCCCTCGAACAAACCATCCGTGCCGACGACCTCGCGAAAAACCGCGAAGCGATCAAGCGCGCTCTCGATTTCTACCTTTGCCCGCAGCCTGGCAAGTCGCATCCGCCCAGCACTATGTTTCTGATTCAGCCCGACATCGACACTGAAAGCCTGCTCGCCCATGCCTGTGAATCACTGGCTTCAGCCAATACCCTGGCCAGTGATTTCGCCGATCAACTGGGCCGTCCGCAACGCAATACGGCTTTGGCGATACAGCAGATCATCATGCTCGCCGAGCTGGCGGTGAATCGGGCGCTGGATCGGGTTGACCCGCGTAGTTGAGTCAGGCGCGCAAATGTCGGCTCGGACATAAAAAAACCACTGGGCCGCCGGGCCCAGTGGTTCTTCTCGACGTGCAATCAGATTTACGTCACCTGCACCAGCTTGATGTCAGTTACCAGCATGCTGATCAACGTCCGCAGGTATTTGAAGCCCTCGTCTTTTTTGCCCCATCGATCAATGAACAACAAGCCTCGGTCGTTGACCTGAATCGGTGTGACCACTATTTCGCCAGCCTTGGATTTATGCACCAGACGCGTTCCGCTGGTGCCCTCGTTTTCGATCAGGAACAGCCCGGGGTGAGTCAGTTTACTGCGGCTGACCGGTGGCGCAGGGGCAATCTCCTTCTTGCCTGCGACTGCGAGGTTCATCGTGAAATCACTGCGCACAGCCCGTGCGCCGATGGCTTTTTCCGGGATTATTGTCGCCCACGCGCCTTGTTGGATCGAGCTGGCGAGATCAGGCGCACTGTCGCGAACATGAAGGCTGACCGCGCTCAGCGTTTCCCCCAGCCCCGGAACGCCGAGACTGTAGTTGGTCTGCGTGCTGTCGATGAGCGCGATCCATTTATGCGGTCCGTGGACCAATTGATCGGCTTTGATCGTTTCAGTGGCGAAGTAGCTGAACATCTCCTTCCTCGACAACTCGGGATCAGGCAATCCCTTGACGTTGTAACTGGCGACGCAATCAATGGCCCTGATGCGGATGTTGTATTTGGCCGCCGCCTCACATACCTCGTTGTAATTGTCGGTACCCACATAACCACTCGGCCGATCCGCGCTGAGCATGTGCAGATGAGTCTTGAGTCGCTCGGGCATCCGTTGGGTCAGGTGAAAGATGTCCAGATCCGCCTGATGCAGATCGGTGTATATACGCTCCAGGTACAACGTGTCATAACCCGCATCCTTGAATGCCTCCATGTGTTTCCTGAGCAGCGCCTTGCCTGATACTTCCGTTGGGTTTTCACCGATCAGGAGATTCAAGCGACCGTCTGCCAGTTTTTGCAAAAACGTGTCGAAGGTTTCCTCGGCGGTGATCGTCGGGAGCGCCGCTGTTGTCGCAGGTTTGAACTCGGCCAATGTATCTCTGGCCGCTTTGCCCAAGCGCTGGCGTGCGCCAACAAAAGCGCTGAATAACAGCCGGTCGCCTTTCGCGGGCTCGTAAAAACTGTTCAAGCCGTTACTGTCGCGCATCAGCCTGACAACATCCTCGTGAAACGACGGCGCCATATCGTAGTCGCCCAATTGACTGGAAGTCGTGGCAGTTGCCGCTGGCTTGGAGATCGGCCGAGGTGCTTTGTACGCGGTCGGCATCTGCACCAGATAATCGCCTTGGGCCGTCGCACTCCCGGCGGTTGCTGCGGGAGAGTCCAGGCCAATGCGAGCGGGTTGATACAGGTCGACATCTTCAACACGCACGGCTACAGCGTCGTGCAAATCGGCCAGCCCTGGGGTGTTATCGAAGGTACTCATGCGTGACTGCTCGGTCAGGACAATCCAGCGGTCTTCAGGGGCGTCGGCGATGTTGGCTGCAAGGGTCTGGTGCGAATAGAAGTTGCGGATGCTGTTGCTGCGTGGCGTCAGAGGCGAGATCGTCGACATCGCCATGAAGTGCTCCAGTTGGTAGCTGGTAGAGGCATCCAGTGCATGAATCTGGAGTCCCTTTTCTTGAGCTGCACGCACAAGTGCTCGATAAGAGTAGAGCGAACCCTCTGCGTGCCCCAGTGCCTTGTCGACGGCTTTGAGATGATCTTTGATGTGCTTCCAGCTTTCACCTTTGTTCAACTTTTGCAGCTTGGGATAAAAGACGTCTCCCGCGACATACTCCACATAAAGGCGCTTGAAACCCTTGGCCACGAGCGCGTCCATATTTTCAATCAGCACTTTTTTGCTGGCGATGGAGCCGGGCGCGGCGCCAATCACCAGATTTTTTCCTTTGCATGCGTCGCTGGCGATCAATTGTGCAAACGAGGCGTCGGCGGCCACGTCAGGGACCCGAGCGCGAACAGGCCGCGGGGCGAGTTCGGCGAAATGACGGTTCGCGTCTGCGGTGAGTTTGTCGACCTGTTTCAGGTAAGCGATTCGTGTTTTTGCGAGTCCATCGACTACGCCGATCACGGTCGCGAGGGGTGACGTACCCATGTAATCCTGCCCACTCGCCAGGACGCTGGCGCGGAACTGCGGATCCATGACCGCCTCGATGCGCTGCCGGTACTTTTGCGCCACGCCATAGTCTTTGTGCGGACCGGGTGTCTCGGGCACGGCGTCGTACTTCGGCGCGCCGCCGACCATGCCGCTGCGCCTCATTGTTCCGTCAAGATCGGGCACGACGAGAATACCGGTCGAGACGGGAGGGTCACTCATTTTCATCTGATAAAGCAAATAACGACCCAGTGCGTCGGGATCGTGCTTGGCGTAGTAAAAACGCCCTCTGAACTGGACCAGACGCAAACTGTGCCATTGCGGTGCTGGGGCTACCTGATCAATCAGTCTCACGACACCCTGCTGTTCGTTGCCAGCACTGGCGATCCCTTTACGCAACAGCCGACGCACGGGCTTGAGTGAGCGCAAGGCGGGACGCAGATCGGTCAACACTGCGCCGGTACTGTTGAACAAGTAACCGAGCAGGTGTTGGAAGGCTTCGCCGTGGTCCCCTTGGCGATAAGCGTGCAGCGCGAGCATGGCGTCCTTGAAGGCCAGCAGCAGACCGGTGCTCAGGCTTAGCAGCGGAAAGGGCGCGGTGGCGATGGCGGTGATCCATTCGACACTGGTCCAGATCAGCCCGGCGATCATTTCGGTCCGGCTGGTGGTGGTGGCGTGGACATTGTCGATTCGCCGTTGCAGCTTCATGTTGTATAGCGCCGTGCGCAGATCGCTGACGGCGTCGGTCGCTGGTGTCGAGTCGTAACGTGGCGGGCTGGGCGTGATTTTATTGAGGTCTTTGGGCAACTGAGTTTTGACGTTTTCGAGGAAAGTGCGAATCCGCGGCTGAGCGCTGACACTGACGCGCAGAACAAAGTATTCGGTCATTCCAGCCTGCTGTTGGAGCAAGTAGTTGAACAGCCGTGCTTCGCGAAAGCTGACACCGTCGGGCGCGTCGGGGGTGTAGAGCAGAACCGGGTTATCACCATGGCTGAACAGCCAGGCGTCGATCACCCATTCGCCGTCGATCATCAAGCGGTGGATGGGGTATTTCGTACGCGTCACTCCAGACGATTCATCCATGCTGGTGATGCTCTGCTCCAGCCATTGCCGATCGCTGCTGGCGATGTGACCCTGCAGCTGGCATTCCAGCGCAGCGCTTTTCATCTGGCGCTGAGTGATGGCCAGGGTTGCGTTACGGCGGAACTCGTAGCCCTCGCTTGTCGCACTCTGCAGTTCAGCCTTGACCTTGTCGGTGTAACGCTGGCCGATCCACATTCCGGTGACCGAGCGCGCGACGTTCTGCGCGGTGAGGCTGCTGATATCGATATCCGGCGGGCCTTTGAAGCGGGCCGAGCGGGAGAATTTGTCATCGAGAAAACCGATGCCGTCGGCATAGCCGTCGCGATACAGCTGGGTGTAGGTCAACGGCTTCGGGGTCGAGGAGCGCACGATGGAAGTCGGCGAGTAAGCCCATACGGTATCCGGGTCGACATCATTGGCCGGGCGCTTGAGCAAGCGGTTCAGACTGATTTTCGCCTGCTCGTGGACGTAGTCGTTGAAGGCTGGAAAGCGGCTGCCCGACAAGTGATGTTGATTGAAAGCGCGCAATGCGCCCTCGGCCTCCTCGGTGAAGGTCGACAATGCCCGGCGATTGGCTGCTGTTGTCGAGCGATACCAGGTGGGCGTGCTGAAGTCATAGTTGTCGATCCGCGTGGCCAGTACGTGTTCGGCCATGGCTTGCAGGCAATCGACATGGTTGCCGGTGTGACCGAACGTCACCTTCCGATGCTCCAGCGCATCAGGCTTGAAGCTCAGCCCTGCCAGCACTTTGCGTAGCGTCGGGCGAAAGCGTATCGGCGCACGGCTGATCAGGTAGCCCGCCATGCTGTCGGCGACATCACTGTGCCCGGCCCAGCCCAACAGATGGGTCTGGCATTCGCGTTCACTGGTGAAGGCCTGAAACTGCTGCTCTCGCGGTGCCTGCGGCGTGCACAGCAGTACACGTTTGATCGCGCCCTTGTCGTCGCTCTGACGCAATACCCACAAGTCCTGCAATTGCGCACCGTGCAGCGACAGGGTGGCGGCGCGCAAATGGGCATCGCTGCCGCTGCGCAGGCGCTGGATGAGCTGCAGATCACTGTCTTGCAGGTGCCCTTGCAGCACCGCCGTATAGGCGAGCGCGACGATTCGCAGGTCGAGCATTCGCTCAATGGCGGGTTTGATCGCAGGCCTGGCGTGCATTTCTTTTTGCAAGCGACTGAAGTCGATGCGCGGCTGCAGTTTCAGCGCTTGCCCGACCAGCCACGCGGGTGTCACGTCGACAAAGGTTTCCGGCAATGGCGCACCATCATAGGTCAGGGTGGTGTAGCTCAGAAACTCCGACCCCGGTAACTCATCGCCAGTGTGCGGGCCGCGCAAGGACAGATCGAGCAGGCTGAGCTGGTGCACGTAGACGCCATAGCCCGGCACCCGACGGTCGGTGCTGATCCGCAGTTTTTCCGGCTCCAGATCGTCGATTTCCAGCTCGTCGCTCAGGCGTTCCAGCCACTGCTGGCGGGCCAGCGCGATCAGGCTGCCTACCGGTTCCACCAGGTCGAGCAAGTGTTGTCGCGCCTGCTGATAGTTGCGCAAGTGCTCGGCCAGTTCGGTTTGCCGTGCAGTGCTGGCGCTGCGGTACCAGTCCGGTGCGCTGTAGCGCAGATGGCGTTCGAACAGGGTCTGTGCGCGCAGCTCCAGGCGTGGAGTGAGATCCGGCTGGGCGGTAGCAATGGCTTTTTCGAGCGCTTCGAGCAACAGCGTTGGGTCTCGTTGCGGGTTGTCGGCGAAGCCCAAGGCGCGCTCGATATCCTGCGTGCGTTTCTCGATCAGCGCGTCGTAGGTGTGTTCGAACAAGGGCTTGCTGTCGATCGGCGCGAGCGACAGCGGCCAGATCCCTGCGGCACCGACATCGTGATAACGGGTCGGCAGCATTTGCATGAAGTCCTCGCGGCCGCTGCGCGAGTTCAGCGACTCGCGCAGATGAGTGTCGAGATCGGCCAGCGAATTGAAGAACTCGATGCCGCGTGCAGGCGTGAACAGCAGGGCGTAACCGACGCTTTGGTCTTTCAACAGATCGGTGACTCGCGGGCTGTCCTTTTCCGTTACGACAAAGGCGCCGGCCAGTTCGACGGTGGCGGCCTGATAGCTGAACTGCATTGCGTACATGGCTGGACGCAGCATCGGGCCCAGGTCGAGTTTATTCAAAAGCTCGCCGGCTTGCGGGTGCAGCAGGCGATCGGTAACGGCTTGTCGTGCTTCGTGGCCGAAGGCGGCGAATCCGGCATCGTATTTGAGAAAGGTCTTTGCCGGCTTGCCGTCGATCTTGTCGCGCAGGTCCATGTTGATCAGTTGGGTGTTGAGTCTGATCTTCAGGTTTGCGATCAGCTTTTTGCCTGTGTCGCTTTGCAGGTCGCTGGTTTCGAGCTCTTGGTACAGCGCGCGGCTTCGCTGCTGGTAGCTGGTGCGGTAGGTTTTCAGCTGTTCATTGAGGGTTTTCAGGTAGGTCTGTTCGGTGGTCGGTTTGTGTTCGGGGAGAAGTGGGTCAGGGGTATTGAACAGGTAATCACCGATCTGGTTGAGGTCGCTTTTGATCTCATCGGGGGTGGGGGCGTTGGGGGTGCTCATGGGCACGTTCTCCAGGCTGGGAATGAGGGGCCAGCATGGCGAGGAGGGTGTTTTGTGGGGTGGTATATATGTATGGGTTTGGGGCTGGGTTTGGGTGAGTATCCGTTTCTTCGAGTGTTGCGGCTGGCAGTTTCGCCCTTGCGGCGAGGCACTTTTTCCACTGCGTCGTACGGTCGCTGCGCTCCCACCCCGGATCAATCCCTGCGCTCAGCCTTCCGACGGGCTCCAAAGTCAAAAGCGGACTCGAGCTTGGGCTCATTGTTTTGAGTGGTTAGAAGCGGGTGGTGTCTGGCTTTGGTTTTGTGGTGGATTCGCCACTCATCGGAACGCCGCTCGCCCAACCCTCTCCCCGAGGAGAGGGAGCTGATTTGTGGGGTGTTCAAAATATGCATTCAGCTCGGTATCGCACGTCGGCATACCTCATCCAACCAACTCGGTCGGTCCCCTCTCCCTCCGGGAGAGGGCTTGGGTGAGGGGCTGTTGATCTGCTCCAAAAGTGGGAGCGAGCCAGCTCGCGAAGCGGCCCGCCAAACCACGACAGATTCAAGCCTGCGCGCTGACCTCCCGGCGACTGACCAACCCCTCCAGCGCCCCACTCAAACTCGCGGCCTTTTCCCCGACCAGCAAATGCCAGACCCCGCCATCCAGCTGGCTGACACCCTGGCACCCGAGCTCCTTCAACTGCGCCTCGGACAATGCCTTGCCATCGGCCAGTTGCAGGCGAATGCGGGTCATGGCGATGCAGTCGAGCTGCAGCACATTGTCACTGCCGCCCAGCGCATTCAGCCATTGCTGCGCTTCACTGCTTGTAAGCGCAACTGTCTTGGGCTCATCGGTAGCAACAACGGTTTCAGCCAGAACCGCACGGCCCAGCGCCGGCATCGCCAAGCGAATTTCATCGGCGATGCTATCAGCAAGCGGCCCGACCACGACTTGCAAACTGCCGCCCTTGCCCGGACGCACCACGGCCATTGCGCCCAGCGCTTTCAGCTCGGCGTCCGAGGCCTTGTTGCGGTCGACCATCTCCAGGCGCAGTCGGGTCGTGCACGCACCGACGGTGAGCAGATTCTCGGCGCCGCCCAAGGCTTTGATATACGCACTGGCGCGTTCGGTTTCCGAGAGCACGGCTTTTTCGGCGCTGGCGACGTCTTCGCGCCCCGGCGTCTTCAGATTGAAGCGGCGGATACAGAAGTCGAAGACCAGGTAATAGATGACCGCATAAGCCAGCCCGACCGGCACCACCAGCCAGCCATTGGTCGACTTGCCCCAGCCGAGAATCATGTCGATGAAGCCACCGGAAAAGGTGAAGCCCAGATGAATATTCAAGCCGTTGGTGATCGCCATCGACAGCCCGGTCAGCAGCGCGTGCAGGAGGAACAGCAGCGGCGCGAGAAACATGAAGGCAAATTCGATCGGCTCGGTCACACCTGTCAGAAACGAGGTCAGCGCCATCGACAGGAAGATCCCGCCCATCACCTTGCGCCGCTCCGGCAGGGCGTTGCGGTACATCGCCAGGCAGGCGGCGGGCAGGCCGAAGATCATCATCGGGAACATGCCGGTCATGAACTGGCCGCCCTTCGGATCGCCGGCAAAATACCGCGACAGATCGCCCGTCACCAGCGCGCCGGTGGTCGGGTCGGTGAAATTGCCGAAGACGAACCACGCCATGTTGTTGAGGATGTGGTGCAGGCCGGTGACGATCAGCAGGCGGTTGAACACGCCGAAGACGAACGCGCCGAGGCTGCCGCTTTCCATCATCAGCGCGCCGAACGCGTTGATGCCCTGCTGGATCGGCGGCCAGATGTAGCCGAACAGCACGCCCAGACCCACCGCCGCGAACCCGGTGACGATCGGCACAAAACGCCGGCCACCGAAGAACGCCAGATACTCCGGCAGCTTGATGTCCTTGAAGCGGTTGTACAGCGCGCCGGCCATCAGGCCGCTGACGATCCCGGCGAGCATGCCCATGTTGATCGTCGAGTCGAGCACCTTGAGCGTGGAAATCATCACCAGATAACCGATCACTCCGGCGAGGCCGGCGGTGCCGTTGTTGTCTTTGGCGAAACCGACGGCGATGCCGATGGCAAAGATCATCGCCAGGTTGGCGAAGATCACTTGGCCGGCATCGTGAATGATCGCGATGTTCAACAGGTCCGTGTCGCCCAGGCGCAGCAGCAGGCCGGCAATCGGCAGGATCGCGATCGGCAGCATCAGCGCGCGGCCCAGGCGTTGCAGGCCTTCGATGAAGAGTTGGTACATGGCGTTTGTCCTTTTTGTTTTTGTTAGCGCAGAGGCCAATGTTGATGACAGGCGTGGCGAACGGCGGCGGCGCTGGACAGCTTGAGCAGGTCGCGGCTCAGGCGCTGACATTCGGCTTCATGCAACTGACGTACGCGGTCCTTGATTTCACCGATCTGCACCGGGCTCACCGACAGCTCGGTGACGCCCAGACCCACCAGCACCGGCGTGGCCAGCGGGTCGGAGGCGAGGGCGCCGCAGACACCGACCCAGCGTTTGTGCACCGCCGCGCCTTCGCAGGTCATGGCGATCAGACGCAGCAACGCGGGGTGCAGGGCATCGACCCGTGCCGCCAGCCCGGCGTGGTCGCGGTCCATGGCCAGGGTGTATTGCGACAGATCGTTGGTGCCGATCGAGAGAAAGTCGGCGTGTTCGGCCAGTTGTTCGGCTTGCAGCGCGGCGGCGGGGACTTCGATCATCACGCCGATTTCCGGGCGCTCGGCAATGCCCATTTCAAGCCGCAGTGCATCGACGCGCTGGCGGATGTGCAGCAGTTCGTCGACCTCGGTGACCATCGGCAACAGAATCCGGCAACGCGACAACGGCTTGACCTGCAGCAGCGCGCGCAGTTGCTGATCGAGAATTTCCGGGCGCGCCTGGGCCAGCCGAATGCCGCGCAGACCGAGCACCGGGTTGGCCTCGGCGGGCAGCGGCAGGTACTCGAGTTGCTTGTCGCCGCCGACGTCGATGGTGCGGATGATCACTGGCTTGTCGCCCATGGCATCGATCACCGCTTGATAGGCGCTGCGCTGTTCTTCGACGTCCGGTGCAGTCTGGCGATCGACGAAAAGAAACTCGGTGCGCAACAGGCCGACGCCATCGGCACCGTTGGCAAAAGCGTCTGTCGCTTCGTTGCTCGAGGCGACATTGGCAGCCACTTCGATGTGCACGCCATTGCGCGTTTCAGCGGGCAAATGGGCTTTGGCCTGTTGGCTGTCGCGACGCTGCTGACGCTCGATCTGCGCCTGTTGCACTTCGGCCAGGCGCTCGGCGTTTGGCGTCAATTCGAGACGACCGCCGTCAGCGTCGAGCACAACGGCCTGATTTTGTGATTGATCAAGCAATTGCGCGCCCAAAGCGACGATGCACGGCAGACCTTTGCCGCGCGCCAGAATCGCTACGTGGGAGGTCGCGCCGCCTTCGGCCATGCACAACCCGGCGACACCTTGCGCGCTGAGTTGCAGCAGATCCGATGGCGTCAGTTCGTGGGCGGCAACGATGGCGCCGGCCGGAACCTGGTATTGCCAGGCCTCGCCAAGCAGGGCGCGCAGGACGCGTTGTTTTAGATCACGCAAATCGTTGGCGCGTTCGGCCAGCAGCGGACTGCCGGTGCCTTGGAGCATGTCGCACTGCGTGTCGATCGACTGACTCCAGGCGTGCGTCGCAGCGGTGCCTTGCGCGATGAATTGCTGCGCGGCGTCGAGCAGGGCCGGGTCTTCGAGCAGCGCCATGTGTGCAGCGAAGATCGCTTCTTCGTCGGCGTTCTGGTGCTTTTTCGCCTGGGCGAGGGTGGCGGCGATTTCGCTGCGCACCGCGTTCAAGGCCGTTTCAAGAATCGGCTGCTGTTGCACTTGATCGTGATGGCCCGCATCCGCCGGCAAGGTGATCGCGTTCAAGCGAAACAACGGCCCGGCGACCAGCCCCGGCGCCGCGCAAACACCGTGCAACACGCCAGCCTCGGCCGGGCGTTTCAGCGCGGCTGTGGTGGTCGGCGCTTGCGCGTGGTGATCGTCCGGCAGCGCCGTGGCCAATGCGCTGAGCAGAGCTTGCAATGCGGCATCGGCGTCCGGCCCCTGACAACTGACCTGCACCTCATCCTGCTCACCAATCGCCAACCCCATCAAACCGATCAGACTGTTGCACGGCGCCGCTTTGCCGTTGAAGTGCAGCTGTGAGTGGCTGCTGAACCCCTGGGCGGTCTGGCGGATCAGCGCAGCGGGGCGCGCATGCAAGCCGCCGCGATGAGCGACCCGAACTTGGCCACGAACCTCTGGCCCGCCGCTTGTATCGGTATTCGCCGCCACCACATTGCGCGCGATGATGTGCAGCAACGGCTCGCCGACTTTCACCGCTTTGAGGGTGATCGGCCGCACCTGAAAATCCGCGCTGTTGGTCAGGATCAACAGGCTGACCAGGCTTTTGCAGTGCTGACCGACCTTGTCCAGGTCATAGCGCAGCAGCGGCTGACCGAGGCTGACGCGATCGCTTTCCTTGACCAGCATGGCGAAACCTTCACCGTTCAGCTCAACGGTGTCGAGGCCCAAGTGCAGGAGGATTTCCGCACCGTTGTCGGCGCGCACGGTCACCGCGTGGCTGCTGCGCGCAACGTGGATGACCACGCCGGCGCAGGGCGAATACAGCGTGTCGTTGAGCGGGTCGATGGCGATGCCGTCGCCCATCGCGCCACTGGCGAACACCGCGTCCGGGACGTTGGCGAGCGTCAGCACCGGGCCGCTGAGCGGGGCGCTGAGGGTCAGCTCTTTATTGTTGTCGGGCATGGCTGGGTCTCATCAGGTGTGCAGTCAGTCGGACTTAATGCGTGCGGGTCACTTTGCTCAAATGGCGCGGCTGATCCGGGTCCATGCCCCGCGCCACGGCCAGGCCTGCGGCCATCACGTAAAAGCTCTGGATCGCCAGAATCGGATCGAGGGCCGGGTGTTCGGCGCGAGTCAGGGTCAGGTCGCGTTCGCTGACGTCATCCGGCGCGGCGAGCAAGACCCGGGCGCCGCGCTGGCGCATTTCCGCTGCCAGACTCAGCAGGCCGGCCTGCTCGGCGCCGCGTGGGGCGAAAACCAGCAGCGGATAGTGTTCGTCGATCAGTGCCATCGGGCCGTGACGGACTTCGGCACTGCTGAACGCTTCGGCCTGAATCGCCGAGGTTTCCTTGAACTTCAGCGCCGCTTCCTGGGCAATCGCGAAACCGGCGCCACGGCCGATCACCATCAGGCGCTCGCAATCGCGCAGGGCTTCGATGGCCACGCTCCAGTTCTGTTTCGCCGCTTCGCGCAGGCCTTCTGGCAGCGCATCGTGGGCTTGCAGCAGTTCGCGGTCCTCTTTCCAGTGCGCGATCAAACGCGCGCTGGCGCTGAGGGTGGCGATAAAGCTTTTGGTCGCAGCGACGCTGCTTTCCGTCCCGGCAAGCAGCGGCAGGCTGAATTCACACGCTGCCTCCAGTGGCGAGTCGGCGGCATTGACCATCGACACACTTAGCGCGCCACGCTTGCGCAACAGGCGCAGGCTGTTGACCAGATCCGGGCTCTGCCCCGACTGCGAAAACGCAAAGGCGACCTGACCGCTGACTTTCAGTGGCGCCTGCTGCATGGTCACCACCGACATCGGCAACGAGGCCACCGGCACGCCCAGTTGCTGCATGGTCAGGTAGGCGAAGTAGCTCGCCGCGTGGTCGGAGCTGCCACGGGCGACGGTCATCGCCACTTGCGGCGGCTGCCGGCGCAGGCGCCCGGCGATCTCGATCATCGGCGCGTCGAGCTGTTGCAGTTGGGCTTGCACGGCCTCGAACGAGGACAGCGCCTCTTCAAGCATTTTTGAAGTCAATGTCTTCTCCTTCGACCATGACGGCGGTCAGTGTGAGTGAACGATCGAGCCGCACGCAGTCGGCCCAGGCGCCGGGGGCAAGGCGCCCGCGTTCGGTGATGCCGAGGTAGTCGGCGGGAAATTGCGACAGACGCTGCGAGGCTTCGGCGATCGGCAAACCGATCTTGACCAGATTGCGCAGGGCCTGATCCATGGTCAGGGTGCTGCCGGCCAGCGTGCCGTCGGGCAGACGCACGCCGCCCAGGCATTTGGTCACGGTGTGGCTGCCAAGCTTGTATTCACCGTCGGGCATGCCGGCGGCGGCGGTCGAATCGGTGACGCAATACAGGCACGGGATCGAACGCAGGGCTACGCGAATGGCGCCGGGGTGTACGTGCAGCAGATCGGGAATCAGCTCGGCGTATTTGGCGTGGGCCAGTGCTGCGCCGACGATGCCCGGCTCGCGGTGATGCAGCGGGCTCATGGCGTTGTAGAGGTGGGTGAAACTGCTGGCACCGGCAGCCAGCGCGGCGACGCCTTCCTCGTAGCTGCCGAGGGTGTGGCCGATCTGCATGCGGATGCCACGGCTGCTCAGCTCGCGAATCAATGCATCGTGACCGGCGATTTCCGGGGCAATGGTGATGACGCGGATCGGTGCCAGCGCCAGATATTCTTCGACTTCTGCCATCAACGCGGTGTGGGCGAAGTTCGGTTGAGCGCCGAGTTTTCCCGGGTTGATGTAAGGGCCTTCAAGGTGTACGCCAAGCACTCGCGCGGCGCCTTTCGGACGCTGTTTGCAGAATTCTCCTACCTCTTTCAAGACGCTGGAAATCTCCGCACTCGGCGCGGTCATGGTCGTGGCCAACAGCGAGGTGGTGCCAAAGCGCACGTGGGTTTTGCTGATGGTTTCGAAGGCTTCGGCGCCTTCCATAATGTCTTTGCCACCGCCGCCGTGCACATGCAGGTCGATGAAACCCGGCAGCAGATAGGGTAGATCGTTAGCCGCCGGATCGCAGGGCACGCCTTCGATCGACACGATCTTGCCGTGTTCGTGAATCAGCCGGCCGCGAACCCAGCCGCTGGCGGTGAGGATGTTGTCTTCGGACATTTTCGTTCTCGCTTGGGGTTGCGCTCAGCGGCGCAGCTCTGCAACAAAGTCGTAGTAGTCGTTGCGGCAATAGGTGTCGGTGACTTCGATCGGCGTGTTGTCTTCCAGATAGCCGACCCGGGTCATCAGCAGCATGGCGGTGCCGGGGGCGATGCCGACCAGTGCGGCGAATTCGTCCGAGGCGTTGATTGCCTGGATGTGCTGAAGGGCGCGGACGATCGGTTTGCCGATGCCGTCGAGGTATTCGTAAAGCGAATCGCCCACCGCTTGCGGCCTGGGCATGATCGACGCGGGCAGGGTGCTCATCTCGATCGCCATGACCGTGTCATCGGCTTTGCGCAGGCGCTTCATGCGCGCCACCTTGTCATTCGGCGACAGGCCGAGGCGGATCAGTTCTTCGTGGGTTGGCAGGGTGATCTCCCGCTCCAGCCATTTCGAGCTCGGCACGAAACCTTTCAGGCGCAGCATTTCGCTGAAGCCGGACAGACGCGACAGCGGTTGTTCCAGGCGTGGGGTGATGAACGTGCCCGAGCCTTGCAGGCGGCGGATCAGGCCTTGCTCGAGCAAGACTTCCAAAGCCTTGCGTGCGGTGACCCGGGAGATGCCGAGCTGGTCGCTGAGGTTGCGCTCGGACGGCATCGCCTGTTCGGCCTTCCACTGCCCGGCATGAATCGCCGCTTCCAGATTGCGCGCCAGTTGCAAGTACAGCGGCGTCGGCTGGGAGTCATCGGGACGTAGGGGCTGGAGGTCGTTCATGTAGGTCGTTTCCGTCGCGAGTATAGGATTGTTGTGGCTCGCTTGTGCGACGGAAGCTAATACCACTTGAATACCATGTCAACGCGATGAAATGGCGTCTAACCCAATGGATTGGCGGTTGTCAGGGGTCACTGTTTAAAGTGGTATTAGTGGTGGCCCATAAAAAGCAAAAGATCGCAGCCTGCGACAGCTTCTACAGTTGAGAGTGGTATCACCCCTGTAGGCGCTGTCGCAGGCTGCGATCTTTTGATTTATTTTTTTGCGGTGACCAGCGGTCGAGGTTACGGACGAATCTCGATCATCGTGCCGTCCGGTACCAGATTCCACACTTCACGCATGTCGACGTTGCGCATGGCGATGCAGCCGTCGGTCCAGTCGAGGGTATGGAACAACTGCTCCGGATTGTCTGCCGAATCCGGAGTGCCGTGGATCATGATCATCCCGCCGGGCTCGACACCTTCACGGCGAGCACGGGCGGCATCGCTGATGTTCGGGTAGGAGATGTGCATCGACAGGTTGAATTTGTCGCTGGTCTTGCGCCAGTCGATCCAATAGAAACCTTCGGGTGTGCGTTTGTCGCCCTCGATCAGTTTCGGGCCTTTCTTCGCACCCTTGCCCAAGGAGATGCGATAGGTCTTCAGCGGCTTGCCGTCGGCAATCAACTGCAGTTGGTGGGCCGATTTGAGTACCAGGACTTTTTCGATCAGTGGAGTGTTCGAGGGCGTCACGGTGGTCACGAATGACGCTTGCGAAACGCTGACGAACGACAGGCACAACAGGGCAAGCAACCAACGCATTGAAACGATTCCCCAAGAATGACGCAGACACATAGTGATAGATGCAGGTGTGGTTATCGGCAGGGTGCCGCGAAGCTCAAGTGATCGCCGGCTGCACCAGTGGCGGAATCGACTCCGAACGCACCGGGTAAACCTCGCTGCGCCGATCGGCAAAGAAACATTCCAGCGTGCGCCCGACCGTGCGGAAAGCCAGCTCGTCCCAGGGAATGTCGGCTTCTTCGAACAGCTGCACTTCAAGGCTTTCCGGCCCGGCCGCATACTGCAGATCGGCCAGTTCGGCGCGGAAGAACACATGCACCTGGCTGATGTGCGGCACGTCGATCAGCGTGTAGATGCTCAGGTTGCGCACCCGGGCGCAGGCTTCTTCGGCGGTTTCGCGGATGGCGGCCTGCTCGATGGTCTCGCCGTT
This sequence comes from Pseudomonas iranensis, assembly GCF_014268585.2. Classification (NCBI taxonomy): domain Bacteria; kingdom Pseudomonadati; phylum Pseudomonadota; class Gammaproteobacteria; order Pseudomonadales; family Pseudomonadaceae; genus Pseudomonas; species Pseudomonas iranensis. The sequence goes on from NZ_CP077092.1 coordinate 1,362,289, forward strand.
TTCCATGAAACCGGCAGGTAGCGTCCAATAACCGAGACGCGGCTCGATGGCGCGGCGGCAGAGCAGCACTTTCTTCCCCCAGGTCGGCACGCAGCCGGCGACGATATTGGGGTTCTGGTAGTGAATGGTCTGACAGCTGTCGCAGACAAATCGCAGCCGCGAGTCGCCTTCGGGAATGCGCTGGGTGACCGGGTTACCGCAGTGGCTGCAAAATTTCATGCTCGGGTTCCTGAATGCTGCGCCTATCTTGGCGTGCAGCGGGGCCGGTCGGCAAGTTGTCGTTTCGCGACACGACGGGTTTCGGGGGCTTGGGCGCTCGCTTTGATTGGTGCATGATGCGGAGCAAGGCACCGATCGAGAACACTCATGCTGGACGAGCTACTGCATAGGGTAAGCAACCACACACCGCGCACGTTGGAGACCGACGCACGTTTCCCCGAGGCCGCCGTGCTGGTGCCGATCACCCGCAGTGACGAACCGGAACTGGTCCTGACCCTGCGCGCCAGCGGGCTTTCGACCCACGGCGGCGAGGTCGCTTTCCCCGGAGGGCGCCGCGACCCGGAAGATCCGGACCTCATATTCACCGCGCTGCGCGAAGCCGAAGAAGAGATCGGCCTGCCACCGGGTCTGGTCGAAGTCATCGGCCCGCTGAGTCCGCTGATCTCCCTGCACGGCATCAAGGTAACGCCGTATGTCGGCGTGATTCCTGACTTTGTCGAATACCAGCCCAATGATGCCGAGATCGCCGCCGTCTTCAGCGTCCCACTGGAGTTCTTCCGCAAGGACCCGCGTGAGCACACCCATCGCATCGACTATCAGGGCCGCAGTTGGTATGTGCCGAGCTATCGCTTCGGCGAGTACAAGATCTGGGGCCTGACGGCGATCATGATCGTCGAGTTGATCAACCTGCTCTATGACGCCAAAATCAGCCTGCACCGACCGCCGAAAAGCTTTATCGATACCTGAGCCGTCGTTCGAACGGCCGTGAGCCCCGAGGAAAACAAGATGAAATACCGCCTGGGCGACGCCCGTGTCGAAACCCATCCACAGAGCTGGGTCGCGCCCAATGCCGTGCTGGTGGGCAAGGTTCGCCTGGAAGAGGGCGCCAACGTCTGGTTCAACGCCGTATTGCGCGGCGACAACGAACTGATCCTCATCGGCAAGAACAGCAACGTGCAGGACGGCACGGTGATGCACACCGACATGGGCTATCCACTGACCATCGGTACCGGCGTGACCATCGGCCACAACGCGATGCTGCATGGCTGCACGGTCGGCGATTACAGCCTGATCGGCATCAACGCGGTGATCCTCAACGGCGCGAAGATCGGCAGGAACTGCATCATCGGCGCCAATTCGCTGATCGGCGAAGGCAAGGAAATTCCCGACGGTTCGCTGGTGATGGGCTCGCCGGGCAAAGTCGTACGTGAACTGACCGAGGCGCAAAAGAAGATGCTCGAAGCCAGCGCCGCGCACTATGTGCATAACTCGCAGCGTTACGCCCGCGATCTGGTCGAGCAGGAACAATGACGACTGTTGAACGACCAGTCGCCTCGCCTTGCGTGAATATCTGCGCGCTGGATGAAGATGACGTTTGTACCGGGTGCCAGCGCACGGTCGCAGAGATCACCCGCTGGGGCCGCATGAACAATGACGAGCGCCGCGTGGTGCTGGGGTTGTGTCATGAACGGGCGAAGGCGAGTGGATTGGTCTGGATGATTCCCGCGAAGTCAGGCGCCTGAACCACCGCTTTCGCGAGCAGGCTCGCTCCCACGTTGAAAATGCGTTCCACTGTGGGAGCGAGCCTGCTCGCGAAGACGTCGGGCCTGTCACAGCACCTATTGGCGCAATACCAGCGCTCAAGTAACCTGTGCGCCACATTTACAGGCCGCCCCCATGATCTTTCTCATCGCCTACATCAGCAGCGTCGTGCTGATCAACTTCGCCTTTTCCACCGCTCCGCACCTGGACATCATCTGGTCGGCCTGGGGCGGGCTGGTGTTCGTGCTGCGCGACATGGTGCAAACGCGCTTCGGTCATGGCGCGATCGTGGCGATGCTGGCGGCGCTGGTGCTTTCCTACATCACGTCCGACCCTTCCATCGCGCTGGCCAGCGCCACGGCGTTCGCGGTCTCCGAGTGCATCGACTGGCTGGTGTTCAGCATCACCAAGCGGCCGTTGCGTGATCGACTGTGGATCAGTTCGGCGCTGAGCATTCCGCTGGATACCTTCATCTTTTTCGGCATGATCGACGCCTTGACGCCGCCGGTGATCATCACTGCGCTGGCCTCCAAGTTTGCCGGCGTTACCGCGGTCTGGCTGATCATGGCCTGGCGTGATCGCAAACAGGCTGTCGCCAGCTGAAGCCAAACCCTCGGGTTCATGTAAAATGCCGCGCTTTCTCCCCATGGAAAGCGCACTCGCGTGGCTTTCCTCGATGATCCGCTTCCTTTGAGGACCTGAGATGACCCGTATCGGAACTCCATTGTCGCCAACCGCGACCCGCGTATTGCTGTGTGGCTGTGGTGAGTTGGGCAAGGAAGTGGTAATCGAACTGCAGCGCCTGGGCGTTGAAGTGATTGCCGTCGACCGCTACGCCAACGCGCCGGCCATGCAAGTCGCCCATCGCAGCCACGTGATCAACATGCTCGACGGTGCTGCTCTGCGTGCAGTGATCGAAGCCGAGAAGCCGCACTTCATCGTGCCGGAAATCGAAGCCATCGCTACCGCCACGCTGGTCGAGCTGGAAGCTGAAGGCTTCACCGTGATTCCGACCGCGCGTGCGGCGCAGCTGACCATGAACCGCGAAGGCATCCGTCGTCTGGCTGCCGAAGAGCTGGACCTGCCGACCTCGCCGTACCACTTCGCCGACACCTTCGAGGACTACAGCAAAGCCGTTCAGGACCTGGGTTTCCCTTGCGTGGTCAAGCCGGTGATGAGTTCGTCGGGCAAGGGGCAGAGCCTGCTGCGCAGCGCCGATGACGTACAGAAAGCCTGGGATTACGCGCAAGAGGGCGGTCGCGCCGGCAAAGGTCGGGTGATCATCGAAGGCTTCATCGACTTTGACTACGAAATCACCCTGCTGACCGTGCGCCACATTGGCGGCACCACGTTCTGCGCACCGGTCGGTCACCGTCAGGAGAAGGGCGACTATCAGGAATCCTGGCAGCCGCAGGCCATGAGCCCGATTGCTCTGGCTGAATCCGAGCGCGTTGCCAAAGCAGTCACTGAAGCACTGGGTGGCCGTGGTCTGTTCGGCGTCGAGCTGTTCATCAAAGATGATCAGGTGTGGTTCAGCGAAGTTTCGCCACGTCCGCATGACACCGGGCTGGTGACGCTGATCTCTCAGGACCTGTCGCAGTTCGCCCTGCATGCCCGCGCGATTCTCGGCCTGCCGGTGCCGCTGATCCGTCAGTTCGGCCCATCGGCGTCGGCAGTGATTCTGGTGGAAGGCCAGTCGACCCAGACCGCATTTGCCAACCTGGGCGCTGCGTTGAGCGAGCCGGACACGGCGCTGCGCTTGTTCGGCAAGCCAGAAGTGAATGGCCAGCGCCGCATGGGCGTGGCGCTGGCGCGGGATGAATCGATCGAGGCCGCGCGTGCCAAGGCGACCCGTGCGTCGCAGGCGGTTGTTGTCGAGCTGTAAACCGAGTTGCGGCATACATTCGCGAGCAGGCTCGCTCCCACATTTGGAATGCATTTCCCTGTGGGAGCGAGCCTGCTCGCGAAACTCTTGATCTTCTGTCAGGCAACCTGATTCAGATCGTTGTTGCGCGTCTCTTTCAAACAGAGCACCGCAATCAGACTCAACACCGCCGCCGCCGACACATACCCGCCGACATAGCTCAACCCACCCATCGCCACCAGTTTCTGCGCAAAGAACGGCGCCGCCGATGCTCCGACGATCCCTCCCAGGTTGTACGCCGCCGAAGCGCCGGTATAACGCACGTGGGTCGGAAACAGCTCAGGCAACAGCGTGCCCATCGGTGCGAATGTCACGCCCATCAAAAACAGCTCGATGCACAGAAACAGCGCCACGCCCCAGGTCGTGCCCTGCGTCAGCAACGGCTCCATCAGAAAACCGGACAGAATCGCCAGCACGCCACCGATGATCAGCACCGGTTTGCGCCCGTAACGGTCGCTGGCCCAGGCCGACAAAGGCGTCGCGGCGGCCATGAACAACACGGCAAAGCACAGCAGGCCAAGGAAAGTCTCGCGGCTGTAACCCAGCGTCGATACGCCGTAGCTCAGGGAAAACACCGTCGAGATATAGAACAGCGCATAGCAGACCACCATCGCCGCCGCCCCGAGCAGGGTCGGCGCCCAGTATTGGCTGAACAACTCGACCAGCGGCACTTTCACTCGCTCCTGACGGGCAATCGCATTGGCGAACACTGGCGTTTCATGCAATTTCAGGCGCACATACAGGCCGACCATCACCAGCGCCGCACTGAGCAGAAACGGAATGCGCCAGCCCCAACTGCGAAACTGTTCGTCATCCAGCGTCATCGCCAAGGTCAGGAACAGGCCGTTGGCCGCAAGAAAACCAATCGATGGCCCGAGCTGCGGGAACATGCCGAACCACGCGCGTTTGCCCTTCGGCGCGTTTTCCGTGGCCAGCAGCGCCGCACCACCCCATTCGCCGCCTAGGCCCAGGCCCTGACCGAAACGCAGCACGCACAGCAGAATCGGCGCCCAGGCACCAATGCTGTCGTAGCCCGGCAACACGCCAATCAAGGTGGTGCACACGCCCATCAACAGCAGCGAGGCGACCAGCGTCGATTTACGACCGATACGGTCGCCGAAGTGGCCAAACAGTGCCGAACCCAGTGGTCGGGCGAGGAAGGCGATGCCGAAAGTGAGAAAAGCGGAAAGCATCTGCGCCGTGCCGGAGGTCTGCGGAAAGAACACCGGCCCGATCACCAGTGCCGCAGCAGTGGCGTAAACGTAGAAGTCGTAGAACTCGATGGCGGTGCCGATGAAGCTTGCCGTGGCCACGCGGGTGGCGGAATTGGTCGGCTGGGCAGGCGCGGTTTCGCTGTAAGCGGTATGGGTCGTCATGCGGTGATCCCTGACAGTCATGAGCTCCAGTGGAGCGAATTATTATGGTCGAACACCCAGGGATATGGGGTAGGGCGCGAGCGCTGTTTCGAGTAGGAACAGTCGTCGGTTTGCAGCGGAAACAGTCAGGATCCGGGCAGTGCCGGGTAGGCACAGGGATCGACGGCGCTTGGGTAAGCGCCTCGATTATAGGAAGGGGGCTAACGATCAAACAAGCGCAAAAGATCGCAGCCTTCGGCAGCTCCTACATTTGGAACGAGTTCATCTGTAGGAGCTGCCGAAGGCTGCGATCTTTTGATCTTTTATCTGGCGGGCACCAAAGCAGGAGCAGAAGATGTATGCCAGATCAGCACCTTGCTCACCCGGTTCTCTTCGGTCTCGAGGATTTCCAGTCGATAACGCCCGATCTTCAGGCACACCGCGCTTTCCGGAATGGTTTCCAGCGCTTCGGTGACCAGGCCGTTGAGCGTCTTCGGCCCGTCGCTCGGCAGGTGCCAGCCCAGGCACTTGTTCAGGTCGCGGATCGATGCGGCGCCATCGATCACCATACGCCCGTCGACCTGGGGATGAATGTGCGGATTGTCGAGGCTGTGCTCGCTTTCGAATTCGCCGACGATCTCTTCGAGAATGTCTTCAAGGGTGACGATGCCCAGCACTTCGCCGTATTCATCGACGACCATGCCGAGGCGGCGTTGCTGCTTGTGGAAGTTCAGCAGTTGCAGTTGCAGCGGCGTGCTTTCCGGGACGAAGTAGGGCTCGTAGCTGGCGGCCAGCAGTGCCTCGCGGGTCAATCCACCGTTGCTGAGCAAATGGCCGATCTGGCGGGTGTTGAGCACCGCTTCGACCTGATTGATGTCACTGTGAAACACCGGCAGACGCGTGCGCTTGTTCTCGCGCAGTTGCTCGATGATCTCTTCGATCGAATCGTCGAGGTTGATGCCGTCGACGTCACTGCGCGGCACGAGAATGTCATTGACCGTGATGTTGTCCAGCGCATGAATGCCCGATACCGGATGGCTGCGGACCGGATGGTCATGATCCTCATCGTGATCGGCCGGCACCTCGTCCTCGCTCTGTTGCACCACCTGCGCCTTGCGCGTGAACGGCGTCATCAGCAAAGCGCTGACCCGGCTGAACAGCCACGCGAACGGGTAGACGATTTTCATCGGCACGGTCAGCAGGGCATCGCCGAACGCCAGCACGGCGTCCGGATAGCGCCGGGCCACGGTGCGCGGGAAATAATCGGCGAACACCAACAGGATGGCGCCGGCGCCCAGGCAGGCCGCCCACGGGCCGTTTTCTTCGCAGAGGAAAATCGCCAGCAGCGTCGCGATGATCACCGCGAGAGCGCGGCACAGGGTGTTGCAGAGGATCAGGCTGTCGAGCGGGAAGCTCAGCTTCGCCAGCGGTTTATCGCTGGCGCGCGAGGCGATACGTTGCGCAAGCAGGTGCTGCTGCGCAATTTCGACGGCGGTAAACAGCCCTGACCATAAAATCAGCAGGACAAATACCGCGAGCATCGGCCCTATGGGCAAACCGTCCATTTATGCCGCCCGTCAGATGTGCAGAATGTATTCACGAACCAGTTTGCTGCCGAAGTACGCCAGCATCAGCAGGCAGAAACCGGCGAGGGTCCAGCGAATCGCCTTGTGGCCGCGCCAGCCCAGACGGTTGCGGCCCCACAACAGCACGCTGAAGACGATCCATGCCAAGCAGGCCAGCAGGGTCTTGTGCACCAGATGCTGGGCGAACAGGTTCTCGACGAACAGCCAGCCGGAAATCAGCGACAGCGACAGCAGCGTCCAGCCGGCCCAGAGAAAGCCGAACAGCAGACTTTCCATGGTTTGCAGAGGCGGGAAGTTCTTGATCAGCCCGGACGGGTGCTTGTGCTTGAGCTGATGGTCCTGAACCAGCAGCAGCAACGCCTGGAACACGGCGATGGTGAACATGCCGTAGGCGAGGATCGACAATAGAATGTGCGCGAGGATGCCCGGCTCTTCATCGATGATCTGCACCGTGCCGGTCGGCGCGAACTGCGCCAGCAATACCGTGATCGCGCCCAGCGGGAACAGCAGCACCAGCAGGTTTTCCACCGGGATCCGTGAACAGGCGAGCAGGGTCAGGGCGATTACCGCAGCAGCGATCAGACTGGACGCACTGAAGAAGTCCAGGCCAAGACCGATCGGGGTCAATAGATGTGTAAGCAGACTGGCGCCGTGGGCGAGCACGGCGAAGACGCCGAGGCTGACCAGCAGGCGCTTGTTCGCCTTGGCGCCGGTGGCCAGGCGGGTGCTTTGATAGACGGTCGCAGCGGCATAGAGCAGGGCGGCGGCGAGGGTGGTCAGCAAACTGGGTGACAAGGGGAGCATAAATCCTGTTAGGCGAGCCCGAAAGGCGCTGAGTTTGGCATAGAACCGCCACGGCACGAAAGACTCCGCAAGCTGACGGCGAGGTGTCCGCCGGCCGCAGTCTTCGCTATAATCCGCGACCTGCCCACGCCGCAGGCTCGCCGAGCACATGTTGATTCCGGTCTGGGCCGCCATTATCCCGGTTCGTACAGGGCCTGAAAGGATCGCGCAATGTTTGAAAACTTAACCGACCGTCTCTCGCAGACGCTGCGCCATGTCACCGGCAAGGCGAAGCTGACCGAGGACAATATCAAAGACACCCTGCGTGAAGTGCGCATGGCGTTGCTCGAAGCTGACGTCGCATTGCCGGTGGTCAAGGACTTCGTCAATTCGGTCAAGGAGCGCGCTGTTGGCACCGAGGTGTCGCGCAGCCTGACGCCGGGCCAGGCGTTCGTGAAGATCGTCCAGGCCGAACTCGAAAGCCTGATGGGCGCGGCCAACGAAGACCTCAACCTGAGCGCCGTTCCGCCAGCCGTGATTCTGATGGCCGGTTTGCAGGGCGCGGGTAAAACCACCACCGCCGGCAAACTGGCGCGCTTCCTCAAAGAGCGCAAGAAGAAGTCGGTCATGGTTGTTTCGGCGGACATCTATCGTCCGGCGGCGATCAAACAGCTGGAAACCCTGGCCAACGACATCGGCGTGACGTTCTTCCCGTCCGACCTGAGCCAGAAGCCGGTCGACATCGCCAACGCGGCTATTAAAGAAGCAAAACTGAAATTCATCGACGTGGTCATCGTCGACACCGCCGGTCGTCTGCACATCGACGAAGAGATGATGGGCGAGATCAAGGTGCTGCACGCTGCGATCAACCCGGTCGAAACCCTGTTCGTGGTCGACGCCATGACCGGTCAGGACGCCGCCAACACGGCCAAGGCCTTCGGCGATGCGCTGCCGCTGACCGGTGTGATTCTGACCAAGGTCGACGGCGACGCCCGTGGCGGTGCCGCGCTGTCGGTGCGCGCCATCACCGGCAAGCCGATCAAGTTCATCGGTATGGGCGAGAAGAGCGAAGCGCTCGATCCGTTCCACCCTGAGCGTATCGCCTCGCGGATCCTCGGCATGGGCGACGTGCTCAGCCTGATCGAACAGGCCGAAGCGACGCTGGACAAGGACAAGGCCGACAAACTGGCCAAGAAGCTGAAAAAGGGCAAGGGCTTCGACCTCGAAGACTTCCGCGATCAGCTGCAACAGATGAAGAACATGGGCGGCCTCGGCGGGCTCATGGACAAGCTGCCGAGCATCGGCGGCGTCAACCTGTCGCAGATGGGCAATGCCCAGAACGCCGCAGAGAAGCAGTTCAAGCAGATGGAAGCCATCATCAATTCCATGACCCCGGCCGAGCGCCGCGACCCTGAGCTGATCAGCGGTTCGCGCAAGCGCCGGATCGCCATGGGTTCCGGCACGCAAGTGCAGGACATCGGCCGCTTGATCAAGCAGCACAAGCAGATGCAGAAGATGATGAAGAAGTTCACCGCCAAGGGCGGTATGGCAAAAATGATGCGCGGCATGGGCGGTATGTTGCCCGGCGGCGGCATGCCGAAAATGTGAGACAGGACACCAAGACTTCGCCGGTCGTCGCACCGGCGCAGACCCTGCAAGGACGCAGGATCAACAGCAAACCCGCACTCGGCGGGAGCTGACTGGCCGTTTTTATCGACGGCTCTCTATGCAAATCTGCACGGCATGCCATGGGCGCCGGAAAAAGTCATTTGCAAAAGTCCGGATATTCCTTAGAATATGCGGCCTTTCGGGCACCCATGCCCGCTGTGCATTTAGATTTGCAGCACCGACTACAGGAACGATGTTCACATGCTAACAATCCGTCTTGCCCTTGGCGGCTCCAAAAAGCGCCCGTTTTACCACCTGACCGTAACCGACTCGCGTAACCCGCGTGACGGCTCCCACAAAGAACAGGTTGGTTTCTTCAACCCTGTTGCCCGTGGTCAGGAAATCCGTCTGTCCGTGAACCAAGAGCGCGTTGCCTACTGGCTGAGCGTTGGTGCACAACCTTCTGAGCGCGTTGCTCAGTTGTTGAAGGAATCTGCCAAGGCTGCGGCCTGAGCAATATGAACGCGACGCCAGCCCCTGCCGATGATTTGATCGTTATTGGCAAAATTTATTCTGTTCATGGCGTTCGCGGCGAAGTGAAGGTTTATTCCTTTACTGATCCGACTGAAAACCTGTTGCAGTACAAAACCTGGACGCTCAAGCGCGAAGGCAATGTCAAACAGGTCGAGCTGGTCAGTGGACGCGGGAGCGACAAGTTCCTGGTCGCCAAGCTCAAGGGTCTCGATGATCGTGAAGAAGCTCGTCTTCTGGCCGGTTATGAGATCTGCGTGCCGCGCAACCTGTTCGCTGAATTGACCGAAGGCGAGTACTACTGGTACCAGCTGGAAGGTCTGAAGGTCATCGACACCCTTGGGCAACTGCTCGGGAAAATCGATCATCTTCTGGAAACCGGCGCCAATGATGTAATGGTCGTCAAGCCTTGCGCTGGCAGCCTGGATGATCGCGAACGCCTGTTGCCCTATACGGAGCAATGCGTGTTGGCCGTCGACCTGGAAGCGGGCGAGATGAAGGTGGATTGGGACGCGGACTTCTGAACGTGGCTAACTTGCGCGTAGAAGTGATCAGTCTGTTTCCCGAGATGTTTTCCGCCATTGGCGATTACGGCATCACCAGTCGTGCGGTCAAACAGGGGCTCTTGCAGCTGACCTGTTGGAATCCGCGAGATTACACGACGGATCGGCATCACACTGTGGACGATCGCCCGTTTGGCGGTGGTCCGGGCATGGTGATGAAGATCAAGCCCCTGGAAGATGCGCTGGCTCAGGCCAAGGCAGCAGCCGGGGAGGCGGCGAAGGTGATTTACCTGTCCCCCCAAGGCCGTCAACTGACTCAGTCGGCGGTACGCGAGCTGGCACAATCGGATGCATTGATCCTGATTGCCGGCCGCTACGAAGGCATTGACGAGCGCTTTATTGAGGCTCATGTCGATGAAGAGTGGTCGATTGGCGACTATGTACTGTCTGGCGGCGAGCTGCCGGCCATGGTCCTGATCGATGCGGTTACACGACTGCTGCCTGGAGCTTTAGGGCATGCGGATTCCGCTGAGGAAGATTCCTTTACGGATGGTCTGCTGGATTGCCCGCACTACACCCGACCGGAGGTGTATGCGGATCAGCGTGTTCCCGACGTGTTGCTGAGTGGCAATCACGCGCATATCCGGCGTTGGCGTTTACAGCAGTCCCTTGGTCGGACCTATGAACGACGCGCCGATCTTCTGGAAAGCCGCTCGCTTTCTGGAGAAGAGAAGAAGCTGCTCGAGGAATACATCCGCGAGCGGGACGATAGTTAACAACGTATCGATGGTAGATCGAACGATTTACCTTAGGAGCACAGCATGACCAACAAAATCATCCTTGCACTCGAAGCAGAGCAGATGACCAAAGAAATCCCTACCTTCGCCCCAGGCGACACTATTGTCGTTCAGGTGAAAGTGAAGGAAGGCGATCGTTCCCGTCTGCAAGCGTTCGAAGGCGTTGTAATCGCCAAGCGTAACCGCGGCGTGAACAGTGCGTTCACCGTTCGTAAAATCTCCAACGGTGTTGGCGTAGAACGTACTTTCCAGACCTACTCCCCGCAGATCGACAGCATGGCTGTCAAACGTCGCGGTGACGTACGTAAAGCCAAGCTGTACTACCTGCGCGACCTGTCGGGTAAAGCAGCACGCATCAAGGAAAAACTGGCTTAAGCCCAGCTTCCGATGCAGAAAAAAGCAGCCTGCGGGCTGCTTTTTTGTTGCCTGCGATTTGTGCCGCAAAGATCTTCAGTCTATCTGTGACCGAGTCGCGGCCTTCGCGAGCAGGCTCGCTCCCACAGAAGTCCGAATGTGGGGCCTGCTCGCGAATCGATCCGTCAGGCGCTGGAACCTTGCGGTTGAATCAACGCCTGCAACGTCCACCCAGCCCCCGGCTTCAACGCCGTTTCCGGTGTCACCACATGCACCCAGCCGCTGTCATCACGCATGAACAGTAGCGTCGCGCGATTGCCATGCAGCGCTTGGTAATCCTCCCAGCCAAACCCATCCGTCAAGGTTGTGCTGTACAGCTCGGCACCCTGGCCCATCTGGCCGGCCAGTTTCGAATAGGTCAGTGCCTCACTGCCCAATTGATTGCCCCGGTGTTCCAGGCTCGCCCGATGTTTATCGCTGCGGCGGCTTTCATGGCCGCTGGCCAGACCGAACAGGCGCTGATGACCGAAGTCATGACGAAAGCGCATCGCCGCCAATGTGTTCAGCTCGCCCGACGGTGACAGTGCCAGCAAATGCCCCAATCCCACCAGATCCAGATGCGCGTCGGCATGCTGCGACGCAGGATTGCCGAAATAGGTCGGCAAGCCTTCCATGCGTGCCGCGCGGATATTCTCCCAGCTCGAATCGGTCAGCAGCACGCGGCTGCCCAGCTGTTGCAGCGACTTGCCCAATTCACGGGCCGGGCCATTGGCACCAACGATAAGAAACCCGCTCGGCGCCGGTTCGGCGACCTTTAACAGCCGTGCCAGCGGTCGCGCCGTTGCGCTTTGCAAAACCACGGTGCCGATGATTACCGCAAAGGTCAGCGGCACCAGGAGCAGGGCGCCTTCATGTCCGGATTCATCCAGGCGAATCGCGAAAATCGCCGAGACAGCCGCAGCGACGATTCCGCGCGGGGCGATCCAGCACAGCAATGCTCGTTCGCGCCAGCTCAGACTGGAGCCGGCGGTGCTGAGCAAAACATTTAATGGACGGGCGATCAGCTGGATCACCAGCAGCAGAATCAACACCAGCGGTCCCAGACCGATCAACGCGTTCAGATCCAGGCGCGCCGCGAGCAGGATGAACAGTCCGGAAATCAGCAACACGCTGAGGTTTTCCTTGAAGTGCAGGATGTGCCGCACGTCCACGCCTTTCATGTTGGCCAGCCACATGCCCATCAGCGTCACCGCCAGCAGTCCGGATTCATGCATCACTTGGTTGGCACAGATGAAAATCGCCAGCACGGCTGCCAGCGAGGCCAGGTTATGCAAGTATTCCGGCAGCCACTGACGCCGGATCACTGTCCCCAGCAGCCAACCCCCGACGACACCAAACACGGCGCCGCAGAGAATCACCCCGCCGAAGGTGAGAAGACTTTGCTTGAGGCCATGGCCTTCAGCGCTGGCGATGATGAAGCTGTACACCACGACCGCGAGCAGAGCGCCGATCGGATCGATGACGATGCCTTCCCAGCGCAGGATGTTGGCAATCGACGCTTTTGGCCGCACCACCCGCAGCATCGGCACGATCACGGTCGGACCGGTGACCAGCGTCAGGCTGCCAAACAGAATTGCCAGCATCCAGTCGAAGCCGAGCAGGAAATGCGTGGCCACCGCGATGACGATCCAGGTCGAAATCGCACCGAGGGTCACCAGTCGATGGACGACGCTGCCGATCTCTTTCCATTCCGACAGGTGCAGGGTCAGGCTGCCTTCGAACAGGATCAGCGCCACTGCCAGCGACACCAGTGGCATCAGCAGCGGGCCGAACATTTCCTGCGGGTCGAGCCAACCCAGCAGCGGGCCGGCCAGAATGCCGGTCAGCAGCAGAAACAGAATGGCCGGCAGCTTCAGGCGCCATGCCAGCCACTGACAACCCAGCGCCGCCGCGCCGATCCCGCCAAATGCCAAAAGAATTTGCTGCTCGTTCATTGATGCTCCCTGTTCCTTGATCTGGCTGGCTATGAAAGACTAGCGGCCATTCCCGTCGTTCACTGTCTATTTGCGCGCAGTGTGAAAAACTGCCTCCCCCGAGCACCCATGCCTGCCATCGACCATCCGCTGATTGACCAATTCCTCGACGCTTTATGGTTGGAGAAAGGCCTGTCCGACAACACCCGCGACGCCTATCGCAGTGACCTCGCGCTGTTCAACGGCTGGTTGCAGGAGAAAAATCTCGAGCTGATCAATGCCGGTCGCGAGTTGATCCTCGATCATCTGGCGTGGCGGCTGGAGCAAAACTACAAGCCGCGCTCCACCGCGAGATTTCTCTCCGGGGTGCGTGGCTTTTATCGCTATCTGCTGCGGGAAAAACTGATCAGCGTCGACCCGACGTTACGCGTCGACATGCCGCAACTGGGTCGGCCGTTGCCCAAGTCGCTGTCGGAAGCCGATGTCGAAGCACTGCTCAAGGCGCCGGATCTGAGCGAAGCCATCGGCCAGCGCGACCGCGCGATGCTGGAAGTGCTGTACGCCTGTGGCCTGCGCGTAACCGAGCTGATCAGCCTGACGCTGGAGCAGGTCAACCTCCGCCAGGGCGTATTGCGGGTGATGGGCAAGGGCAGCAAGGAGCGTCTGGTGCCGATGGGCGAGGAGGCGATTGTCTGGGTCGAGCGCTATATGCGTGATGGTCGTGGCGAGTTGCTCGGTGGCCGCCCCAGCGATGTGCTGTTCCCCAGCCAGCGCGGCGAGCAGATGACCCGGCAGACGTTCTGGCATCGGATCAAGCATCAGGCCAAGGTCGCCGGGATCGGCAAGTCGCTGTCGCCGCACACCTTGCGCCACGCGTTTGCCACGCACCTGCTCAACCACGGCGCGGACTTGCGCGTGGTGCAGATGCTGCTCGGGCACAGCGACCTTTCCACCACCCAAATCTATACCCATGTCGCCCGCGCCCGATTGCAGGATCTGCACGCCAAGCACCACCCACGCGGCTGACACATCCCATAATGTTGAAACACTGACCTGTGGCGAGGGGATTTATCCCCGTTCGGCTGCGCAGCAGTCGCAAACCCGGCTGGCTCGATTTTGACTGAAAGATCGCGGTGGATGGTTCAGGGCTGCTTCGCAACCCATCGGGGATAAATCCCCTCGCCACAATAATGTATGTCAGTTGCACATGAGTGTGTGGCGACAGGCGCATTCGGCCCTCGTGGCCTTATGTGTTAGGCTTTGCCGGTTTGCACGATGGACGGTTATGACCCGGTGTTTCGCACGGGCGTTCTGATCGTTTCATTGGCCCGCCCTCAGGAGTACTCATGCGTCTGACCCAGATTTTCGCCGCCGCCGCCATTGCGTTGGTGAGCACCTTTGCCGTCGCCGACGACGCGGCTGACAAAGCCATTCGTCAAAGCCTGGAAAAACTCGAACTCGAGGTTCCGGTCGAAAGCATCAGTGCCAGCCCGTTGCCTGGCATGTACGAAGTCAAACTCAAAGGCAGCCGCGTGCTGTACGCCAGTGCCGATGGCCAGTACATCGTGCAGGGCAACCTGTATCAGCTCGCGAATGGCAAACCGGTCAACCTGACCGAGAAGACCGAACGCCTGGGCATTTCCAAATTGATCAACGCCATCCCGGTGGCCGAAACCGTGGTCTACCCGGCCGTGGGCGAGACCAAATCGCATATCACCGTGTTTACCGACACCACCTGCCCGTACTGCCACAAACTGCATGCCGAAGTGCCCGAGCTGAACAAGCGCGGCATCGAAGTGCGCTACGTGGCGTTCCCGCGCCAAGGCCTGAATTCTCCGGGTGACGAGCAGCTGCAAGCAGTGTGGTGCTCGAAAGACAAGAAAGCCGCGATGGACAAAATGGTCGATGGCAAGGAAATCAAGGCCGCCAAGTGCGATAACCCGGTTTCCAAACAATTCGCCCTCGGTCAGTCGATCGGCGTGAACGGTACACCGGCCATCGTTTTGGCCGACGGCCAAGTCATTCCGGGCTACCAGCCGGCGCCACAAGTCGCCAAACTGGCGCTGGGCGCGAAGTAATTCGCATCGTCACGGGCAACCGTTGACGATCGTGGTCCGGCGGCAACAGCGCCGGGCCATCAACAGAGAGCCGCGAGCACGCGGTTGTTTTCCGGCCGACCCTGTGTCGGCCGTTTCATGGGGAGTTCACAGTGAATCCGGTCAAAGTAGGCATCTGTGGGTTAGGGACCGTCGGTGGCGGTACCTTCAACGTACTTCAGCGCAACGCCGAGGAAATTGCTCGTCGTGCCGGGCGTGGAATCGAAGTGGCACAAATTGCCACGCGCACGCCAAAGCCTCAGTTCCAGACGACCGGTATTGCGATTACCAACGATGTCTTCGAAGTGGCCACGAACCCTGAGATCGACATCGTCATAGAGCTGATGGGCGGCTACACCGTTGCCCGCGAGCTGGTACTCAAGGCCATCGAGAATGGCAAGCATGTGGTCACCGCGAACAAGGCGCTGATAGCCGTTCACGGTAATGAGATTTTCGCCAAGGCACGCGAGAAAGGCGTGATCGTGGCATTCGAAGCAGCGGTGGCCGGTGGCATTCCGGTGATCAAGGCGATCCGCGAAGGCCTGTCCGCCAACCGCATCAACTGGGTTGCCGGGATCATCAACGGCACCGGCAACTTCATCCTCACCGAAATGCGCGAGAAGGGCCGTACGTTTGAAGACGTACTTGCCGAAGCGCAAGCGCTGGGTTACGCCGAAGCTGACCCGACCTTCGATGTCGAAGGCATCGATGCCGCGCACAAGCTGACCATTCTGGCGTCGATTGCCTTCGGCATTCCGCTGCAATTCGACAAGGCTTATACCGAAGGCATCACCAAACTGACCACTGCCGACGTCAACTACGCCGAAGCGCTGGGCTATCGCATCAAGCACCTCGGCGTGGCGCGCAGCACTGACGCCGGCATCGAGTTGCGCGTGCACCCGACGCTGATTCCGGCCGATCGCCTGATCGCGAACGTCAACGGCGTAATGAACGCGGTAATGGTCAACGGTGACGCCGCCGGTTCGACGCTGTTCTACGGCGCTGGCGCTGGCATGGAGCCGACCGCTTCGTCGGTGATCGCCGACCTGGTCGACGTGGTTCGCGCCATGACTTCCGACCCGGAAAACCGTGTGCCGCACCTGGCCTTCCAGCCGGACTCGCTGTCGGCGCATCCGATCCTGCCGATCGAAGCCTGCGAAAGCGCTTACTACCTGCGCATTCACGCCAAGGACCATCCGGGCGTACTGGCCCAGGTGGCGAGCATCCTGTCGGAGCGCGGCATCAATATCGAATCGATCATGCAGAAGGAAGTCGAAGAGCATGACGGTCTGGTGCCGATGATTCTGCTGACCCACCGCGTGGTCGAGCAGCGCATCAATGATGCGATCACCGCGCTGGAAGCACTGGCTGGCGTTGACGGCCCGGTTGTACGGATCCGTGTCGAACATTTGAACTAAAAAGCAGCGGCAAGCTTCGAGCGGCAAGTGGCAAGAGAGAAGCAGTCTGGCTTTTACTTGCGACTTGCAGCTTGCAGCTTGCAGCTCAAACCGAAGGTTTGAAAAAAATGCGATATATCAGTACTCGCGGGCAGGCCCCGGCCCTGAATTTCGAAGAGGTCCTGCTGGCCGGTCTGGCGACCGATGGCGGTCTGTACGTCCCGGAAAACCTGCCACGTTTCACTCAGGAAGAAATCGCTTCCTGGGCCGGCCTGCCGTATCACGAACTGGCCTTCCGGGTGATGCGTCCGTTCGTCACCGGCAGCATTCCGGATGCCGATTTCAAGAAGATTCTCGAAGAAACCTACGGCGTGTTCGCCCACAGCGCCGTGGCGCCACTGCGTCAGTTGAACGGTAATGAATGGGTGCTTGAGCTGTTCCACGGCCCGACCCTGGCGTTCAAGGACTTCGCCCTGCAACTGCTCGGTCGTCTGCTCGATTACGTGCTGGAAAAGCGCGGTGAGCGCGTGGTGATTGTCGGTGCCACCTCTGGTGACACCGGTTCTGCGGCCATCGAAGGCTGCAAACACTGCGAAAACGTCGACATCTTCATCCTGCACCCGCACCAGCGAGTATCTGAAGTACAGCGTCGGCAGATGACGACGATTTTCGGCGAGAACATCCACAACATCGCCATCGAAGGCAACTTCGATGACTGCCAGGAAATGGTCAAGAACAGCTTCGCCGACCAGAGCTTCCTCAAAGGCACGCGTCTGGTGGCGGTGAACTCGATCAACTGGGCGCGGATCATGGCCCAGATCGTTTACTACTTCCACGCCGCACTGCAGTTGGGCGGTCCGGCGCGTTCTGTATCGTTCTCGGTACCGACCGGCAACTTCGGCGATATCTTCGCCGGCTACCTGGCGCGCAACATGGGCCTGCCGATCAATCAGTTGATCGTCGCGACCAACCGCAACGACATCCTGCACCGCTTCATGAGCGGCAACCAGTACGTCAAGGAAACTCTGCACGCCACGTTGTCGCCGTCGATGGACATCATGGTGTCGTCGAACTTCGAGCGCCTGCTGTTCGACCTGCACGGTCGCAACGGTGCGGCGATTGCCGGCCTCATGGACTCGTTCAAAAAGGACGGCAGCTTCAGCGTCGAGCAAGAGCGCTGGACCGAAGCGCGCAAGCTGTTCGACTCGCTGGCGGTGGACGACGCACAGACCTGCGAAACTATTGCTGAAGTCTACGAGCAGAGCGGCGAAGTCCTTGATCCGCACACCGCAATCGGCGTCAAAGCCGCGCGCGAATGCCGTCGTAGCCTGGACATTCCGATGGTGATCCTGGGTACTGCCCATCCGGTCAAGTTTCCTGAGGCAGTAGAGAAAGCGGGTGTAGGAAAAGCGCTCGAACTACCTGCACATCTTTCTGATTTGTTTGAGCGAAACGAGCGCTGCACGGTTCTGCCAAACGACCTGAAAGCCGTGCAAGCCTTTGTCAGCCAGCATGGCAACCGCGGCAAGCCACTTTAAGCCAGTAAAAGCTGTCACATTTTGAAGCCCGTCTCCTGACGGGCTTTTTTGTTTCTGCTGCCACACTGCTCGGGTTTTCACCCACGAAGGACGGGTGAGTCGATCACGAAGGAAATGGCAATGCTGTTTTACAGAGGTTTGAAACCGGCACTGGGCTGGTTGTTTTTGTTGGCGGTGCTGGGGTGGACACACAGCGCCATGGCAGCGCAAATGGCACTCGATCAGGCGAATGTGCAGGTTCATGTGCAGCCTGTCGAACTGGACGCGCAGGAGCGGCAATGGATCCGCGACAACCCCAAGGTAACGGTGGCGTCGGTGCAATACCCGCTGTATCTGTTTCAGGACGAGCACGGGCAATGGAGCGGTCTGAACAATGATGTGCTCAAGCGCGTCAGTGCGATGACCGGGCTGCAATTCGAACATCAGGAATCATTTTCCACCGATCACATGCTCGAACGCCTGCAAAGCGGGGTTGCGGATATCAGCACGACGTTGGCGATGAGTGACGATCGAAGACTGTTTCTTGATTTCAGTCATGCATTCGGCGGGGCGGGCTGGGTGTTCGTCGGGCATGCCAGCGCGCCGAGCGTCGAGTCTTTCGAACAACTGGCGAAACGCGTGGTGGTGCTGCCAGCCCGCCATGCGCTGGAAGATGTAATCCGGCGCGATTATCCCTCGATTCAAATACGCTCGGTGAAAACCTACGCCGAAGCGCGGGCACTGGTCGAGAGCGGTGAGGCCTACGCCACGATCGAAAACGAAATCGGCGCGCAGTTGTATCCGTTGGGCATGCTCAAGGTCGGTGGTCTGGTGGAGGGCAAGTGGGAAGCCGATCACCTGGCTGTACGAAAAGGCATGCCGGAGCTGCTGAGTATTCTCAACAAGGCGCTGGAAGCTTTCCCTGCTGCGGAGTTGCGGGCGATTCGTCTCAAGTGGCTGGAGGGCATCTCGCCGACGCCCGTGCCGTCAATCTGGCAGCGATTGGTCGAGTGGGCATGCTGGGTGATGGGCGTGGTTGGTGTTTTCGGAATATTGTCGCTGGTCTGGAGCAGGCGTCTGGCGGCGGTGATCAAGTTGCGCTGCGAAGCGGAAAAGGAACTGGGCGATCAATTGGCCTTTCAGCACGCCCTGATCGATTCCATGCCGGATCCGGTGTTCGTGCGCGACCTGCAGGGACGCCTGATCATCTGCAATCGCAGCTACGAGGAGGCGCTGTCGGTGCGCCTGGACCAAATGCTGGGACGTATGCTGGTCGAGGTTGATGCATTGCCCGAAGCCACCGCGCGCATGCTTCACGACGAGTTCATGGCGCAATTGCAGACTCGCAAGTCGCGCTTCAGCAAGCGAGAGTTGCTGTTCAATGGCGGGCCTCGTGAGGTCTATCAGTGGACGGTGCCGTTTTACAGCGGTGACGGTAAATTGCGCGGTTTGTTGGGTGGCTGGACCGACATTACTCAGCGCCGGACCGAGAGCGGGTGCAGATGTCAGCAGTAAGAAAGGAAACGTCCTGCAAGACGCGACTACTTTTCTTATGGGAGGCTTAAGACGCCTGCCCTAGAGTGAACGACAACTGCGGTGAGAGTCCGCGATGATCGCTCCAGAGGTCGCCCATGCGCTCGCTTAAAGTCCTGATTCTTGAACCCAACCCGTTCCAGCTGATGGCATTGCATCAAATGCTCAATGCCATAGGCATCTACGATGTATTGACCGCGCCTTCGCTGGCGTCAGCCTTGAGTTCACTGGGGCATCGCGGCGCGGTCGATATCGCCATTTGCGATCCGCAGCTCAAAGGTGGCGATGGGCTGGCTTTGATTCATCATCTGGCGGCGCACCATGAGGCGCGTGCCCTGATTATGCTGGGCTCGGTCGCGCAGAGTTTGATGAGTGATCTGGAGCCGCTGCTCCGCCAGCAACGCCTGCGCCTGCTGGGACGGCTGCAAACGCCGGTTTCGGCGGTGTTGATGAGAGGTCTGCTGGACAGTTATCTGATCACCCCGCAGGAGCTCATCGAGGCCTGAAACCGGCGAATATTTTTCTGTCATCTTCGCCGTGCATGCTCTGTCAGACGCGGACCCGCAAGGTCGGGACGCGACAGGCAGAACTTTCTTCTCGGGCCGGTGGTCATTTAATGTGAACACGCCCCAGGCACTGTGTTTTCGGACTATTGAGTGGAGATCGAGATGGAAAGTATCAGTCTATTGCTCGGTGAGGCTCTGAGCCCGTATCAGGTGACGCTGACCCCTCGCGGCAGCCATGGTGAATGTCTGGTGACGCTGAAGAACAGCAGCGGCGCCATTGTGGTGGAACGCGAATTCAATCAGGCCCAGTTGAGCGACAAGCGCTTGCTGACCGATGTGGTGGACGGCCTGCACCGTGACGTGATGATCGCTGAAGGACGGCTGGAACCTTGCGTGATTGCTGCGTTGCGCAATGCAGCTCTGGACAAGCGTCCGGCCCTGTAAAGATGAAATATTTTTTGTGGGAACCTTCCTGCATCCCTGTCAGTCAGACCCCATAACAGCAGGATCAAGCATTGTGCTCCGGTGCTTGTCGCTTGCTGCTACGGGTCTCGAAGCAGACCCCGTTTAACCCCGAGTCGTCTCCCCACTTCTCGGGGTTTCTTTTGCCCGGCGTTTGCGCAGTGCGCGGTTTGTTGCTTGAAAAACCGAAGCGCCCGGTGGTGCTCAGATGGCCCCGTCTTCACGCAGCCGAGTGATTTGCGCCGCGTCGTAGCCCAGATCGCCAAGCACCTGCGCATTGTGTTCGCCCAACTGCGGCCCGACCCATTCGGATGAACCAGGGGTTTCGGAAAGTTTCGGCACGATGCCGGGCATCTTGAAGTCCTTGCCGTCCGGCAACTTGGCATGCAGGAACATCTCTCGCGCCAGATATTGCGGATCGTTGAACATGTCTTCGGCGCTGAAGATCCGGCTGACCGGTACGTCGGCCTGATTGAGCAAGTCGAGAACAGTCTGCAGCGGTAAGGAATTGACCCAGCGATCAATCACGCCATACAACTCGTCGCGGCGACCGTCGCGGCCATCGTTGCTCGCCAGCGCCGGATCATTTGCCAGATCTTCGCGACCGATCACCTGCATGAAGCGTTTGAAGATTGCATCGCCGTTGGCGCCGATCTGCACGTGCTTGCCATCGGCGCTGGTATGAATCGAAGAGGGCGTGATGCCCGGCATGATGTTGCCGCTGCGTTCGCGGATGAAACCGAACACGTCGAACTCCGGCACCATGCTTTCCATCATCGCGAAGATAGCTTCATACAGCGCAACGTCGACCACTTGGCCCAGCCCGCCGTTGACCTCGCGATGACGCAGCGCCATCAACGCACCGATCACGCCCCACAGCGCGGCAATCGAATCACCGATGGAAATCCCGGTACGCACCGGCGGCCGGTCTTCGAAGCCGGTGATGTACCGCAGACCGCCCATGGATTCTCCGACCGCACCGAAACCTGGCTGGTCTTTCATCGGCCCGGTCTGACCGAAACCGGACAGGCGCACCATCACCAGTTTCGGGTTCAGTGCGTGCAGGGTTTCCCAGCTCAGACCGAGTTTTTCCAAGACGCCGGGGCGGAAATTCTCGATGAGGATGTCGGCCTCGCCCAGCAGCTGTTTCAGGATCGCCAAACCGTCGGGGTGTTTCAGATTGAGGGTCAGCGACTTCTTGTTGCGCGCCTGGACGAACCACCACAACGAGGTGCCTTCGTACAATTTGCGCCACTTGCGCAGGGGATCGCCGCCGTCCGGCGATTCGATCTTGATCACCTCGGCGCCGAATTCGCCGCAAATGCGCGAGGCAAACGGCCCGGCGATCAGCGTACCCAATTCAATGATTTTCAGACCCGAGAGCGGTTTGCTGGTGAACGGCATGCGAAATCCTGTAGGACAAGGCTGAACGGATACAGGGTTTTAACATAGCCGGCTGTCAGACGCCGCAGCTGGATTGCCATCAATTCGATGATTGCCTGTGGCATCGGTTAGACTTGCCGACTTTCCTCGTATCAAGAAGCCCGTTCATGGCCCAGCCGTCCACTACCTACAAATTCGAACTGAACCTCACCGACCTCGACCGCAGCGTCTATGAGAGCGTCAAGCAGACCATCGCCCGTCATCCTTCGGAGACCGAAGAACGCATGACCGTGCGGCTGCTGGCCTACGCGCTCTGGTACAACGAGCAGCTGTCGTTCGGCCGTGGTCTGTCAGACGTGGATGAACCGGCCTTGTGGGAAAAGAGCCTGGACGACCGTGTCCTGCACTGGATCGAAGTGGGCCAGCCGGATGCCGATCGCCTGACCTGGTGCTCGCGCCGCACCGAACGCACCAGCCTGCTGGCCTACGGCAGCCTGCGTGTCTGGGAAACCAAGGTGATCCCGGCGATCAAGAACCTGAAAAACGTCAACATCGCAACCGTTCCGCAGGAAGTG
Source organism: Pseudomonas iranensis (assembly GCF_014268585.2). NCBI lineage: Bacteria > Pseudomonadati > Pseudomonadota > Gammaproteobacteria > Pseudomonadales > Pseudomonadaceae > Pseudomonas > Pseudomonas iranensis. The sequence continues at coordinate 1,384,933 of NZ_CP077092.1, forward strand.
CTGGAGACCCTGGCCAAGGACATGCCGCGTGTCATCAAGTGGGACGTGATGATCAGCGAAGGCACGATCTTCGTCACCGACGACCGCGGTCAGCACGAAGTCCAGTTGCAATGGCTGCAAGGTGAGCGCGGCTGAGGTCGCGACATCGCTGATATTTCCCACGAATCAAAGAGAAGCCTCCGTCGCCCCATGCGTATCGAACCTCGTCAACTGCCTGCCACGCTGCCTTTCCTCGGTGATCTGCCGCCACTGCTGACCCGCCTGTACGCGGCGCGGGGTGTGCAATCGGAAGCGGAGCTGGACAAAAGTCTGGCGCGCTTGATCCCGTTCCAGCAGCTCAAAGGCATTGATGCGGCGGTTGACCTGCTGGTGACGGCATTGGAGCAACGCCAGCGCATTTTGATCGTCGGCGACTTCGATGCGGACGGCGCCACCGCCAGCACTGTCGGTGTGCTCGGTCTGCGCCTGCTGGGCGCGGCGCATGTCGATTATCTGGTGCCGAACCGTTTTGAATACGGCTATGGCCTGACACCGGAAATCGTCGAAGTCGCACTGACCCGTGAACCGCAACTATTGATCACCGTCGATAACGGCATCTCCAGCGTCGAAGGCGTCGCGGCGGCCAAGCGCGCCGGACTGAAGGTGTTGATCACCGACCACCACTTGCCCGGCGATGAACTGCCGCAGGCCGATGCGCTGGTCAATCCGAACCAGCCGGGCTGCGAGTTTCCGAGCAAGGCGCTGGCCGGCGTCGGGGTGATTTTCTACGTGTTGATGGCTCTGCGCGCGCGACTGCGCAGCCTCGGCTGGTACGAGAGCAAACCGCAACCGAACATTGGCGAACTGCTCGATCTGGTGGCGCTGGGCAGCGTCGCCGATGTGGTGCCGCTGGATGCCAACAACCGCATTCTTGTGCATCAAGGGCTGGAGCGGATTCGCGCCGGCCGGGCACGGCCGGGGATCAAGGCGATCCTCGAAGTCGCCAAGCGAGAGGCTGCGCGGATCACTTCCACCGACTTGGGTTTTATTGTCGGCCCGCGCCTGAACGCCGCCGGGCGTCTGGACGACATGAGCCTGGGCATCGAATGCCTGCTCACCGCCGACGCCAATCTGGCGCGGGAAATGGCTGCGCAACTGGACGGCATGAACCAGGATCGCAAATCCATCGAGCAGGGCATGCAGCGTGAAGCGCTGGCGCAGCTCAAGGATCTGCCGGTCGAATCGATGCCGTTCGGTCTGTGCCTGTTCGATCCGGAGTGGCATCAGGGCGTGATCGGCATCCTCGCCTCGCGCATGAAAGAGCGCTATTTCCGCCCGACCATTGCTTTCGCCGATGCCGGTGATGGCTTGCTCAAGGGCTCCGGGCGTTCCGTGCAAGGCTTCCATATTCGTGATGCGCTGAGCGTGGTCGCAGCGCAGCATCCGAACCTGATCGCCAAGTACGGTGGCCACGCGATGGCGGCCGGTCTGACCTTGCCGCAGGAGAATTTTCCGCTGTTCGCCGAGGCATTCGACGCTGAGGTGCGTAGGCAACTTCGCGAAGAAGACCTCACCGGGCGCATGTTGTCCGATGGCACGCTGGCCGTCGAAGAATTCCACCTCGAACTGGCCCGCGCCTTGCGCCATGCCGGGCCATGGGGTCAGCACTTTCCGGAGCCGCTGTTTCACGGTGTGTTTCAACTGGTCGAGCAGCGCGTGGTTGGCGAACGGCATTTGAAAGTGGTGCTGAAAAGCGAATGTGGCTCGGTGAAGCTCGATGGCATCGCGTTTGGTATTGATCGCGATGTGTGGCCGAACCCGACGATTCAATGGGTTGAACTGGCTTACAAGCTCGACGTCAACGAGTTTCGTGGCAACGAGACTGTGCAGTTGATGATTGCTCATATCGAACCGCGTTAAGCCATTCGCGAGCAGGCTAGCTCCCACATTGAAATGCATTTTGCTGTGGGAGCGAGCCTGCTCGCGAAAGCGTCCTTTCACACACTGAATTACTCTGAACCCTCCGTCATCCCCCGTTGTCGACTAGGCTCTAAGCACTGCTTGATTGGCCTTGTGACGTCTTGTCGAATTCTTGCCCGCGGGGGCGGGCGCTGTACCCTTTTTCTGTCACTCGTCGACTTTTCAAACAGAACCCTGGAGCCTGCCCACTGATTCGAGAGGTGCCCCATGAGTCTGCTGCTTGAACCCTTTACCCTGCGCCAACTGACCCTGCCCAACCGCATCGCCGTGTCGCCGATGTGCCAGTACTCCAGCGTCGATGGCCTGGCCAACGACTGGCACCTGGTGCACCTGGGCAGCCGCGCGGTGGGCGGTGCCGGTCTGGTTTTCACCGAAGCCACGGCGGTTACCGCCGACGGGCGTATCACCGCCGAAGACCTTGGCCTGTGGAACGACGAACAGATCGAACCGCTGCAACGCATCACTCGCTTCATCACCGCCCAGGGCGCGGTCGCCGGCATTCAGCTGGCCCACGCCGGGCGCAAGGCCAGCACCCACCGGCCGTGGATCGGCAAGCATGGCAGTGTCAAACCCGAGGATGGCGGCTGGACCCCGGTCGGGCCATCGCCGATTGCTTTTGATCCGCAACACACTCAACCGAAGCAGCTGGATGAGGGGCAGATCGCCGAAGTGATCCAGGCCTTTGTCGACGCGGCCAAACGCGCGCTGACGGCGGGGTTCAGCGTGGTCGAGGTGCATGCCGCGCACGGCTATCTGCTGCATCAGTTTCTTTCGCCGCTGAGCAACCAACGCCGCGATCAGTACGGTGGTTCGTTCGAGAATCGTATCCGTCTGGTGCTGCAAGTCACTGAAGCGGTGAGGGCGGTATGGCCGGAGGAATTGCCAGTATTTGTCCGCGTCTCGGCGACTGATTGGGTCGAAGACGGCTGGAATCCGGATGAGACCGTGGAACTGGCGCGTCGCCTTCACACGCTGGGCGCCGATCTCATTGACGTGTCTTCAGGAGGGACAGCTGCCAACGCGGAAATTCCGGTCGGACCCGGATATCAGACGCGCTTTGCCGAGCGGGTCCGCAAAGAGTCAGGCATTGCCACCGGTACTGTCGGAATGATTACCGAGCCTGCCCAGGCCGAGCACATTCTGCGTACCTGTCAGGCCGATATCATTTTCCTTGCGCGCGAACTGCTGCGCGATCCGTACTGGCCGCTGCACGCCGACGATGATCTCGGCGGGCGCAAAGCAGTGTGGCCTGCACAGTATCAGCGCGCGACCCATCGGGATCAGCCGATTCATGAATCGGATTTGCGCGATTGATTGAAGGCTGGAAAGCAAAAGCCCCGAGCCAGTGATGGCCGGGGCTTTTCTATTCGGCAGAAGTTTGCGTTGTCCAGGCGGGCCTCTTCGCGAGCAGGCTCGCTCCCACAGTAGGAATGCGAACCCCTGTGGGAGCGAGCCTGCTCGCGAATGACGCCAGAACAGCCGCCTTAGAACCTCAAGGGTATTTACGCTTGTCCGGCGCCGGCGGGAAGTACTGGTACAACCAGGTCTCGCTCAACGTGCGGTCATTGGTGCGAATGAACAGGCGCAGTTCCACTGGCTCGACACTGTCATTGGTCGGATACCAGTCGAACAGGATCCGATAACCCTTGATGTCATCCAGCACCAGCACGCTGAAGTCCTGCACCTTGCCGTTGGAACAGGTAATCACTGGCTCGATCCCGGTGCCCTGTGGCAGGCGCTCAAGGCCGCCACCGGTGAAGTCCACGGCAAAACGGCGCGCCCAGACTGGCGGGTAGTGCTCACCCGGCGCCCAACCCTCGGTGAAGCCGCCCATGCCCGAACGCGTCGCGTGCACTCGCGCCAGTGGCGTGCCGACCGGTGGCAGCGCGCTCCAGTAGAGCTTGTACCCGTAGTTCAGCGAATCACCGGCAGCCACGGGTTTTTTCGGCGTCCAGAACGCGACGATGTTATCCAGCGTCTCGCCGGTCGTAGGAATTTCCAGCAGATCGATAGAGCCTTCGCCCCATGCGGTTGTCGGCTCTACCCACAGGCTCGGGCGCTTGCTGTACCAGTCGACAGTGTCTTGATAGTTGGCGAATTCGTGGTCGGTCTGCACCAGGCCGAAACCCTTCGGGTCCTTGTCGGCAAATGCGTTGAATTGCAGCGTCGCCGGGTTGTTCAACGGACGGCAGATCCACTCGCCATTGCCGCGCCACATCGCCAGGCGATCCGAGTCGTGGATTTGCGGGTGAATGGTGTCGCACATGCGCCGTTCGTGGGTGCCGCAGCTGAACATGCTGGTCATCGGCGCCACGCCCAGTTGTTCGATGGTGGTGCGAGCGTTGATGTGCGCGTCGATTTCCATGACCACGCGCTCGGCCTGGCAATCGATGTCGAAGCGATAGGCGCCGGTCGCGCTCGGCGAGTCGAGCAGGGCGTAGACCACAAAACGCGTGGCGTTCTTGTCAGGCGTCTCGAACCAGAACTTGGTGAAGTCGGGAAACTCTTCGCGCTTCTTCGCGTAGGTATCAATGGCCAGGCCGCGCGCGGAGAGGCCATATTGGCCAGTAGCATCGACCGCACGGAAATAGCTGGCGCCGAGAAACGACACCACGTCATGCCGATCCAGCTCCGGTGCCTTGAACAGTTTGAAGCCGGCAAAACCCAGGTCGCCCTTGAGCTGCTGGGTGTCGACCGAAGTGTTCTCGTAATTGAACAGCGCCGGGCGGAAATGCACCTCGCGCGCCATGCGCGTCTTCGGATCAACGCTGTACATGCGCACCGGTTGGCGGAAACCCATGCCGACGTGGAAAAACTGTACGTCCAGCTGGCCTTTGTTTTCCTTCCACAGGGAATGCTCGCCGTCGTAGCGGATTGCGTTGAAGTTCTGCGGAGTCATGGTCGCCAGGGTTGGCGGCAACACCTGTTTCGTATCCTGATAGGCATTGCCGGCGAGCTGCTTGGCCTGACGCTTCAACGACTCGAAATCGAAGGCCTGAGCCTCGCCATCGGCGGCGCCGCCATTGGCTGCCCAAGCGCGGGCGGCCAACAGGCCCGACGCGGAAAGACCGGTGTAGGCCGCAATGGCCATGGACGCTTTGAGCAAATTCCTGCGGTGCATAAATACAACCTGTCGTGTGCAATCCGGCGCCGTTCCTGGCACCTGTCGGATCGGAAATTACGGTTCGGTCATGCCTTCGGCCAAACGCAACGGACTATAAACAGATGCCCGCTAGCTTAATCGGTTCGATTGTCGGGCAAAAAGGCTTGTTTGCGCTGCGTCATCTGGCAATGAAACAAGACATGTCTGTAATTTTTCTGACAGGGTTCTCTGATTTAGAGGGCATATCTGCTTTTTTCGATTAATTACTCTAAAAACCACTTTTCAACGCCGATTTAATTCCTATTCTATGGGCAAGACCGGATACAAGCCTTCGTGCCGGCGGGGCACACGACGCTGCTCGAAGAGGCAGGGCGATGTGAGGTTCAGCAGTTTCTTGACTCAATAGAGAAGGACATCGTCCATGGCAAAAATACAGGGCATCACCGAAATGTTGGGCATCTTTCCTTGCTTGGGCGGCGGGCGCAGAAGACGCCGTCTCAATTCCGAGGAATTGAAACTGGTGGAACGTTATCGAGAGCTATCGGAAAGCGACCGGATCGCCATGCGCTATCTGGTGGATGCGATGCGGAGTGTTTCGCGGTTTTAAGGAGGAGGGGAGAAGGGGGCAGGTCGAAAGGCCTGCTCCTTTTCATTGGGTAACGCTCGGAACAAGCCCTTTTGAGTGGCGAGCAACATCTCGAAGCACACTCGCGGGGCGGGTCCGGGCACTTTCGAACTAGGCTGAGGGCCTTAGATCCGGATAACCCTTGTTTGGAGACGGAACATGAACACCCGTGGATTGCTCGATCAACTGCTCAAGTCCGGGCAGGAAATGCTGCAGAACAAGGCCGGCGGCGCTTCCAGCAAATCGGCTGCCAGCGGGCTTGGCGGCTTGCTCGGTGGCTCGTCAGGCTCCAGCGGCCTCGGCGGCCTGCTCTCCGGCGCGGGTGGCGGCGCATTGGCCGCAGGCGCGATGGGCCTGCTGCTCGGCAATAAAAAGGTCCGCAAGGTCGGCGGCAAAGTCGCGATCTACGGCGGCCTCGCCGCGCTGGGCGTACTGGCTTACAAGGCCTATGGCAACTACAACGCCCAAAAAGGCAGCGCACCACAACGCGAACCGCAAACCCTCGACCGCCTGCCCCCCGCGCAAGTCGAGCAGCACAGCCAGGCAATCCTCAAAGCCTTGGTCGCCGCCGCCAAAGCCGACGGCCACATCGATGAACGCGAGCGTGAACTGATCGAAGGCGAATTCACCAAACTCGACAACGACCAGGAACTGCAACACTGGCTCCACGCCGAACTCAACAAACCCCTCGACCCCACCGACGTCGCCCGCGCGGCGAGCACGCCGGAAATGGCGGCGGAGATGTACATCGCCAGTGTGATGCTGGTGGATGAGGAGAATTTTATGGAGAAGAGCTATCTGGATGAACTGGCACGGCAGTTGAAGCTGGAGCCGGGGTTGAAGGTGGAGTTGGAGAGGCAGGTGCGGTTGGCCGGGGCGGATAGCGTGTAATCGTAGTGGCGATCGCCGGGCATCAGCAGGCGGTTGCCCTTTTACGTTAGCTAGACTTTCTGCGTTTCAGTAGTTTCCGTAACGGCGTTGAATCGACCTTTGTCCCGATGGCGGACATTGCTCTTGCGGCTGGCTCTGCATATTTTTGGTACTAGCCGCGTAATAGAGCTGGCAAATAGATCACTAGCAATCGGTGATTAGCGCACTGACTTCGTCGCCAGATCGGTGTTATTCAACAGTCGACCGTTGAGGTATGAGTCGGCGGGCCTGCCGTCGAGCAAGTTTCCTTCTGCTAGAAGTATTTGAATGGGTATGTGTCTCCCGTGATTATTATTGAATCTTTTTCTGTATATACGCTGTTGATGTTATTGATAACCAATTGTGGGTTGGTTGGGTTTTGAAAAAGATGATAGAAGAGTTCGAAGTATAGATAATCTTCGATCAAATTTGCTGCTAGATTTGGATGGGTGTTGAGAAGTTCGTTAAAAGTCGGGTAATCAACTGTCGCAAGCTCTGGGATGTCCACATAGTCTTGCACGGTATCGTCAATCCTGCATTCCGAAATAAACGTGTCTGCAATGATTTTAAACTCTCTTGAAAAGTCGCCGAGTTTGATTTGCAGTATGTAGGGCTGAGTCTTGATCGTGACCGCCTCTCCGAATCCCAAGCTTCTATAAGATACGGTACTTGGATTGACTGCGTTGCCCGAGCACTTAAATATCATGGTTTTGCTTTCGCTGTTATCGGTTTGGTTGTCGAGATTTTTTTACCCGAAAGAAAACTCTTTTGTACTACAGGCCTGAGGCTTTTCCCAAGTTAATTGCATCCGCATCGGCAGCGACTGCGCACTGCTTTAGCGTAGTGGGTTGCTCTAACAAATTTTGTCATCGATTGGCAGCGCCGCTACACCCTATGGCTTAGCCAATGTCAGGTCCACTGCTTTCCCCCATATACTCCTAATATGTGAAGCCTGCATCAGATTTGTTTAACTTTATGCAGCGTGTGATCTAAGATTTTGTCAAGGTCGCTCCAGGTTTTGGCGGTGTCGGTGTATATCGGAGATTCCCAATCTCGATTTGCAATTAATGAAATTCTAAAGGCACCATTTTTGTCAAATTCTGGATACCATCCGATGTCTAATATTTGTTCGTTTGGGAATGCTGCCTGTAAGAGGTCCTCTTTCAGGCTCTCTGAGATGAGTGCTATGTCGTAATTGATTAGGTTGGATAGTTCGTCGAAAATTACTTTTCCGCCGAGATGTATTATTTTTTTTAATTTCATGGTTTTTTGCTTTTAATTGTGAGAGTAAGGAAAGGGGGTGTATTCGGTTTGTATAAAATAAATCTGTCCTCATTTCCCGCTCTTTTGCTCTTTTGCTTTTTTGCTCGGTTCCCTTTTGCTCGTTATTTTTCTACTAAAGGCTATAATGAAAGGCCACGTATTTTTGTGGTTGAATACCATGTTGTAAAAACTTTATTTTTAAGTACTCAATAATCTTATCTAATTCAGGGTTTCTGATATTGTCGTGATGGTTATACCAATTGGTGATGCATGCGATCGCATCTCTGAATGGTAAAGTGACGTGATTATCCATGAACTCGAATGCAATACCTGTAGTTAAATAGGTGGGTATGTTTTCTCGGTCGGCATCGGTGCTGATGTATATACCAGACATCTCTATTCCGAATTCTTGTGAATGAAGAAGGCTCTGGAGCGCTTTGAGTAGGAAGCTGGAGTGGTTGCTTGAAGAGGACTCTAAGAGATCTAACAGCAATTGTGAATTATGTTTTCTTGAGAGCTGCTAATATTTATATTCATAGTTATTTCATTGTTGGGTGGAAGTGGGTGACTGTGGTAAAAGTTTCATCAAGATAGATTCTGAAGGTTATTCCGTCATAAGAAGCACTGTAAGCTCGGTTGCCATCGGATCGGGCTTAGTGGTAGTCCTTGGCGGCCGCTTCTCTGCCTGTTTTGAACATTTTATCTGTAGAAGTTATATATGGATCGTACATAGTTTTGGGCTGCCAACCTCTTTTATGCCGACTGCTTGGCCTGTACGATCCAACGAGTCTCGTCCGTAAGTCATTTCAGATAGCCCGAGAATTTTTGGGTGTTGAGTTTCTGAAAGTAACGGTTCTCGGCGCTTTCCATGCTCAGTTGCGACTGACGTCGACTCCACGAAAGTTGCCATTGGCTTCTTAGCTGTAGCGACATTGAGAAGAACCTTTGTCATGCACCAAAGAATGACGGTTTTCTACTTGCGCACTGAAATACTAGGTGCGCTTTTTATGCTCTATTCAGCGTTCATAATTTTTCTATAGCTTTCAAATGCCTCGATGCATTTTTCATCTTCGTTAACCAGTTTTTCATAAAAGCTGTCGTCATCAGCCCATTCGCAAAAAACGAGCTGTGTTTTGATTTTGTTGTTATATGTGTGTTGTGACTTAAGGACCCAGTGAGACGAGATTTTTCTTTCAGTGATTTCAAAAAAATCTAATGCGAAAGGTTTAGGGTATTCATCATAGGACTCTGAGCATATATAAACCCAAGGGTAATTGTCCCAGAGCTCTATACCGTAAACTATATATTCTTTTCCAATTTCTATATCTAGTTCACTGTCGCCGACAGAGATATAGCGCTTCAGTCTTGCTGCAGTGTCTAGCGTAAACCTTTCGTCTATTCTATTTGTTATGCATTTGACTTTCATTTGATTTCAAAATACCCGGATGGTACGGATGGGGCGTTACCCTACGGTTTTATGTCGTCGATACTATGTTTTTGTGGCTGGTCAATGACCGATGGGGACAGATTTATTTCATTAGAAAATAAATCTGTCCCCATCGGTCGTCTCCATCTGTCCTGTCCCCATTTGTTCTATGGTTTCCGTGTATAAATTATGTCAGCTTGGGGTTTTGAAGCTCTAAACAGCTCCGTCATTGTGGTAGGCTTTGATATTAGTTATGAATATTGCGCTAGCACTGCAGGCAAAGTTGCATAGCGTGTTGATTGTTGTCTTTATCTCGTAATTGTTGTTGTGTTTTTTTATTTCTAGCTCTAGTGGTCCGTAGAAGCTGAAATTTATAATCTCCACCGTTGTTACACCGTTAATGATTAAGTCAAATGTGTATTCGTTATATCCGTTTTTTATCCATTTCTCTGGATAGCTGTTGCCTGTGAGATGGCTGAATAGCTTTAAGGTTATTGCGTTGTCGCTAAATATGGCATGAGAGATACTAAGGTTTGTTGGTGTATAACCATTTCCGAAGATGGCTAGCCATTGTTTCTTGTCTGAAATGAAATCTGTCCACATTTTAGTTACTCGAAAACATAATGGGTGGAGACACTTTTTAGGTGGAAGGTCCTGTTGCGGTCTGCATTTCCGGTTTTGGGGTCATACTCTCTTACATTGAAATGCGGTTTATGCGAAGCATGGTCGCTTGGGAAATCTTCATGCCCATACGAGTGTTCCTGAATTACAACGCGCTCATTGTCAATATTTTTATAATGATATTCCCTTGTATAAACAATATTGCCATCTGCATCGAGAACATTTTGCTTTCCTACTCCATGTTCACCTATTTTTGTAAGGGCAACATGGTTGACTTCCATTGGTTCAGCTGACATGGGTATTCTCGCATCACGTTTTGCGTCTTGAAATGCAGCTCTGCGCGAACCATAGAATTTGTCTTTTCTCGTAAATTTTGTTTGGCCTGGGCACCCGTTCAGCCCCAACGGATCCACCCACCCCGTAGGGTTAGGCACGTACTGGTAGCTATTCAACCCACCCGCAAGCTTGATCGGATCAGGCGTCAAGAACCGTCCAGTTCCCGGATTGTAGTAGCGGTGGCGGTTGTAATGTAACCCTGTCTCGGCGTCGAAATACTGCCCTTGAAAACGCAGCGGATTATCGATTTCGCTGACATCCAGCGCTGCGAGATTGCCGTAGGCGCGGTACTTCGCCGACCACATGATTTCGCCACTGTAGTCGGTGAGCTCTTGCGGAGTGCCAAGGTGGTCGAGTTGATAGTAGAACGGGGCAGCCTTTAGTGGGCCTTCGCCGTCGAGCATCGCCAACGGGCGGAAGCTGCCCGGCTCGTAGATGTAGCTGCGATAGCGATTTTCTGCGCTTTCGGCGATCAAGCGTTCGCCTTGCCAGAGAAATTCAGTGGTGTGGCCGTCGACGGTTTTCTCGATGCGGCGACCGAAGGCGTCGTATTTGTAGGTTGCAGTGCTGCCGGCTGGCAGACTCACGCCGATCAGGCGATGCTGGCAGTCGTAGCGGTATTCGGTGACGAGCTTTTGGCCGTTGCCGCGACGCTCTCGGATCAGGTTGCCGTAAGCGTCGTAGTCGTAGTGGCGGTCGCCTTGCATCAGTAGGCGGTTGCCTTTGACGTTTGCGAGGTTCGCAACGGGCAGGTCATTTTGTCCGAGGAGGTTGCCTGCCGGGTCGTGAGCGAAGCTCTCTGGCATGGCGCCGCGTACGCTGATCAGGCGATCCAGCGGGTCGTAGTGATAGCTGCGGTTGCCTTTGCGGCTGTCGTCGATGCCGGCAAGGTTGCCATTGGCGTCGTATTGGTAGCGGCGCTGGAACAGGTGTTCGTCCCGTTGGCTGACGCTGTGCGCTTGCAGGCGACCCTGTTCATCGTATTGGTATTGGCTGAGCAGCAAGCCTTGTTGACGTTGTAGTTCGCGACCAGCGCTGAATTGGTGACTGGTAAGGCGCGAACCGTTCAGGTCGATGCTGCTCAGCCGTCCACCGGACAAATGACGGTAATCGAGCGTGCAGCCATCGGGCAGACGGCAGTGGCTGAGCTGACCGACTTTGTCGTAAGCGTAACGCGTGGTGCCCCAGCCCTGATGTTCGGTGATCAAGCGATCTTGCACGTCGTATTCATAAGCGAGCGGCCAATGGCCGTCGTCGACATTTACCAGGCGACCGAGTGCGTCGTAGCTGTAGTGAATTTCTTCGCCATCGGGCAGCGTCTTGACCAGCAAACGGCCTGCGGCATCGCGCAGGTATTCGGTAACCAGTTCGCTACCGTCGTCACCGAACTCGGTTTTCTTCAGCAGTTGGCCGTTCAGGTCGTACTCGTACGCGGTGCGTCGACCATCGAAACCGGTTTCCTGCTGGATCAGGCCGTTCGGGTAATAATCGAGTTGATAGCGTTCGCCGCGCTCGTTTTCGATCTCGGTGAGGTTGAGTTGCGAGTTGTCGTAGCGATAGCGCAGTTGGCTGCCGTCGGGATTAATCCGGCGGCTGACGAGGTGCAGGTTGTCGGCGTATTCGTAGCGGGTGATCCGCCCGAGCTCGTCGCGTTCGGCGGTGACGCGGCCATACGGGTTGTAGGTAAACGCACGTGTGGCGCCGCCGGGAAGGGTGACCTGAGTGAGGCGGTCGGCGGCATCCCATTGGTATTGGGTGATCGCTCCGAATTCATCCTGGCGAGTGATTTGCCGGCCGAGCGCATCGTAGCGATACTTGCGTTGACCTCCATCCGGCAGGCGTTCTTCCAGCAATTGGCCGAGGTTGTTCCAGCCCAGTTGATGACGACTGCCGTCGGGGTGGCGGATCTCAAGCAAGCGTCCCTGACGGTCATAGCTGTAGAAGGTCTCGTTGCCGTCAGGATCGGTTTGTTGGGTAATATCGCCCTGGCGGTTGCGTTCGTATTTCCAGCGGGCCTTGCCGCGCTGGACATCAATAAGTTGACCGTTGAAGTAGTTGTAACGCGTCGGAACACCTTCCGGGGGGATCACCGCAATCAAGCGTCCGGCATCGCTGTACTGATACTCGGTGATCGCTCCCATCGGGTCTTTAACGGCGATCAATCGGCCGTTATCGTCATAAGCGTTCTGCGTCTCTCCACCGTCGGGTGCGGTCTCACTGACCAGGCGTGCATTTTCGTCATGCACATAGACCAGCTCACTGCCGTCAGCGTTATGAACAATGACCGAGCCTTTATCATCCCACTCGTAACGTGCTTCCATCTGCGCGTAATTGGCCCAATGACGTACGCATCGGGACAGCTTGCCTTCACGCTCCCACTCCCAGAAGAAGCTGGCCCCTCCGGCCATTTGTCGCTCAAGGATGACGTGCTGATCGTTGTAGCGGTAATGCTCGGTTTCGCCCATCGCATTGGTGGAAGAAACCAGTTGATTGAGTGCGTTGTATCGGTAGGTGACGAGGGTATGAATCGTCAGCCATGGGTCTTGGCGTTCGCCGCGTTCATCGTATTCGGGGCGTTGTTGCTGTTGGTCGACAGCAACGATGTGTCTGTCTTCGTAGCGCAGAAAAAGGGCGCGCCCTGCGCCGTTATCTATGCGCTGGATACGATCAACGAAGTCATAACTGATGTGCAGACGATTTTCGTACGCATCGCTGATCGCGGTCAGTCGACCGGCACGGAAATGGTAAAAGCGTGTTTTTGCCCCGGCTTGGGTCAAAATGAGTTCGCCGGGTTCATTGCCTAGATAAATTGCTGCCTGAGCCAGACTGTTAGTGATGGCCGGCCGCTGTTCCGTGGGCATCGGGAAACGGGTTTGCCGGTTCTCGTTGTCCGTCCACAGCACACCCTCATCGTCGATCTGCAAGCGATGAGACAGTGAATGACTCCAGCCATAGCCGAGGCGGCTATCAATTTCGACTGCACTGCTTCGGTATAGGCGTGTCCACTCAAAAGGCAGCAGGCCACCCAGCTCCCCATCGGTGAGCGTCAGTAGCTCTTCACCGGTCACCATCGATACTGGTTCGCCGTCTGAGCATGTGTCGTCGACGCATTGTGCTGGTTTTTTCGCTGGGTTCTTCGGCTGTTCGGGGGCGTTGTCGACGGCCTCTACCTGCTCGATCCGTGAGGCTGGCTCATCTTTTTTACGGGTTTGAATCTGCGCATCGGATTCCACTTTTCCATCAGTGACCGGTGGCTTGCTCTTCGGAGCTGTCGCGGTTTCGGCAGGTTTGGGAGCGGCAATCTGAGCATCCGCTTTGCGTGCCGGATTGAATTTCGAATCACCATTGAGTAGCAATGGCTTCGATGCTTCGGTATGCGGCGTCGCTTTGGACTTGCTGACTTTCATCAACATGCCGGTGAAGTCTTCAATCAGCTTTATGACTTTGCCGCTGCTTTGTACCCCTTTGACGGCTTTTGTACCCACGCGTACGGCCAAGCCAAGACCACCAGTCAAAACAACGCCGATCAAAATGTTGAGCAAGAACTCTGTCGACATTTGCGCCAGCACTTCGGTACAGGTCTGCGGCGGCAGCATCTTCACCCAGGCCACGATGGCCGCGACGTATATCCACATCAACGGCTCATCGCTCGCGATCAATAAAGCAGTGTGAATAGCGTCGGCAGAGGCGTCGTAGATCTTCTTGATCTGTTCTTCAGTGAAAAAGTTTTTCAGCTTCTCGTAGTTTTCGCGAGGATGGGCAATGAGGTCGTAGAGACTTTTGATATCGCCCCATAAGCCCATGATCGCTTTCATGAAGCCTTCCCAGGCCGCTTCCAGTTCCTGCAACGCGCGACCACCAAGTGAGGCATCGGTGTGCGCCTGCCATAGCGGCAAGAAGCTGGTGCTCCATTCGGTTTGTAGCCAGCCACCCAGTTCGCCGATCACACCTTGGTAGGAGTTGAATAAACTGTCGATCTGGGCACGCGTAGGATTCGGGAAGAAGGTGATTTTGTATTGCTGATTGGGAGTAAGGCCTGAAACTTCAAGAATCCCTGATGCATCAATGGTTTTATTGATGGTCGGGCCAACTTCGTTTTTGCCGATGAAGCGGCCATTGACGACCGGTGTCAGTTGAACTGGCGTATTGCCGATCGGCACAAAGCGCGCGGACTCAAAACTATGGATCAACACCAGCTTGCCGTTCGCAGGACAGTTGGCATAAAGGGTATTTTCCTTCTTGCTGTCCTTGTCAGCCGTGCCAACTTCGTCACCGACTTTGAATTGCTGCTCCGCATCCAGAATGCCGCCGTACCAGGCTTCGGCATGCTCGCGGTAATCCTTCAGGCACTTCTTGAAGTCGTTGATGATGGCCTGAGCATCGGGTTGTTTTGCTGTGAGACCACCAACGATCCCGCCCATTAAAACGCTCATACCACCACCTCTTTTTCCAGATAGGCCTTCAACAGCCCGGTAAAGTTTTCTTCCGTGAGTGGCGTGCGTTTAACAAAGCGCGCCACTTTTTGTTTCAGGTTCGATTCGGGAAAGGAGAAATACAGATCGGCGTGTTCCTCTTGCAACCACTGCATCATGTTGCCGATAACGGTCGATGGATTTTCTGCCATTAACCCCTCCAACAACCCCTTCGGCACCTCCCACCACGGCCAGTCCCGCACCTTCGGCACCACCCGCGTGCCCACTTCCAGCGCCTGCCCATTGATCAGATACCGCTCAAACACCGGCAGCACCTCTCCGGCCTTTTCCCCCAGCCCCTGCAGGATCGGATAAATATGCCGCCCATCCCAAAACCGGAAAAACACTTCAGTGCCGTCCGGCATCTTCACCTGCGTCAGGCTGCGCAGATGTTCGAACACTTCGTTCGGTTCTGAACGCGACACCCCCAGCCAGCCCCAGTCGAGGGCGTCGGTTTCGGCGATCCAGGGCAGGAAAGCGGAGTTGGCTTTGAGTTCGGTGAGGTAGGGCATCACCGGTTGCCAGGTGGAGTAGGGCGTGCCGCCCCAGATCGGGATGAGCTGGGCGGTGGGTTCGGTGAGGTACAGGGTTTTCAGGGCGTCCGCGTCGCTGGCGGCGCTGACGATCAGGTACAAGCGCTCGCCGCTTTGCAGCGGCTGTTGCGCGAGCCAGTCCTTGGGGGAGATTGGTTCAGATGGCACAGGCACCTGCCTTGCATTTTTCGCATTCTTCACAGAACGGCGCGTTACGTTTGAGGGTGTTGATTTGCGCCGGGGTCAGGACCTGGCCGGCCCTGTCAGCGTCGGCTTGTTTCAGCACGCCGGGCATCAATGGCGCGGCGCCCGTACCAACGCCCGGGCTACCACCAGAGTTCATGTTGATCACCGGCCCGCTCAGGGTCACGCCGCCAGCATCGATCTTGATAAAGCTGCCACCACCCACCAGCGTGAGTTCGGCACCCGCTTCCATCACCACTTTCATGCCGCTGCTCAGGTGGATCTCTTGCCCTGCGTCGATGAACTGCCCGGTGCCGATCTTGATGTGCTGGTTGACGCCGACGGTGAGATGGTCGTTGGCGCGGGTTTCGACTTTGCGGTCGGCGTAGACGGTGTGGTGTTCTTCGGCTTTGAATTCCGTGTAGCTGTTTTGCTCGACGGTGTCGTGGCGTTCGTTGCCGACGCGGATTTTCTGGTCGTGCTCGATGTTTTCGTCCCAGTCGCGCTGGGCGTGCAGGTAGATTTGTTCCTGGCCTTTTTTGTCTTCGATGCGCAGTTCGTTGTAGCCGCCACCGCCCATCGAACTCAGGGTTTTGAAGGTGCTGCGGGTCTTGTTCGCCGGCAGTTCATAGGGGACGGTGTTTTCCTTGTGGTACAGGCAGCCGCTGATCAGCGGTTGATCGGGGTCGCCTTCAAGGAACGTGACCAGCACTTCCATGCCGATGCGCGGGATGGCGATGCCGCCGTACTGGGCGCCGGCCCAGGCGCTGGAGACGCGCAGCCAGCAACTGGTCTTGTCGTCGGCCTGGCCTTCGCGGTCCCAGTGAAACTGGACTTTGACCCGGCCGTATTCGTCGCAGTGGATTTCTTCGCCTTTCGGGCCGGTGACTACTGCGCTCTGGCTGCCGAGGATGCGCGGTTTCGGATGGCGTAGCGGCGGGCGATTGGGCACGTCCCACGGCGTGGCCTGGAAGCGGTTGCGGTAACCCTGATGGAAATCGTCTTTCAGCGCGGTGGTGTCGCTGGTCACCGACTCCTCGAGCACTTGCGGTTGCTTGCCTTCATGCAGGACTTCAGTGAGCAGCCACAGGTCGTTCCATTTGGCTTTCGGGTGTTCGGTCAGGGCGAGGAAATGGCCGCTGACCAGCAGTGGCTGATCACTCTTGCCTTCGGCCAATTGGAAGTCGCTGCGATGGCGTTCGAGGGCGCGTTTGGCCAGGTGCTTGCCGCGCTCGCGGTCGATGAAACGGCCCGGGTAATCGTAGTCTTCGAGGTCGGGCAGGGCGTCGCCACGGTTTTCGCTTTCCAGGGTCAGGCGCGGTTTTTCGAAGTCGTAGTCGCGACGGGTGGTGCGGCTGGTGCGGGTTTCCAGGCGCAGGTCGAAGCGCTTGATCACCGGGTTGCTGGCGACCATGCCGGAGTCTTGCTGATAGGGCACAGGGGCCAGTTTCGGGAACACCGTCTGGTCGTCGCCGAACACCAATTTGTGCGCGTTGGCGCTGTGCTGGAAGTGGAAGTGAATGCCTTCTTCCTCGCACAGGCGCTGGATGAAATGCAGATCCGACTCGTCGTATTGCACGCAGTAGATGCGCTCGGGATAGATCGAGCCGATCTTGAATTCGTAGGCGTTGCTTTGAATGCCGTGCTCTTCGAGCACCATGCCGATGATTTTCGGCACGCTGAGGTTCTGGAAGATGCGCTGGTTGATGCGGTGCGCCAGGTACGCCAGTTGCGGGCGCAGGGTCACCGAATAACGGGTCAGGCGCTTGCCGGAATCGCCTTGCGCGGCGCGGTAGATCTGCCCGTGAATGCCGCTGCCGTCAGGCGACAGCTGCAGAAAGGCCGGTTTGTGCAGCAGGGTTTCGAGGTCCAGCGACGGCTGCTCACTGACCAGCTCCACCTCAAAGACAAAAGGCTGGCTGATGGCTTCCCGGCCGGTCAGGGTGAATACCTGAAAATCGGCGGAAAGCCCTTCGATGGTCAGGGCAAAGTGGGTTTCATTGGCCGGCGCGAACATCCCTTGTTCCTCGTGCTGTACAGCGGCGCCCGTCGACGGCCGCAAAAAGCGGCTCAACGTACGCGAAATTCTGGAGGGGCGTAAACAACATCGACCAGCAGAGCTGGCCGATGCGTGTAACGGTCAGCCGTAATTAAACGACTGGAGCACGCCAGTCATCGGAACCCGAAGTACCGGATACTTCGTGGGTCCAGGTGATTTTGCGGTAGGTGAACTGCACTTCTTCCAGGTGGGTGAAGTGCGCGTTGCCTGGATCCTGGCAGTTGTGCATTTTGTTGTTGATGGCGACGATGATCGCGTCTTCCAGTTTGGTGGTGTAGTAGTGCTCTTGGGTGCCTTGAGCCGAAGTGCGGTACCACTGGATAACGATTTCGCTCATGCGCTCGCCGGAAGTCAGTGCTGCTTGCAGCAGTGGCGAAGCCTTGTCGTAGACCTTGGTGATCACAACTGGCTTGTGTACGCGCTGACCGGTTGGCTGACCGGATTGCGGGTCACGCGGGATGATCACGTCGTGGGTGAAAGCCTGAACCATGACCTGGTCTTCGTGGCCTTCCTGGTAAGTGTTGCCAACGGAGTCGGCGGTGAAAGCGCCGGCAGTGATCAGGCCTTGTTTTTCGCCGGTAACCGACATGTACGCTGGTGTTGCCATGGGGTGCTCTCCTTGCGGATAAATTTAGGGTGCCCGGAGGCGAAATCGCCCGGTGGGTGGCTGAGAGTTATCAAGGAGCGTGCCAGGTTTTGCGCGGTGCCCGAATGGCGGGGGCGCCACGGTAGTTGGTGATCATTCGGGGCGATTCTCAGCGGGAAAATCGGAAGAAAGTGCGCAAGAAGTTGCGCAGTACTGCGCAACTTCTTGCGCACTTGGCTGCAGGCCTTGCGCCGCTTGAGCTGCAGAGGATTTAGGCCCTGAAATATTACGACCCACTGCGCAACTTCTTGCGCAGTTGGGTATTTGCTGGGACTGCGGTGTTGCCTTCGCGAGCAGGCTCGCTCCCACAGGGACAGTGCTGCCAGCGAAAGCGTCTTATAAATGAAACACCGCGCTCGGCTATACTCCCCGCATTTCGATCAGGCACGAGGATTCACTGTGAAGAACTGGACGTTGCGCCAACGCATTTTGGCGAGCTTTGCGGTGATTATCGCCATCATGCTGTTGATGGTGGTGCTGTCCTACTCGCGGTTGTTGAAAATCGAGGCCAGTGAAAACAGCGTGCGCGACGATGCCATCCCCGGCGTCTATTACAGCTCGATGATTCGCGGCGCTTGGGTCGACAGTTATTTGCAGACCCAGGAGCTGCTCGGCCTCAAGGAAGGCCAGGGCGTTTCCAGCGAAGACGCAGCGGACTACAAGGCGTTCGAGGCGCGTCTGCAAGAGCAGATGGCCAACTATCGCAAGACCATGGCCACCGATGAAGACCGTTCCGAATTCGCCCTGTTCGAGAAGTACCACGATACCTACATGCAGATTCAGGATGCCGTGCTGGACCTGCACAAGCGCAATTTGGAAGCCGATGCCATCAAGCTGTTCAACGAGAAACTGACCCCGGCGTGGTACACCGGACGGATGAAGCTCAACGACATCATTGGCGAGAACAAAGTCGTCGCTGATACCGCCATGGCCAATATCGACGACGCGGTGGCAACGGCCAAAGTCAGCATGGTCATTTCCCTGCTGGTTGCGGTGCTGGCTGCCGGACTCTGTGGTCTGCTGTTGATGCGCGCGATCATGGCGCCGATGAACCGCATCGTGACCATCCTCGACATCATGCGCACCGGCGATCTGAGTTCGCGCCTGAACCTCGATCGCAAGGACGAGTTCGGTGCGGTCGAAACCGGCTTCAACGACATGATGACCGAGCTGACATCGCTGGTGTCCCAGGCCCAGCGCTCCTCGGTGCAGGTGACCACCTCGGTGACCGAAATCGCTGCCACGTCCAAGCAGCAACAAGCCACCGCCACCGAAACCGCAGCGACCACCACCGAAATCGGCGCAACCTCTCGCGAAATCGCCGCGACCTCGCGGGATCTGGTGCGCACCATGACCGAAGTGTCCACCGCTGCCGATCAGGCCTCGGTACTCGCCGGCTCCGGCCAGCAAGGCCTGGCGCGCATGGAAGACACTATGCACTCGGTCATGGGCGCGGCGGATCTGGTCAACGCCAAACTGGCGATCCTCAACGAGAAGGCCGGCAACATCAATCAGGTGGTGGTGACCATCGTCAAGGTGGCCGACCAGACCAACCTGCTGTCGCTCAACGCAGCGATCGAAGCCGAGAAGGCCGGCGAGTACGGTCGCGGTTTTGCCGTGGTCGCCACCGAAGTCCGGCGTCTGGCTGATCAGACCGCCGTGGCCACCTACGACATCGAACAGATGGTTCGCGAGATCCAGTCGGCGGTGTCGGCCGGAGTGATGGGCATGGACAAGTTTTCCGAAGAAGTACGCCGCGGCATGTCGGAAGTGCAGCAGGTCGGCGAGCAGCTGTCGCAGATCATCCATCAGGTGCAGGCGCTGGCGCCGCGCGTGCTGATGGTCAACGAAGGCATGCAGGCCCAGGCCACTGGCGCCGAGCAGATCAACCATGCGCTGGTGCAGTTGGGCGATGCCAGCAGCCAGACCGTCGAATCGCTGCGTCAGGCCAGTTTCGCCATCGACGAACTGAGCCAGGTGGCCGTCGGCCTGCGCAGCGGCGTTTCGCGATTCAAAGTCTGATGAGCGAAATCATCGCCAAGCGTGGCGCCGCGCCAGTGGCGAAGCAGGCGCTGTTTCTGCTGTTTCGCATCGGCAGCGAGCGCTATGCCTTGCGAGCCACCGAAGTGGCCGAAGTGCTGCCGCGCCTGCCGTTGAAGCCGATTGCCCGGGCGCCGCACTGGGTGGCCGGGGTGTTCGCCTATCGCGGGGCGGTGGTGCCGGTGATCGACCTCAGCGCGCTGACTTTCGGCCGACCCGCCGAGGCGCGCACCAGCACGCGGCTGGTGCTGGTCAATTATCAGCCGGATCAAGCGCAAGCAGCGCAATGGCTCGGGCTGATTCTCGAGCAGGCCACCGACACGCTGCGCTGTCATCCGCAAGATTTCCAGCCCTACGGCCTCGACAACCGCGAGGCGCCGTACCTCGGCCCGGTGCGCGAGGATGCGCAGGGATTGCTGCAATGGGTGCGGGTCAATGACTTGCTCGATGACGCCGTGTGCAGCTTGCTGTTCCCCGATCCGCCGCGTGATCCGGCGCAGCTTGAGGCGCAGTCATGAGTGGTGAGCAGCGCTTTTTCGATTTCCTCAAGGAACGCATCGGCCTTGATGTCGCGTCGGTGGGCGCGGCGATCATCGAGCGTGCCGTGCGCCAGCGCACCACGCTGTCCCAGGCCGCCCACGCCGACGAATACTGGCAGCTGTTGCAAGGCTCGCGGGATGAACAGCAGGCGCTGATCGAAGCGGTGATCGTTCCGGAAACGTGGTTTTTCCGGTATCCGGAATCCTTCGCGACGCTGGGCAAACTGGCGCGAGGTCGGCTTAAAGAACTCAACAATATGCGCGCGTTGCGAATTCTGAGCCTGCCGTGCTCGACCGGCGAAGAACCCTACTCGATTGCCATGGCCTTGCTTGATGCCGGATTGCAGCCGCATCAGTTCAAGGTCGACGGCATGGACATCAGCCCGCTCTCGGTGGAAAAGGCGCGGCGTGCGGTGTATGGCAAGAACTCCTTTCGCGGTCAGGATCTGGAATACCGCGAGCGACATTTTTTTGCCGAGCAGGACGGCCACCGGGTCAACGAATACGTTCGCGAACAAGTGCGCTGGCAGGTCGGCAATGTCCTCGATCCGACGCTGTTTGCGAGCGAGCCAGCCTTCGATTTCGTGTTCTGCCGCAACCTGCTGATCTACTTCGACCAGCCGACGCAAAAGCAGGTGTTCGAAGTGCTCAAGCGCCTGACCCATGTTGACGGCGTGCTGTTTATCGGCCCGGCGGAGGGCAGTCTGCTCGGGCGTTTGGGCATGCGCTCGATCGGCATCCCGCAGTCGTTCGCTTTCAGCCGTCATAGCGAGCCGCACCCCGAACCACTGCCGACACCCAAACCGGTCGCCGTGCCGGTCAGCCAGCCATTGCGCAGCGCGCCGCCAGCGCCAGTGCGCAATCGGCCGTTCGCTGCCGTGACGGCTTTGCCGGTGACGAAAAAAACTGCCAACCCCGACGCCGCGACATTGCTGGCGCAAATCGCTGCACTGGCCAACGAAGGCAAAAGCGCCGAGGCCCGTGCCGCGTGCGAACACTATCTGCGCAGCCATGAACCGGTGGCGCAGGTGTTCTACTGGCTCGGGCTGCTCAGCGATGTCGCCGGCCTGAGCCTCGAGGCCCAGGGTTTTTATCGCAAGGCCTTGTACCTCGAACCGCAACACCCCGAAGCGCTGATGCACCTGGCCGCGTTGCTACAGGCTCAGGGCGACACGGCGGGTGCCCGACGATTGCAGGAGCGCGCCGCCCGCAGCGGGCGCACCGCCGACAGTGAGCGTAAACGATGAGCGCGTCCGACACCTTGAACGTTACCCACGAAGACGCCCGCGCCATCGACGATTGCTGGAACCGCATCGGCATTCATGGCGACAAGTCCTGCCCGTTGCTGGAAGAGCACATTCATTGCCGCAACTGCTCGGTGTATTCTGCCGCCGCCACGCGCCTGCTCGACCGTTATTCGTTGCAGCAGGACCAGCGCGAAGCAGTGGTCAGCAAAGTCGAAATCGACGTCAAGACCCGCTCGCTGCTGATGTTCCGCCTCGGCGAGGAATGGCTCGGACTGGCCACGCGCACGCTTGTCGAAGTTGCGCCGTTGCAGGCGATACATTCGCTGCCGCACCAGCGCTCGCGGGCCTTGCTCGGCGTGGCCAATGTCCGTGGCGCGCTGGTCGCGTGCCTGTCGCTGGTGGAACTGCTCGACCTCGGCGCCAGCGTCGCGCCGGCGGGCGGCGGGCGAGTCATGCCGCGCATGCTGATCATCGCCGCCCATGGCGGGCCGGTAGTGGTGCCGGTGGATGAAGTTGACGGTATTCATGCCATCGACGAACGCATCCTCGATGCCGCATCGCAGTCCGGTGCGCAAGCCAGTGCCAAATACACCCGTGGCGTTCTGCAATATCGCGGTCGCAGCCTGCGCTGGCTGGATGAAGAACAGCTGTTGTCCGCCGTGACCCGGAGCCTGACATGACCCCCGAGCAAATGCGCGACGCCTCCCTGCTCGAACTGTTCAGCCTCGAAGCCGAAGCCCAGACCCAAGTGCTCAGCGCCGGGCTGCTGGCGCTGGAGCGCAATCCGACTCAGGCCGATCAACTGGAGTCGTGCATGCGCGCGGCGCACTCGCTCAAAGGCGCAGCGCGGATCGTTGGTATCGACAGCGGGGTCAGCGTCGCCCACGTCATGGAAGATTGCCTGGTCAGCGCCCAGGAAGGGCGTTTGTTGCTGCGTCCCGAGCACATCGACGCGTTGTTGCAGGGCACCGACCTGCTGATGCGCATCGCCACGCCGGCCAACGCGCCGCGACCTGCGGACATTGAAGCCTACGTGACGCTGATGGGGCGTTTGCTCGATCCGTCGGCGCCAGCCGCTGTGGTTGCCACGCCGCCGATGGCCGAGTTGCAGATCGAGCCCGCGCCAACAGCGACAGCGCCGATCATGGACGAGCCCGCCGAGCCGACCCCGGGCAAAAACAAACGCACCACCGAAGGCGGCGAGCGCGTCTTGCGCGTCACCGCCGAGCGCCTGAACAGCCTGCTCGATCTATCGAGCAAATCGCTGGTGGAAACCCAGCGTCTCAAGCCGCATCTGGCGACCATGCAGCGTCTCAAGCGCATGCAGAACAACGGTCTGCGCGCGCTGGAAAATCTCAATGTGCACCTGAAGGAGCATGCGCTGAGCCTGGAAGCGCTCGAGTCGCTGGAAGATGCGCGACGTTTGCTCGCCGAGTCGCAGCAACTACTCAGCGAGAAAAACGCCGAACTCGACGAATTCGCCTGGCACGCCAGTCAGCGCGCGCAAGTGCTCTATGACACCGCGCTGGCCTGTCGCATGCGCCCGTTCGCCGATGTGTTGAGCGGGCAGGCGCGCATGGTTCGCGACCTCGGGCGCAGCCTTGGCAAACAAGTGCGCCTGGAGATCGAAGGCGAGAAAACCCAGGTCGATCGCGATGTGCTGGAAAAGCTCGAAGCGCCGCTGACTCACTTGCTGCGCAACGCTGTCGATCACGGCATCGAAACCCCGGAGCAACGCCTGCTCAAGGGCAAGCCGGAAGAGGGCCTGATTCGCCTGCGCGCCTCCCACCAAGCCGGTTTGCTGGTGCTGGAATTGAGCGATGACGGCAATGGCGTCGATCTTGAGAAAGTCCGCCGCAGCATCGTCGAACGGCAGTTATCCCCAGCCGAAACCGCAGCGCAATTGAGCGAAGAGGAACTGCTGACCTTCCTGTTTCTGCCGGGCTTCAGCCTGCGCGACAAAGTCACCGAAGTGTCCGGGCGTGGCGTCGGTCTCGACGCTGTTCAACACATGGTTCGCCAATTGCGCGGGGCCGTGGTGCTGGAGCAGACGGCGGGCGAGGGCAGCCGTTTCCATCTGGAGGTGCCGCTGACGCTTTCGGTGGTGCGCAGTCTGGTGGTGGAAGTCGGTGAAGAGGCCTATGCGTTCCCGCTGGCGCATATCGAGCGCATGTGCGATCTGGCGCCGGAAGACATCGTGCAGGTCGAGGGGCGTCAGCATTTCTGGCACGAAGGCCAGCACGTCGGGCTGGTCGCGGCCAGCCAGTTGCTCAATCGCCCAGCCAGTCAGAACGATGGCGCTACCCTGAAAGTCGTGGTGATCCGCGAGCGCGAGGCGATTTACGGGGTGGCGGTCGAGCGCTTCGTGGGTGAGCGCACGCTGGTGGTGTTGCCGCTGGACGAGCGTCTGGGCAAGGTTCAGGACATCTCCGCCGGGGCCTTGCTCGATGACGGCTCGGTGGTGCTGATCGTCGATGTCGAAGACATGCTGCGTTCGGTGGACAAACTGCTCAATACCGGGCGCCTGGAGCGCATTGCCCGCCACGGCAATCAAGCTGCCGAAGCGGCGCGCAAACGAGTCTTGGTGGTCGACGATTCGCTGACCGTGCGCGAGCTGCAACGCAAACTGCTGCTAAATCGTGGCTATGACGTCGCGGTGGCAGTGGACGGCATGGATGGCTGGAATGCGCTGCGTTCGGAGAACTTCGATCTGCTGATCACCGACATCGACATGCCGCGCATGGACGGCATCGAGCTGGTCACCCTGCTGCGCCGCGACAACCGTCTGCAATCGCTGCCGGTGATGGTCGTATCGTACAAGGATCGCGAAGAAGACCGCCGCCGTGGACTGGATGCCGGCGCCGACTATTATCTAGCCAAAGCCAGTTTTCATGACGACGCCCTGCTCGATGCAGTGGTCGAGCTCATCGGAGGAGCGCGGGCATGAGGATCGCAATCGTCAACGACATGCCCCTGGCGGTGGAGGCCCTGCGCCGAGCGCTGGCGTTCGAGCCGGCGCATCAGGTGATCTGGGTCGCCAGCAACGGCGCCGAGGCGGTGCAACGCTGCGCCGAGTGCACACCAGACCTGATTCTGATGGATCTGATCATGCCGATCATGGACGGCGTCGAAGCCACGCGGCGGATCATGGCCGAGACGCCGTGCGCGATTGTCATCGTCACCGTGGATCGTCAACAGAACGTGCACCGCGTGTTCGAGGCCATGGGTCACGGCGCACTGGACGTGGTCGACACGCCAGCGATCGGCGCCGGCAATGCCCAGGAAGCGGCGGCGCCGTTGTTGCGCAAGATCCTCAACATCGGCTGGCTGATCGGCGACAAGGCGCCACGTGCGCGCCCGGCGCCGAGTTCGCCGCGCAGTTCGCCGTCACGTCAGCGGCTGGTGGCGATCGGTTCGTCTGCAGGTGGGCCAGCGGCGCTGGAAGTGTTGCTCAAAGGCCTGCCGAAGGATTTTTCCGCCGCGATCGTGCTGGTGCAGCATGTCGATCAGGTGTTCGCCGCCGGCATGACCGAATGGCTGGCCAGTGCCAGCGGCCTCGATGTGCGTCTGGCCCGTGAAGGCGAGCCGCCGCAAAGTGGCGCGGTGCTGCTGGCCGGGACCAATCACCATATTCGCCTGTTGAAAAACGGCACGCTGGCCTACACCGCCGAACCGGTCAACGAGATCTATCGCCCCTCGATCGACGTGTTTTTCGAGAGCGTCGCCAGTTACTGGAACGGTGACGCCGTCGGGGTTTTATTGACCGGGATGGGGCGCGATGGCGCGCAAGGGCTTAAGCTCATGCGCCAGCAGGGTTATTTGACCATTGCGCAGGATCAGCACAGCAGTGCGGTGTACGGCATGCCCAAGGCTGCCGCGGCGATCGATGCCGCGGTGGAAATCCGCCCGCTGGAAAAGATAGCGCCACGATTGCTGGAGATTTTCCCCAAATGAACAGGTTGATCGGCAATCCAGGCTCCCGCAGTACTCAGGTGACCGCTCATGAATGATTTACAGATCGACGACATTAAAACCGACGAGAACGCCGCCATGGTGTTGTTGGTGGATGATCAGGCGATGATCGGCGAAGCGGTGCGCCGTGGGCTGTCGAATCAGGAAAACATCGACTTCCACTTCTGCTCCGACCCGCAGCAGGCCATCGCCCAGGCGGTGCGGATCAAGCCGACGGTGATCCTCCAGGACCTGGTGATGCCCGGCCTCGATGGCCTGAGCCTGGTGCGCGAATACCGCAATCACCCGGCGACCAAGGACATCCCGATCATCGTCCTCTCGACCAAGGAAGACCCGCTGATCAAGAGCGCGGCGTTTTCCGCGGGCGCCAACGATTATCTGGTGAAACTGCCGGATACCATCGAGCTGGTCGCGCGGATCCGCTACCACTCGCGTTCCTACATGACATTGCTGCAACGAGACGCCGCGTACCGTGCGTTGCGGGTCAGCCAGCAGCAATTGCTCGACACCAATCTGGTGCTGCAACGGCTGATGAACTCCGATGGCCTGACCGGGCTGTCTAACCGCCGTCACTTCGACGAGTACCTGGAACTGGAGTGGCGCCGTTCGCTGCGCGATCAGACGCAGCTGTCATTGCTGATGATCGACGTTGATTACTTCAAGTCGTACAACGACAGTTTTGGCCACGTTGAAGGCGACGAAGCGTTGCGCAAGGTCGCTACGGCGATCCGCGAGGCCAGCTCGCGGCCATCGGACCTGCCGGCGCGTTACGGCGGCGAGGAGTTTGTGCTGGTCCTGCCGAACACTTCGCCGGGCGGCGCGCGGCTGTTGGCCGAGAAACTGCGCCAGACCGTGGCGGCGCTGAAAATTCCGCACAACACGCCGGCCGAGGGCTCCAGTCTGACCATCAGCATTGGTCTGGCGACCATGGTGCCCCAGGCGGGGAGTGATTGCCGGCTGCTGATTTCGGCGGCGGATCGCGGCTTGTATCTGGCCAAGAACAATGGGCGCAATCAGGTCGGGATCGAGTAACGGCCGTTGCCCTCACCCCAGCCCTCTCCCCGGAGGGAGAGGGGGCCGACCGAGGTGTCTCGGGCCAGACATCGACCTGAGAGATCGCAGCGATTATGGATCTTCAGGCTTGGCGATCACGGATTCGGTGAAGCCATGTCTAGTCGGCGTATGTTTCAAATATCCCCCGATCGGTCCCCTCTCCCTCCGGGAGAGGGCTAGGGTGAGGGCAGCAATCTCGGCCCATTCACCGCCAGACGGGCTGCCGCGACAGCCTGTTTACGTTATACTCGCCGGCTTTCAAAAGTTCGCCAACGAGTGCTGCCCGTCATGGAAATCAACCCGATCCTGAACACCATCAAGGACCTGTCCGAGCGCTCCGAAACTATTCGGGGGTATCTTTGACTACGATCAAAAGCATGAGCGTCTGACCGAGGTCAATCGCGAGCTTGAAGATCCGAGTGTCTGGAACAAACCTGAATACGCCCAGGAGCTGGGCCGCGAGCGTGCCGCGCTGGCGCAGATCGTCGACACCCTCGACGAACTGAACGGCGGTCTGGCCGATTGCCGCGACCTGCTGGACATGGCCGTCGAAGAAAACGACGAAGGCGCAGTGGGCGATGTCGTCGCCGAGCTGGCCCGTCTCGAGGAAAATCTGGCCAAGCTGGAATTCCGCCGCATGTTCAGCCATGAAATGGACCCGAACAACGCCTACCTGGACATCCAGGCCGGTTCCGGCGGTACCGAAGCGCAGGACTGGGCCAACATCCTGCTGCGCATGTACCTGCGCTGGGCCGACAAACGCGGTTTCGACGCGACCATCATGGAACTGTCCGCCGGTGAAGTCGCCGGGATCAAGGGCGCGACCGTGCACATCAAGGGCGAATACGCCTTTGGCTGGCTGCGTACCGAGATCGGCGTGCACCGTCTGGTGCGCAAAAGCCCGTTCGACTCCGGCAACCGTCGCCACACTTCGTTCTCCGCTGTTTTCGTCTCGCCAGAGATCGATGACAAGGTGGAAATCGAAATCAACCCGGCAGACCTGCGGATCGACACCTATCGTTCCTCCGGTGCCGGTGGTCAGCACGTAAACACCACCGACTCGGCCGTACGTATCACCCACGTACCGACCAACACCGTGGTCAGCTGCCAGAACGAGCGTTCCCAGCACGCCAACAAGGACACCGCGATGAAAATGCTGCGGGCCAAGTTGTACGAGCAGGAAATGCAGAAGCGCAATGCGGCCTCGCAGGCGCTGGAAGACACCAAGTCCGATATCGGCTGGGGTCACCAGATCCGCTCTTACGTGCTCGATGCCTCGCGGATCAAGGATCTGCGGACCAACATCGAACGCAGCGATTGCGACAAGGTGCTCGACGGCGACATCGACGAGTACCTGGAAGCCAGCCTGAAATCCGGCCTGTAACACCCTCTGTGGGAGCGGGCTCGCCCGCGATCCCCAGCCGAAGGCTGGGGGCAACGAACCTGATGGAATACTTAAAGACATGAGCGACCTACAACTCGACCCGCAAGCCCTGCAACAGGAAGAAAACTCCCTGATCGCCCTGCGCAAGGAAAAGCTTGCTGCCGAGCGCGCCAAGGGCAATGCCTTCCCGAACGACTTCCGCCGCGACAACTACTGCGATGCCTTGCAGAAACAGTACGCGGACAAGACCAAGGAAGAGCTGGCAGAGGCTGCAATCCCGGTCAAGGTTGCCGGTCGCATCATGCTCAACCGTGGCTCGTTCATGGTGATCCAGGACATGACCGGGCGCATTCAGGTCTACGTCAACCGCAAGACGCTGTCCGAAGAAACCCTGGCTGCGGTGAAAACCTGGGACATGGGCGACATCATTGCCGCCGAAGGCACCCTGGCGCGTTCCGGCAAAGGCGACCTGTACGTTGAAATGACCAACGTGCGCCTGCTGACCAAGTCGCTGCGTCCGCTGCCGGACAAGCACCACGGCCTGACCGACACCGAGCAGCGCTACCGCCAGCGTTACGTCGACCTGATCGTCAACGAAGACGTGCGCCAGACCTTCCGCGTGCGTTCGCAAGTGATCGCGCACATCCGCAGCTTCCTGATGAAGCGCGACTTCCTCGAAGTCGAAACGCCGATGCTGCAGACCATTCCCGGTGGCGCCGCAGCCAAGCCGTTCGAAACTCACCACAACGCGCTGGACATGGAAATGTTCCTGCGTATCGCACCAGAGCTGTATCTGAAGCGTCTGGTGGTTGGCGGTTTTGAAAAGGTCTTCGAGATCAACCGCAACTTCCGTAACGAAGGCGTTTCGACTCGTCACAACCCTGAGTTCACCATGTTGGAGTTCTATCAGGCGTACGCCGATTACGAAGACAACATGGACCTGACCGAAGAACTGTTCCGCGAGCTGGCGCAGCTGGTACTGGGCAGCACCGACGTGCCGTACGGCGACAAAGTGTTCCACTTCGGCGAGCCGTTCGTGCGTCTGTCGGTGTTCGACTCGATCCTCAAGTACAACCCTGAGCTGACTGCCGATGATCTGAACGACATCGACAAGGCTCGCGCCATCGCCAAGAAGGCCGGCGCCAAGGTGCTGGGCTTCGAAGGTCTGGGCAAATTGCAGGTGATGATTTTCGAAGAGCTGGTCGAGCACAAGCTCGAGCAGCCGCACTTCATCACTCAGTACCCGTTCGAAGTGTCGCCGCTGGCCCGTCGTAACGACGAGAACCCGAACGTCACCGACCGCTTCGAGCTGTTCATCGGTGGTCGTGAAATCGCCAATGCCTACTCCGAGTTGAACGACGCCGAAGATCAGGCCGAGCGTTTCATGGCGCAGGTGGCCGACAAGGACGCCGGCGACGACGAAGCCATGCACTACGATGCCGACTTCGTCCGTGCGCTGGAGTACGGCATGCCGCCAACCGCCGGTGAAGGTATCGGCATCGATCGTCTGGTGATGTTGCTGACCAACTCGCCGTCGATCCGCGATGTGATCCTGTTCCCGCACATGCGACCGCAAGCGTAAACGTTTCAGTTAAAAAGCCGCCTAAAACAGGCGGCTTTTTATTGCCTGTCTGGTACAAATGTATCAATTGGTTAATTTGGCATTAGTAGAGGAAGTGCTGTCGTGATGGGTGCATTAGCTCAAGAAGGTGCAGCGGGTATCGCCACTGCGGTCGCTGAAAGTGTTCAGTACCAGGGCCGCAAGGCCAGCCGACAGGGCAGTGAGCAGCGTCGCCAGGACATTCTCGACGCCGCGATGCGCATTGTCGTGCGCGACGGCGTGCGTGCCGTGCGCCATCGTGCGGTCGCGGCGGAGGCCGGCGTGCCGCTGTCGGCGACCACGTATTACTTCAAGGACATCGATGACCTGCTCACCGATACCTTCGCCCAATACGTTGAACGCAGCGCGGCGTACATGGCCAAGTTGTGGATCAATAACGAGGGTCTGTTGCGCGAAATGGTGGTCAGCGCCGACGGCAGCCCGGAGTCGCGCTCCCAACTGGCCGATGACATCGCGCGGCTGATGGCCGATTACGTGCACCGGCAATTGATCAATCGGCGCGAGCATCTGATGGCCGAGCAGGCGTTCCGCCAGGAAGCGCTGCTAAACCCGCGTCTGGCCATTCTGGTGCGCTCGCATCAGCAGATTCTGTTGCAGGGCACCTGCCAGTTGTTCCAGGTACTGGGCTCGCGCGAACCGCAGCAGGATGCCAAGGTGTTGACGGCGATTATCGGCCGGATGGAATATCAGGGCCTGCTCAACGACGCTGAGCCATTGGCCGAAGAGGACATGCTCGGGATCCTGACGCGGTATATGCACCTGGTGCTGGCGTCCGTCTAGCGTTTCACGCTACACCCCGTGGGAGCGAGCCTGCTCGCGAAAGCACTCTGATATTCAACATCTCCGTTGTCTGACACAGTGCATTCGCGAGCAGGCTCGCTCCCACAAAAGGCCTCAGCGCCTATGATTGGCTACGTCACGTTTTCTACAGGAGTTTCGGGTGGACGATTACCAGCAGACGATACGCATGTTGTCCGATCGCATTGTGCTGGCGCAGACGCCGATCCGCGTGCTCGATGCGGTCAAGTGGGACGACAACGTGCGCAAGGGTTTCCTCAAGGCCAAAGGCAAGGAAATGCCGGCGGTGGATCGCGACTACTACCTCAACCGCCCGCTGTCGTTCGATTCGAGCCAGGTCAAACTGGAATTCCAGAACATCGAGCGCGACATCACCCGCCAGCTCGGCCAGTTCAACCCGGTCGGGCAGATCATGCGGCGCATGTGCAAGGAGTACCGCATGGTCGTGCGCATGCTCGAGGCGCGCGGAACCGAGGATTTCGGCCTGATCTCGCAAGAGCTGTACGGCGCGGCGTCCGATGCTTTCCACGCCGGTGATCCGACTTTGGCCGATCTTGGCCTGATGATGTCCGACTACCTGAACAACATCGACGGGCGCGGCGATCTGAAGGACGAGCCGAAAATCCTCACCGCCAAAGACGCGGTGCACCTGCTGCAAACCCGTTTGAACAAAGTGTTTGGCGAGGCCGAAGAGACCATTCGCGTGTTCGAGTCCGACGGCATCGTCGCCGACGCGGCGGCGGGCGCCGACTACATCAAGATTCGCACCGACGCACTGTTCAACGACCGCGACGTGCGCGCACTGGAAGTCCACGAGGGCCTGGTGCATGTCGGCACCACGCTCAACGGTTTGAACCAGCCGATCTGCACCTTCCTGTCGAAAGGCCCACCCTCGTCCACGGTGACCCAGGAAGGCCTGGCGATCCTGATGGAAATCATCACCTTCGCCTCTTACCCGAGTCGCCTGCGCAAATTGACCAACCGCACCCGTGCGATTCATATGGTGGAAGAGGGCGCCGACTTTTTGCAGATTTACGAATTCTTCCGCGAGCAGGGTTTCGAGATGGCCGAAAGCTACGGCAATGCCAGCCGGGTTTTCCGTGGCTCGACGCCGACCGGTCTGCCATTCACCAAAGACTTGTCCTACCTCAAGGGCTTCATCATGGTTTACAACTACATTCAGTTGGCCGTGCGCAAGGGCAAGCTTGAGCAGATTCCGTTGTTGTTCTGTGGCAAGACCACACTGGAAGACATGCGGACCCTGCGGCAACTGGTGGACGAAGGACTGGTGGTGCCGCCCAAGTATTTGCCTGACCAGTTCCGTGACTTGAATGCGTTGTCTGCGTGGATGTGTTTCTCCAACTTCCTCAACCATTTGAGCCTGGACCGGATTGAGGCGGATTACTCCAATATCCTCTGATAGCTGATCGTTCCCACGCTCCGCGTGGGAATGCATCCCATGACGCTCCGCGTCACGGTGGACGCAGAGCGTCCATGGCGGCATTCCCACGCCGAGCGTGGGAACGATCCAACCGTATTTCAACCTGAAATTTTGCGAGGTTTCACCGGATGAGAATCCTCGGCATTCTTTGCCTGCTCTTGACCCTCGGTGGTTGTAGTTCGCTGCTGTTCTACCCGGAACCGGGCCAGATCTTCACCCCGGACAAAGCCAAACTCGAATACCGCACCGTCACGCTGGTCACCGCGGATGGCTTGAAACTCAACGCCTGGTGGCTGCCGGCCAAACCTGGGGTCGAGGTCAAAGGCACGGTCCTGCATCTGCACGGTAACGGCGGTAATCTGCCGATGCACCTGGGCGGCAGTTGGTGGTTGCCGAAGAACGGCTATCAGGTTTTGTTGGTGGACTATCGCGGCTACGGTTTGTCCGAAGGCAAGCCGAGCCTGCCGGCTATCTATCAGGACATCGACGCCGCGTTCGCCTGGCTCGACAACGCGCCCGAGGTCAAAGGCAAACCGCTGGTGCTGCTCGGGCAGAGTCTGGGCGGCGCGATGTCGGTGCATTGGCTGGCGCAGCACCCGGAGCGGCAAAAACAACTCAAGGCCCTGGTGCTGGATGGCGTGCCGGCCAGTTATCGCAGTGTCGGCCAATTCGCCCTCAGCACTTCGTGGCTGACCTGGCCATTGCAAGTGCCGCTGTCGTGGCTGGTGCCGGACGGCGACAGCGCAATCAACTCGATGGCGCAGCTGACCGGCGTGCCGAAGCTGATCTTCCACAGCATCGACGACCCGCTGGTGCCAATGGCCAACGGCATTCGCCTGTATCAGGCCGCGCCGCCGCCGCGCGTGTTGCAGCTGACCCGGGGTGGTCATGTGCAAACCTTCGGCGACCCGGTGTGGCGTCAGGTCATGCTGCGCTACCTCGATGATCCCAAACACTTCGAAGGCCTGCGCCGCCTCGGCGAAATCCCCAACTATCCGCCGCCCCCGAATTCTGAAGATGAGACCCCGCAATGACTGAAGAACGTAATGCCATCCCGCTGATCATCACCGGTATCTGCAGCATCCTCGGCACCGTCGGGGCGCTGTGGTACTACGGCTACCTGCACTTTGCCAAGCCGGAGGATGCGTTGCTGCTCAGCGAATTCACCATGCTCAAGACCGTGCCGGGCGAGGACTACAAAGTCTCGCTGACACCTGCGCCGCAAGTGGCGCAGTGCATTGATGGCGTGCTGGTGCTGTTCGATACCGAACAGAAAGGCCTGACCGGGGTGTTGATCAACGCGCAGAAAAAAGCTGTGCGGTGTATGAGCGAAGATACTCCGCAGAAACTCGAGAAGTGATTCTGCAGGTTCAGCCCTCACCCTAACCCTCTCCCAGAGGGAGAGGGGACTGACCGAGGTGTTTGTTTAAGCTACGTCGACCTGATCCATTGCGCCGAACACAAGTTTTGAAAGCGGCACAAATCGCCTCCCTCTCCCTCGGGAGAGGGCTGGGGTGAGGGGCTACGATGTCTGATCCCACAAAAAAAGCCCCGCCTGATCAACTCAGGCGGGGCTTTTGCGTTACCGGGTGGAGCTTAGTTCGAGCTCACCGAAGAACGCGGTGCTACTGGCTGGTTGTCGTTGGAGATGGTCACTTCCACACGACGGTTCATCGCACGACCCGAAACGCTGCCGTTATCCGCTACCGGATATTCCTTGCCATAACCCTGAGCAACGATGCGCGAAGGATCGACGCCCATCTTGATCAGGGCCATCTGCACGGAAGTCGCGCGGCGCTCGGACAGCGACTGGTTGTAGCTCGCGGTGCCGGTGCTGTCGGTGTAACCCTCGACGATCACTTTGCGGTCCGGGTTTTCCTGAAGGAATTGCGCCAGTTTGTTGATGTTCACCAGGCCGCTGGATTTCAGATCAGCCTTGTTGGTGGCGAACAGCACGTCACCGAAAGTCACCAGCGTACCGCGATCGGTCTGCTTGGCGTTGAGGCTGTCCTGCAGTTGTTTGATCTGCTGGTCACGGGCATCCAGACGGGCCTGGGCACGTTGGGCTGCGGCGTTTTTCAGGTTGTTTTCAGCGGTGCGCAGAGCGATGGTCTGCTTGGCCACTTCGACGCGCTGGTTGGTCAGGTAAGCCAATTGGTCAACCTTGGCTGCATCTTCTTTGTCCAGATAAGCCTTGTCGGCCTTGTCCAGGTAATCGCTGGCGTCTTTGGTTTCCAGTGCCGCGACTTTGCTCGCCTGTGGGTTGGCCTGCAGGCCGGCGTAGTTGGTGCGCGCCTGTTCCAGGTTCGGGTTAGGCGGGGTGGAGCAGGCAGCCAGTGCAACGCTTGCGGCCAGAAGAGCGGGAATCATCAGTTGCTTACGCATAATTTGTCGTCCTTTCTATCGGTAAGAGTTTCAGCTTTGCGGTCGGGATGCGCGCTTACTGCACAGTGCGCTGGCTTTCCTGACGCAGTTCCTGAACACCTTTCTGGGAATCCTTCACAGCCTGTTCGGCCTTGGCGGCCTGAGCCTTGCGTTCAGCGACGCGAGCGTCCCATTCAGCCTGTTCGGACAGGCGACGGGCCTCGTCATACTTCTTGTCGTGCATGGCGATTTCAGCTTGTTTCAGTTTGTCCTGAGCCTGCTTCATCTCCACCGCAGCGAACTCGGTACCGCCAGCGCTGACGGCGCTGTTGACGGCCGATTGAGTGACGGCGTACTGCTCGGTCGGAGGATTACCGGCGCAACCGGCCAGTACGAAGCTGGTGCCGATGGCCAGAGCGGCCAGTTTCAGACCGCGCAGGTGGGAAAACGAGGTTTGGGTTTTCATGGTCTTCAACTCCATTAGGCATCTCCTGAAAATACAACTGAATCCATCCTGGCAGAGGAGCCGAAAGCATCGCTTGTAGACGCGAATTGAAACGCTCGTTCCAGGCGTGGTTACCTGTTCCGACCGGCGGCATTTTTGAAAAGTTCAGAAAAGATGGCCTATCGCCAAAAATTAAATTGACCGTTTGGACAAGGCTCTGGGACGGGAACTTTGGCGGTTTGAAGCGGTACGCGCGGGTGCAATCTGGCCGTTGATAAACCGATTTTCGATCTGGAATACGACCGATGTGGGAGCGAGCCTGCTCGCGAATGCGATGTGTCAGTCAGCGCAAATGCTGAATGAAAATCCGCATTCGCGAGCAGGCTCGCTCCCACGGTTTTGATGTGTGTCGGGTCAGTGCTTCTGCTTGTTCTCAGCCGAGGAGAGGTCATGCAAATGCCGTCGCGACAACGCCAGAAAACGCGGCGTCGGGCCTACATCTTCATACAACGGATCGCCTTCCTCATCCGTCGCCACCACCGTCGAACCCTTCACATACGGCAGGCTCGCTTCGAACTCCTCAAGCGCGGCGCCGATCAGTTCGCCGAGCAATTCCTCGGGGTGCCGCTTGGGATACATTTCGGCAATCGCCGCCAGGCGCGCGGCGGATTCCACATCCAGGTGAATCGTGTAGCCGGTGTCGGTCAGGCGACCTTTGGCGTTTTCTTCCCAATGCTGGGCGAGTTCACGAATTTTCATGATGACCTCATTTCGCGCCTGCTGATGGCAGGCCTGGGTGAGTGTCCGGCAGCGCCGGCGGCGGGCCGTCGTACGGCTTACTGTTGAGACTGGCTTTCGCGCGCAAGGTTTAAGTCGATTCGTCGCCTGCTTGTAAGAAGCGGCGCAGAGCGGCACTCTCTGGCAAAGCATTCGTTTCTGCGCTGTCCCCGATTACCGCTGGAGAACTGCTGATGACCGATATTGATGCACGCTTGCGCGAAGACGTTCACCTGCTCGGAGAGCTGTTGGGCAACACCATTCGAGACCAGTACGGCGAGGCGTTCCTCGACAAGATCGAGCAGATTCGCAAGGGCGCCAAGGCCGACCGGCGCGGCTCGATGGACGCAGAACTGAGCGCCAGCCTCAATCAATTGAGTGAAGACGAATTGCTTCCGGTCGCGCGGGCCTTCAACCAGTTTCTCAACCTGGCCAACATCGCCGAGCAATATCAGCTGATCCATCGCCGCGAGGAGTCGCAACCGGCGCCGTTCGAATCGCGGGTATTGCCGGAACTGCTCGCGCGCCTGCGCAGTGAAGGCCACAGCGCCGAATCTCTGGCCCGGCAACTGGCGCGGCTGGAAATCGAACTGGTGCTGACCGCGCACCCGACCGAAGTGGCGCGACGCACGTTGATCCAGAAGTACGACGCGATCGCCGCGCAACTCGCCGCGCAGGACCATCGCGACCTGACCAGCGCCGAGCGCGAGCAGATCCAGAGCAAACTGCAACGGCTGATCGCCGAAGCCTGGCACACCGAAGAAATCCGCCGCACCCGCCCGACCCCGGTCGATGAAGCCAAGTGGGGCTTCGCGGTGATCGAGCATTCGTTGTGGCAGGCAATCCCCAACCATATGCGCAAGGCCGATCAGGCGCTGTTCGCCGCCACGGGTCTGCGCTTGCCGCTGGAAGCCGCGCCGATCCGCTTCGCCTCATGGATGGGCGGCGACCGTGACGGCAACCCCAATGTCACCGCCGCCGTCACTCGCGAAGTCTTGCTGCTGGCGCGCTGGATGGCCGCTGACTTGTACCTGCGCGACGTCGATCATCTGGCTGCCGAACTGTCGATGCAGCAGGCCAGCGATGCGCTGAAGGCCAAGGCCGGCGACAGCGCCGAACCTTATCGCGCAGTGCTCAAACAATTGCGCGAACGCCTGCGCGCGACGCGCAATTGGGCGCACGCTGCATTGACCGCGCCGACCCCGGCCACCGCCGATGTGCTGCACGACAATCGCGATCTGCTCGATCCTTTGCAGTTGTGTTTCAACTCTCTGCACGAGTGCGGCATGGGCGTCATCGCCGACGGGCCGTTGCTCGATTGCCTGCGTCGGGCGGTGACGTTCGGCCTGTTTCTGGTGCGCCTCGATGTGCGTCAGGATTCGACGCGGCACAGCTCGGCGATGACCGAAATCACCGATTACCTCGGCCTCGGCCGCTATGAGGATTGGGACGAAGAGCAGCGCATCAACTTCCTCACCGAGGAGCTGATCAACCGTCGACCGTTGCTGCCCGCGCATTTCAAACCATCGGCGGACACCGCCGAAGTGCTCAACACCTGCAAGGAAATCGCCGCCGCGCCCGCTGCGTCGCTGGGCTCCTACGTGATCTCCATGGCCGGCGCCGCTTCCGACGTGCTCGCGGTGCAACTGCTGCTCAAGGAATCCGGCGTACTGCGGCCGATGCGCGTGGTGCCGCTGTTCGAAACCCTCGCCGACCTCGACAACGCCGGGCCGGTGATGGAGCGTCTGCTGCTGTTGCCGGGCTATCGCGCGCGTTTGCATGGCCCGCAGGAAGTGATGATCGGCTATTCCGACTCGGCCAAGGATGCCGGCACCACTGCTGCGGCTTGGGCGCAATATCGCGCGCAGGAACGCCTGGTGGAAATCTGCCGTGAGCAGCAAGTTGAACTGCTGCTGTTCCACGGTCGCGGCGGCACCGTTGGTCGTGGCGGCGGTCCGGCACACGCGGCAATTCTGTCGCAGCCGCCGGGGTCGGTGGCCGGGCGTTTTCGAACCACCGAACAGGGCGAAATGATTCGTTTCAAATTCGGCCTACCGGACATCGCCGAGCAGAACCTCAATCTGTATCTGGCCGCCGTGCTCGAGGCCACGTTGTTGCCACCACCGCCGCCGACGCCTGAATGGCGGCATCTGATGGACGAGTTGGCGGCGGACGGTGTCAGCGCTTACCGCCAGGTAGTGCGGGAAAATCCGCAATTCGTTGAGTACTTCCGTCAGTCGACCCCGGAACAAGAGTTGGGGCGTCTACCGCTCGGCAGTCGTCCGGCCAAGCGCCGCGCCGGCGGTATCGAAAGCCTGCGGGCGATCCCGTGGATCTTTGGCTGGACCCAGACGCGATTGATGCTGCCGGCCTGGCTGGGCTGGGAGACTGCTCTGAGCAAGGCCCTGGAACGCGGCGAGGGCGAGCTGCTCGGGCAGATGCGCGAACAATGGCCATTCTTCCGCACCCGCATCGATATGCTGGAGATGGTTCTGGCCAAGGCCGACGCCGATATCGCACAGTCCTACGATGAGCGTCTGGTCGAGGCCGATCTGCTGCCATTGGGCGCGCAGTTACGCGACCTATTGTCGCAGGCGTGCTCCGTAGTGCTGGGCCTGACCGGGCAGTCGCAGCTGCTGGCGCACAGCCCCGACACCCTCGAATTCATCCGCCTGCGCAACACCTACCTCGACCCGCTGCATCTATTGCAGGCCGAACTGTTGGCGCGTTCGCGGCAGCAGGATGTCGAGCAGGGCAGCCCGGTGGAACAGGCGCTGCTGGTGTCTGTAGCGGGGATTGCCGCTGGATTGCGCAATACCGGCTAAGGTTGCTGAGCACCTCAGGCGGCATGCGCGACAAGGGTCGGATGCCGCTTCTCCTGCTGTAGGAAAGTGCCGCGAGGCGACAGTTAATGTAGGGGTTGCGACTTGGGTTACCGCGTCGCAAGGTCACAGCGGGCGTCGGTTTCTCCGACTTTTGGCGTCTTGTGTGGGCGCAGCCTGCTGTGTATCTTGATCAGCCTTTGGCCGTTTGTGCGGCCACGACCCGTATTTTCAGGATCCGCCGGTTACGAGCGAATCCTTTGTTTTGTAAAGCTTTTATATAAAAAATTGAGGAGCACATCGATGCGCGTCATTCTGCTGGGAGCTCCCGGGGCCGGTAAAGGTACTCAGGCAAAGTTCATCACCGAGAAATTCGGCATTCCGCAAATCTCCACCGGCGACATGCTACGTGCTGCGGTCAAGGCTGGCACTCCACTGGGCGTGCAAGCCAAGAGCATCATGGATGCCGGCGGCCTGGTGTCGGATGACCTGATCATCGCGCTGGTCAAGGACCGCATCGCTCAACCTGATTGCGCCAACGGTTTCCTGTTCGACGGCTTCCCGCGCACCATTCCGCAGGCTGAAGCACTGGTCACTGCCGGCGTCGAGCTGGATGCCGTGGTCGAGATCGCTGTAGAAGACGAAGAAATCGTCCAGCGCATCGCCGGTCGCCGTGTTCACGAAGCCAGCGGCCGCGTTTACCACATCGTCTACAACCCGCCGAAACTGGCTGGCAAGGACGACATCACCGGCGAAGAGCTGGTGCAGCGCAAGGACGACACTGAGGAAACCGTGCGTCATCGCCTGTCGGTCTACCATTCGCAGACCAAACCGCTGGTGGATTTCTATAAGAACCTTTCCGCCAACAACGGCGGTAAGCCAAAGTACAGCCACATCGAAGGCGTGGGTTCGGTCGATGCAATCACCGCCAAGGTGTTGGCCGCGCTGAGCTGAAAAGTCTGATCGGCTGCATCATCCACGGCCCGCTTGCGGGCCGTAGTTGTTTATACTGACGCACTTTTTTCCCCACCCCTGTTTTGGAAACATCGATGAGCACCTTGCTGGCCCTGGACACCGCGACTGAAGCTTGCTCCGTTGCCTTGCTGCATGACGGCAAGGTCACGAGCCATTACGAGGTGATCCCGCGTCTGCATGCGCAGAAGCTGCTGCCGATGATCCAGCAATTGCTCGCCGATGCGGGCACCACATTGCAAGCGGTCGACGCGATTGCCTTTGGCCGTGGCCCGGGCGCGTTCACCGGTGTGCGCATTGCCATCGGTGTGGTGCAGGGTTTGGCCTTTGCTCTGGATCGTCCGGTATTGCCGGTATCCAACCTTGCCGTGCTCGCCCAGCGTGCCTTTAGTGAGCAGGGTGTAAGTCAGGTCGCGGCTGCGATCGATGCGCGGATGGACGAAGTGTATTGGGGCTGCTACCGCGAGACGGCGGGGGAGATGCGTCTGGTTGGCGCCGAAGCGGTGCTGCCGCCGGAGGTGGCTGCGCTACCGGCCGATGCCACAGGTGACTGGTTCGGTGCCGGTACCGGTTGGGGTTATGGTGGGCGCATTGCGGTCAATCTGAGCGGCTCGGACGCCGGCATGCTGCCCCACGCCGAAGACCTGTTGACCCTGGCGCGTTTCGCCTGGGAGCGCGGTGAGGCGATCCCGGCAGATGATGCGCAACCGGTCTACCTGCGCGATAAAGTTGCCACCCCGAAAGCCCGCTGATTCGACACTTTCTCCTGTGGGAGCGAGCCTGCTCGCGAAGGCTTCTGGTCAGTCAATGCATGTGTTGAATGTGCTGGACCCTTCGCGAGCAAGCTCGCTCCCACAGGTTTGCTGGTCACATACAAATATCGCCAATCGTCAGTTTCTGCCCCCTCGCTTAAAACCTTTTGCGCTTTATGTGTTCTAGTTATCACTCGGCGGTTTGCTAAGTCGGTCAAGTGCCGCTAAATTGCCATCATTGATACCGAGCATGACATTATGCGTATAGACGGCGTTTCCACTCAGTCCTACCCCATCAAGCGCAAGCCGCGTAAAGGCAATGCGGCGCTGGATGAATCCGTCGACATCATCGACGGCGAGCTGGAATTCCCGAGCGAAGAGCAGATGGCCGCTCGTGCCGCTCAAGCCACCGCGCAACGCCTGAGCAACCTGCCTGCCCGTCAACAAGACATGATCTACCACCGCGCGATGAAGAAAAGCGTAGCCATGGCCCTGGCCAGCTACCTGAGCACCGCCGGTTTTGTCGATTGGGACGCAGACGTGCTGGGCCTCGATCTGTATATCTGATGGATCTGCCTTACTACCTCGGTTGCCCGTCCTGGAGCGAAAATGCCTGGCGCGAGTATCTGTATCCGGTAGACGCAAAAACCTCCGACTTTCTCGCTCTCTACTGCCAGGTGTTCAACGCCGTCGAAGGCAACACCACCTTCTACGCCAGTCCGTCGCCAGCCACTGTGCAGCGCTGGGCCGAGATCATGCCGGCGCACTTTCGCTTCACTGCCAAATTCCCCGGCGACATCAGCCACAGCGGCGACCTGCGCGAGCAACTGACCGCTGCCGAAACCTTC
This sequence comes from Pseudomonas iranensis, assembly GCF_014268585.2. Lineage (NCBI taxonomy): Bacteria > Pseudomonadati > Pseudomonadota > Gammaproteobacteria > Pseudomonadales > Pseudomonadaceae > Pseudomonas > Pseudomonas iranensis. Next base: position 1,426,143 of record NZ_CP077092.1, read on the forward strand.
CTGCAATTACTCAAGCCGTTAGGCGAACGTGTTTCGCCGCTGTGGCTGCAACTGTCGAAAAGCTTCACGCCGCAGCGCCTGCCGGAGCTCGCGGCGTTTATAGATGCGCTGGATTGCCCGCTTGCGGTCGAGGTGCGCAATGAACAGTTCTTCGCCAAGGGCGAGAGCGAGCGTCTGCTCAATCGTCTGTTGCTGGATCGCGGTGTCGAGCGCATCTGTCTCGACCCGCGCGCGCTGTTCAGCTGCTTGTCGACCGAGTCCTCGGTGATCCACGCGCAGTCGAAAAAGCCGCGTGTACCGACCCGTCCGGCGGCGTTCACGCAGTTTCCACAGGTGCGCTTCATCGGACATCCCGAGCTTGAGGCCAACGATGCGTTTCTTGTGCCGTGGGTGGCGAAAGTCGCTGAATGGATCGAAGAGGGCCGCACGCCCTACGTCTTTCTGCATACCGCCGACAACCTGTTGGCAGCGAAACTGGCGCAACGTTTTCACGCACAACTGATGCAACGTTTGCCTGGCTTGCCCGCGCTGCCTGAGCTATACAGAGAACCCGCCGCCGAGCAGCTTGGCTTGCTCTGAGGCGGGTTTTTTCTGCCCGGGAGCCCGTCGATGAACGTCCAAGTCAGTCAACAGCAACTCCTCAAAGCCAAAGCCTTCAAGGCCCTGCATGATCGCCAGGGGAGCTTCGTGATTCCCAATCCGTGGGATGCCGGCTCGGCGAAGATGCTCGCCAGTCTCGGCTATCAGGCCTTGGCCACCACCAGTGCCGGTTACGCGTTTTCCCAGGGCAAGGCTGATGGCGCACTGAGTCTCGACGAGACCCTGGCCAATGTCCGCGCGATTGTCGCAGCGACGGATCTGCCGGTGTCGGTGGACCTGGAAAACGGCTTTGCCGATGACCCGGTCGAGGCTGCGCAGAGTCTTCTCCGTGCCGCCGAGGCGGGCGCGGTGGGCGGGTCGATCGAGGACGCTACGGGACGTCCGGACGCGCCGATCTATTGCTTCGAACACGCCGTCGCACGGATTGAAGCCGCCGTCGCGGCGGTGCGCACCCTGCCGTTTCCCTTCATTCTCACGGCTCGCGCCGAAAATTACCTGCACGATAATCCCGACCTCGACGACACCATTCGCCGTTTGCAGGCATTTGCCGCGGCGGGTGCCGACGTGCTCTATGCACCAGGTTTGCGCAGCGCCGAAGAAGTGCGTGCAGTGGTGCAAGCGGTGGCGCCGAAACCGGTCAATGTGCTGATGTCTGGCGGTTTGAAACTGACCGTGCAACAGCTCGAGGAACTGGGCGTACGCCGCATCAGCACCGGCTCGGCACTGGCGCTGGCGGCGTTCGGCGAGTTCTTCCGCGCAGCTGAAGAAATCCAGCAATCCGGCACCTTTGGCTTCACGTCACAGTCGATGCCGTATGCCACGGCCAATCAATTTTTCAAGGACTGAGCATGGGACGTTGGCTGTTCTGGGTGGTGTTGCTCGCGATGGGTGGTGCAGCGGTAAGTGTCTGGCGCGGCTGGCTGGAGGTGCCGCCGCAGTGGAACCCGTGGGCGCCATTGGACATAAAAGCCGCGCCCAACTGGCTGACCGGTTACAAACTCATGCGCCTGCGCAGTGATCCCGAGCTTTGCGCACAGGCATTGAGCAGCTCGGATCTGCGCGTCAGCCCCCAGGCCGACAGCCCGGGCGCCAAGTGTCCGCTGATCGGTGCTCTGCGGGTGCAGGGCGGTGAAGTGGCGCTGAGCAGCAGTTTCATCGCCAGTTGCCCGCTGGCGGTGGCCTACGCAATGTTTGAACACCACACCCTGCAACCTGCTGCGCAATCGCTTTATGGACAGAAAGTGGCGCGGGTCGATCACCTCGGCAGCTTCGCCTGTCGCAATGTCTACAACCGTGAGAGCGGTGCACTTAGCCGACATGCGAGTGCCGACGCGCTGGACATCGCCGGTTTCCGCCTCGCTGACGGGCGCACGATCAGCGTGCTCAAGGATTGGCCCAAGCAGAATCAGGACGCAGAGTTTCTGCGCCAGCTGCGTGACGGCGCCTGTGAATCATTCAGTGTGGTGTTGAGTCCGGACTACAACGCCGCTCATCGCAATCACTTTCATGTCGATGTCGGGCGCTGGAGCGTGTGTCGCTGAGGATCAGGCGGCGAGGCGCAGGTTCTGCAGAACGATTGGGCGAGCCCAGCCATTATCGAAGTCCAGAGCTTTCTGTTGCTCGACGATTTCTTCCGGCGGGAACGGCGGGTAAGGCTTCTGCAGCAAGTCCAGGTCGAACTCGGCAATCGGCAGGTACAGCGGACGTTTCTGCGGAGCAGGGCCTGGCTCCGGCAGTGGCTGGCCATTGTTGATCACAATCGGGCGTACCCAACTGCTGTCGAAATCCTGTTGCTCTTGCTGAGCCTTGAGTTCTTCTGGCGGGAACGGTGGGAACGGCTTGTCCAGCAGCTCCATTTCGAACTCGGCGATCGGCAGGAACAGTGGCTCTGGCGGTCGAACCTGGGTTTCGACCACGTCGCACTCACGCTGGCTGACGATGTGCGCGTGCAACTCGCTGCCAACGGTCGGTTCTTCCGGGCTGTTCAGGTCAACCGGAGGAAACGTGCCACAGGCAGGCACCACTTCACTCGTCTGTTCGGCCAGGGCCTGGGCAAAGAAATCCTGCCACAGGTGACTGACGCCGCTCAGTGCCTGAGTGTTATGACGGCTGAAGTCGCCATGGGGCGAAACGTAGCCAATCGATGTGGGAAGAATGCCTGACATTTTTTTCGGTTGACGCTCAGCTCTGGCAAAATGCGCGTTGAATGGTTTATCGGCGGTTTTTGTCGATCCTTAACTTTTTTGAGCGTTTTTTCATGATCGAGTCACCCGCGGCCTGCCGCATCCATGTCCAGGCCCTCGCCCCAGCGTTTCAAACGCAAGCCGCACACTGGGCCGAACGTCTCGGCCTGCCGCTCGGCGAGGCGGACGGCGAGTTCGCCTTGCAGGTCGGCGAGCAGGGTTTGCAGTTGCAGCAACTCGGCCCGGATGCCCCGGGACCTGTGCGGGTCGACTTCGTCGAGGGCGGCGCGGCGCATCGTCGTTTGTATGGCGGCGGCAGCGGACAGATGATTGCCAAGGCTGTCGGCATCGCCCAAGGCGTGCGCCCGCGGGTGCTGGATGCCACGGCGGGCTTGGGCAAGGATGCGTTTGTGCTGGCCAGTCTCGGTTGTGAAATGAGCCTGATCGAGCGTCAGCCGCTGATCGGCGCACTGCTTGAGGACGGCCTGGCCCGGGCGGCAGAAGATTTCGATGTAGCGCCGATCGTGGCGCGGATGAAATTGCTCAAGGGCAACTCCATCGAAGTGATGCGCAGTTGGGAAGGGGAGGCGCCGCAGGTGATCTATCTCGACCCGATGTTCCCGCATCGTGAGAAAACCGCGCTGGTGAAAAAGGAAATGCGCCTTTTCCGCCCGCTGGTGGGCGATGACCCGGATGCCCCGGCCCTGCTCGAAGCCGCACTGGCGCTGGCCACGCACCGGGTGGTGGTCAAGCGCCCGCGCAAGGCACCGTGCATCGAGGGACCGAAACCGAGCCATGCGCTGGATGGCAAATCGAGCCGGTATGACATTTATCCCAAGAAAGCGCTCAAACCCTGAGAGCGCGTCGCCCCGTTCGCGAGCAGGCTCGCTCCCACAGTTGAAATGCATTCCAGTGTGGGAGCGAGCCTGCTCGCGAAGCGGTCTGCACAAGCACCGCAAAACTGTCAGGGTTTGTACGCCCGCATAAACAACCCCACCACCTCCCGCACATGCCGCTCCGCTGCCTCTCCGGTCAGCGGCTCGCCGCAGCCGTACAACAAACGGAAATTCCCCGCGCCTTTGATCAGGCAGAAGAAATGCTCGGCGGCGTTGCGTGGCTGGTCGATGCTCAGCGCGCCGGTTGCATGGATTTTCGCCAGCAGACCTTCCATGCCGTTGACCACGCGCTCTGGGCCGGCCTCGAAGAAGATCAGTGACAGCTTCGGGTCCTGACTGCCCAGCGCCATGATCAGGCGGTGCAGGTTCACCGATTCATCGCTGTTGATCAGTTGGTGGAAGCCTCGGGCAATGTTCAGCAATACATTTTCCACCGCGATGCCGTCCGGCAATTCGAAGAACAGCGGTGGCAATTGTTCCTCGCATTTCGCGACGACGGCAGCGGAGAACAGCGTCTCCTTGTCGTTGAAATGGCTGTAGACCGTCAGCTTCGACACGCCGGCCTCGCTGGCAACCGCATCCATGCTGGTGTTGGCGTAGCCATGGCTGAGAAACAGGGTTTTCGCCGCATCGAGGATCGCCTGGCGTTTGGCCAGATCCTTGGGGCGGCCCGGGCCGTTTGGAGCTGAAAGATTGTTCGACATTCTTCGCTTTTAATACTGGACTGGTGAGTTTGCTATTAATACCATACCCGCCAGTATAAATATTCCAAGCCTCATTCGCGAAAGGTCCGTCACCATGTTCCGCCATGCGTTGTCCTTTGCCGTGCCAGTCAGTCTGGCGTTCCTGTTATCGGCGTGCGGTCAGGAAGAGGTGACCAAAGTCACCGTACGCCCGGCCATGGTGGTACAGCCCGAGCCTTCGGCGCAGGCGATGGAAAGTTATCCGGGCGAGGTGCGAGCCCGTTATGAGCCTGATCTGGCGTTCCGCATCGGCGGCAAAGTCAGCCGACGACTGGTCGACGAAGGCCAGCGCGTCAAAGCCGATCAGCCCTTGGCCGAACTCGATCCGCAGGATGTGCGCCTGCAGCTGGAAGCCACCCGCGCGCAGGTTGCCGCCGCCGAGGCCAATCTGAACCTGGTGCGCGCCGAGCGCGATCGCTACAAAACCCTGATGGATCGGCAGATGGTCAGCCGCTCGGCTTACGACAACGCCGAAAATCTATATCGCTCTGGCGAAGCCCGCCTTAAACAAATCAAAGCCGAATTCAACGTTTCGACCAACCAGGCCAGTTACGCGGTGCTGCGTGCGCCACAGGACGGTGTGGTGGCCAAGCGTTCGGTGGAAGTCGGTCAGGTGGTCGCTGCCGGGCAAACCGTGTTTACACTCGCCACCGATGGTGAGCGCGAAGTACTGATCAGCCTGCCGGAGCAAAGCTTCGGCCGCTTCAAGGTCGGTCAGCCGGTTACCGTGGAATTGTGGGCACAGCAGAATCAGCGCTTCGCCGGACAGATCCGCGAGTTGTCGCCCTCCGCCGATCCGCGCTCACGCACTTTTGCTGCGCGTATCTCGTTCACCAGCGGCAAAGTTCCGGCCGAACTGGGGCAGAGCGCACGGGTGTTCGTGCAAGCGGCTGACAGTGTCTCGCTGTCGATACCGCTTTCCGCGCTGACCGCTGAAAACGGCGCGACCTACGTCTGGGTGGTCAACGGCAACAACACGTTGAAGAAAACTCCGGTACGGGTCGGTCCGTTCGGCGAGAAAAGCGTGGCGGTGCTCGAAGGCTTGAATGCCAGCGACTGGGTGGTGGCTGCCGGCGTTCACGTATTGCTCGACGGCCAGCAGGTGCGACCAGTGGATCGCTCCAACCGTGTGGTCAATCTGGCGAACAAGGAGTAAGCCCCGATGCGCTTCAACCTCTCCGAATGGGCGTTGCGTAATCGCCAGATCGTACTGTTCCTGATGCTTTTGCTCGCCGTTGTCGGCGCGTTGTCCTACACCAAACTCGGCCAGAGTGAAGACCCGCCGTTCACTTTCAAGGCGATGGTCATTCAGACCCGCTGGCCCGGTGCGACCGCGCAGGAAGTCTCGCGCCAGGTTACTGAACGGATCGAAAAGAAACTGATGGAAACCGGCGAGTACGAACGCATCATGTCGTTCTCCCGCCCCGGTGAGTCCCAGGTCACTTTCATTGCCCGCGATTCGATGCACTCCAAGGACATCCCCGACCTCTGGTACCAATTGCGCAAGAAGGTCGGCGACATTCGCCAGACCCTGCCGCCGGGAATTCAGGGGCCGTTCTTCAACGATGAGTTCGGCACCACCTTCGGCAATATCTATGCGTTGACCGGCGACGGTTTCGACTACGCCGTGCTCAAGGATTACGCCGACCGCATCCAGATCCAGCTGCAACGGGTCAAGGATGTCGGCAAGGTCGAACTGCTTGGGTTGCAGGACGAGAAAATCTGGGTCGAGCTGTCCAACGTCAAACTCGCCACGCTTGGCCTGCCGCTGGAGGCGGTGCAGCAGGCGCTGGAGGAACAGAACGCGGTGTCCACTGCGGGGTTCTTCGAAACCGGCAGCGAGCGCTTGCAGCTGCGCGTCTCGGGGAATTTTCAAACAGTCGATGAGATAAAGAACTTTCCGATCCGCGTCGCCGATCGTACGTTCCGTATCTCCGATATCGCCGATGTGCGTCGCGGTTTCAGCGATCCACCGGCGCCGCGCATGCGTTTCATGGGCGACGATGCGATCGGTCTGGCCGTGGCGATGAAGGATGGCGGCGACATTCTGGTGCTGGGCAAGGCGCTGGAAGGCGAGTTCTCGCGGATCCAGAAAAACCTCCCGGCCGGCATGCAGTTGCGCAAGGTGTCCGATCAGCCGGCAGCGGTAAAAACCGGCGTCGGCGAGTTCGTTCAGGTGTTGGTCGAAGCGCTGGCGATCGTCTTGCTGGTGAGTTTCTTCTCCCTCGGCGTGCGCACTGGCATGGTCGTCGCACTGACCATTCCGCTGGTGCTGGCGATGACCTTCGCCTGCATGTATTACCTCGGCATCGGCCTGCACAAGATTTCCCTCGGTGCGCTGGTGCTGGCGCTGGGGCTTCTGGTGGATGACGCGATCATTGCCGTGGAAATGATGGCGATCAAAATGGAGCAGGGCTTCGACCGCATTCGCGCGGCGAGTTATGCCTGGACCAGCACCGCTTTCCCGATGCTCACCGGCACGTTGATCACCGCCGCCGGCTTCCTGCCGATTGCCACTGCGCAGTCCGGCACCGGCGAATACACCCGTTCGATTTTCCAGGTGGTGACCATTGCCTTGCTCGCCTCATGGGTCGCGGCGGTGATGTTCGTGCCGTATCTGGGGGAAAAACTCCTGCCGGATCTGGCGAAAATTCACGCGGCAAAACACGGTACTGGCGATGGTCAGCCGGATCCGTATGCCACGCCGTTTTATCAGCGCGTGCGGCGTCTGGTGGAGTGGTGCGTGGCCCATCGCAAGACGGTGATCGTGCTCACCGTGGGCCTGTTTATCGCCTCGGTGATGTTGTTCCGTTTCGTCCCGCAGCAGTTCTTCCCGGCTTCGAACCGGCTGGAGTTGATGGTCGACCTGAAACTGGCCGAAGGTGTTTCGCTGGCCAACACCACCAGTGAAGTCAAACGCCTCGAAGCGCTGCTCAAGGAGCACGCCGGCATCGACAATTACGTGGCCTACGTCGGTACCGGCTCGCCGCGTTTCTACCTGCCGCTGGATCAGCAACTGCCGGCGGCGAGTTTTGCCCAGTTCGTGGTGTTGGCGAAAACCATTGAAGAGCGTGAAGCGCTGCGCAGCTGGTTGATCGAAACCCTCAACGAACAATTCCCGGCCCTGCGTTCGCGGGTCACTCGCTTGGAAAACGGCCCGCCGGTTGGCTATCCGGTGCAGTTCCGCGTCACTGGCGAGCACATCGAAGAAGTCCGTGCGTTGGCGCGCAAGGTGGCAGCGAAGGTTCGCGAGAATCCGCATGTGGTCAACGTGCATCTGGACTGGGAGGAGCCGAGCAAAGTTGTTTATCTGAACATCGATCAGGATCGCGCCCGTGCGCTTGGTGTGAGCACGGCCAATCTGGCGAAATTCCTGCAGAGTTCGCTGGTCGGCTCGACGGTCAGCCAGTACCGCGAAGACAACGAGTTGATCGAGATTCTGCTGCGCGGCACCGTGCACGAGCGCACTGAATTGTCGTTGTTGCCGAGCCTGGCGGTGCCGACCGATAACGGTCGCAGTGTGGCGTTGTCGCAGATTGCCACGCTGGAATATGGCTTCGAGGAAGGCATCATCTGGCACCGCAATCGGCTGCCAAACGTGACGGTACGCGCTGACATTTATGGCAAGGAGCAGCCGGCGACGCTGGTCAAGCAGATCATGCCGACGCTGGACCCGATTCGCGCTGAGTTGCCCGATGGTTATCTGCTGGATGTCGGTGGCACGGTGGAGGACTCCGAGCGCGGGCAGAAGTCGGTGAATGCCGGGGTACCGATGTTCATTGTCGTGGTGCTGACCTTGCTGATGGTGCAGTTGCGCAGTTTCTCGCGCACGGCGATGGTGTTTCTGACGGCGCCGTTGGGCTTGATCGGGGTGACCCTGTTTCTGATGGTGTTCCGGCAGCCGTTCGGGTTTGTGGCGATGCTCGGGACCATTGCGTTGTCCGGGATGATCATGCGCAATTCGGTGATTCTGGTCGATCAGATCGAGCAGGATATCGCTTCGGGGCTCAGGCCCTGGCAGGCGATTATCGAGGCTACGGTTCGGCGGTTCCGGCCGATTGTGTTGACGGCGCTGGCGGCGGTGCTGGCGATGATTCCGCTGTCGCGCAGTGTGTTTTTCGGGCCGATGGCGGTGGCGATCATGGGCGGGTTGATTGTTGCGACTGCGCTGACGCTGTTGTTTTTGCCGGCGTTGTATGCGGCCTGGTTTCGGGTGCGTAAGGAGGCTTGAGTTTCTTTGTCGTGGCGGCCTTCGGGCCGACCATGACTTGGGGTTTTGGGTGTATATCCGTTGCTGTGGGTGTTGCGGCTGGCGGTTTCGCCCTTACGGTGAGGCACTTTTTCCAGACGCCCGGAATGCCGGCCCAGAAAAAAGTACCCAAAAAGGCTTGCTCCTGCGTTCGGCCCTCGCAGGCTCGGGTTCCTTCGCTGCGGGATCGATCCGGGCGCAGCGGCTACGGTTTGCTTCGCTGCACCTCCTTGCGCTGTGTCTGGCTGCGCCAGACGGTCGCTGCGCTCTCACGCCCGGATCAATCCCTCCACTCAGCCTTCCGATGTCGCCGGTGGATCAAGATCAAGAGCACTCGAGCTTGCGCTCATTGTTGAGTGGGGCGGCTTTGCCGCAGGCAGCTGCGCTGCTTTGCTTTTGCTTTTGTGGGAGCGAGCCTGCTCGCGAAGGCGGTCTGACAGCCAATTCATTTCGAATCGCCAATTCACGCTGCCTTCCTACAGCTTTTTCAGAGTCCTCCGATCTTGAGGCGCTGGCCGTCCAATGCTGTACTCCGGGTTCTGCCTTTCCGAGTCCTTGAGTCTGTCTGATGAAGAAACCACCGACATTAGCCGGCAGAACGGATCCTGTTTTCGAACTGTTGGCCCGCTCGCCCCACAAGCAACGACTTGCGGATTATCTGGCGCTGCTCAAGCCGCTCGATGATCAGGGGCGCTATCTGCCATTCGAGGCGTTGCGCTATCGCTGGGCGGCAGGGTTGGACGCGAATCTTTGTTGGGCGTTGGTGAAGAAGGCGCGGGCGGCCCAGTACATTCATTTGTTGCCGTTGGGCGAGCCGGTGCAGTGGGGCAAATACGTGCCAACGCCGTTGGCGCAGAAAACCTTGGCTGTGGTGGATCGTTACGCCAGTACGGCCGCGCTGGATTACATGACCAGTCAGATCGGCGAGCGGGCGCATTTCTCCTGTCTGCTCAATGACCTGATCGAAGACGAAGCCATCGCCAGTAGCCAGTTGGAGGGCGCGGCGACCACTACTCGTGTTGCCAAGGACATGCTCAAGCATCAGCGCCAGCCGCGGACGCCGGATGAGCGCATGGTAATGGGTAATTATCGAATGATGAATTTCGCTTGGGAAAAGCGTTATGAACCTCTGAGCATTGAGCTGATTGCAGAGATCCATCGAGTGGGTGTGGAGGGGATCGACGACGAGCAGTATTCCCCCGGATTGTTCCGGACCAATGATGAGGTGGTTGTTCAGGATGGTTCAGGCAACACCGTGCACCGACCACCTCCTGCTCCAGGATTGGTTGCGCGGTTGGCGAGGTTGTCCGCCTGGATCAACCGGCCCGCTGCCTCGATTCTGGACAAAAATTATCTGCATCCACTGATCAAGGCCGTGACGCTGCATTTCGCCATGGGTTATGAACATCCATTTCGCGACGGTAACGGGCGGGTCGCGAGAGCCTTGTTTTACTGGTTCATGTTCAAACATGAGTTCGCGGCGTTTCGCTACATTGCGATCAGTCTGTTGCTGCGCAATGCACCGGTGAAATACGGACGCTCCTACCTGCACACCGAGGCAGATGAGCTGGATCTGACTTATTTCATCGAGTTTCAATGCGCGGTGATTTTGCGAGCCGTGGTCGGTTTTATAACTGTGTACCGCAAGAGTCTGGCAGACACTCAGGACTTTGAGCGCTGGCTGACGAGCTCTGGCGTAATTGCTCAACTGACGGAACGGCAGCGCGCGGTTTATCAGGTGGCTAAAAGCGGGGAGGCGAAGGAGTTTACGGCGAGCAATGTCGCGGAAAATTTTTCCTGCTCGGGTAGCGAGGCGGCGTCGATTCTGGAAGGGCTGGACCAATTGCAGCTTTTTGAGAGAAGGAAGATGGGGCGGGAGTGGGTGTTTTTTTTACGTAGTTCTCTACGTGGAGGCAAGCATGGGAGCGAATTGAATCGCCCCCATGTTGTAACGACTTAAAGCGTACCAAACACCTTCTTCGCCAGACTCGTCGCCGCAGCGGCCGGGTTCTGACGAATTGTTTCTTCCTGCTTGCCGATCATCTCGAACAAACCATTGAGTGCCTGTTCGGTGACGTAGCTTTCAACGTTGGCGCTCTTGGCGTCGACGACACCGAAAGCCGCAGCTTGACCTGCAAATGAATTGTACTTCTGCGCGACGCCGACCTTGTCGGTGGCTTGTTTGACGATGGGCAGGAATTTCGCGCGGATCTGTTCGCGGCTGGATTTGTTCAGGTATTGGGTCGCCGAATCGTTGCCGCCGCTGAGGATGCCTTTGGCGTCGGCCACGCTCATTTTCTTCACTGCATCGACGAGGATGGGCTGGGCTTGGGTCACGGCGGATTCGGCGGCTTTGTTCATTGCGGTTTCCAGTTCTTCGACCTGGGCGCCCATGCCGAAGGCTTTCATCTTGCTCGCGGCTTTGCCGAGTTTGCCCGGCAGTTCGATTTTCACTTCGGGGTTATTGCTGAAGCCGCCCGGGGTGCCGAGTTGCTTCACGGCGATCTGTGCGCCTTGGGTCAGGGCGTCCTTGAGGCCGCCGGTGGCGTCTTGTTGCGACAGGTCGTTGAGCGACAAGGCCAAGGCGTTGGCGGAGATCAGCAGGCCGGCGCAGGCGGCGGCGAAGCGAAGGGTAGGGCGGCGCATGGCGGCTTCCTTGTGGCGAAAAATGGATTAACGAACGGCGTCGACGCGAATTTTCAGCGGCTGCGGGTCGTTGCCGTCGAGTTGCACGGCGTGGTTTTCGGTGGTGATGAACATCAGCTCGCCGTTGACTTCAATGCGCGCGCTGACCGAGTAACGGTGGCCGGATTTGACCTGCGCCGGATCGTAGCTCAAATGAAACGGCAGCGGCACCTGGCCTTTGATCGGGCCTTTCTGTTCGGCGAGGACGAAGGCCGGCGCATCGGCCAGCGACACATCTTGCAGGCTGACGCTCAGGGTCGCGCTCGGGGGCAGGGCGATGCGTTGCAGGTAGAAGACTTCGCCGTCGAGGCTGGCCTTGCCGGCGGGTGTGGTTGATTGGCAGGCGCTGAGCAGGGTGGCGGCAGCGAGGGTTAGCAGTTTTTTCATGGGTGAATCTCCTTTCGATGTGGGAGCGAGCCTGCTCGCGAAAGCGCTGGATCAGTCAAAATAAATGGCGACTGACACTCCGTCTTCGCGAGCAGGCTCGCTCCCACAGGGGTAAGGCTTCAAGGCTCAGGCTGTGGCGTGATCTGATCCGCCGCATCTTCACTGCGGTGCAGCGCGACCTGGCGGATCGACAGGCGAATCTCCGCCGGCAGCACGCGTTTGGCCGCGCCTTCGGCCAGCTCGCCGAGCAGTTCGTGATAGCTGAGCTTGCCGGCTTCGTCGCGGCGCAGGACGTCGAGTTCGAGCAGGGTCTGGATGAAGTGGCGGAACAGACTCTTGTCGAAAAACTCTGGGGCGTTCAAACCGTGGAGGATCGACAGGCGCTGGGCCATCACTGTGCAGAGGTCTTCCAGCTCTTCGGCGCTGATGCTGTTCTGGCCGCTGTTGAGCAGCAGGGACACGGTCATGTAGAAGCGCTGCAAGGTCTGCGCGATGCTTTTCGACAGCAGCGTCAGCAGCACGAAATGCCGCGAACTCGGCGCCGGGCGCATGTAAACGTCCTTCTCGAAACGCAGCAGGCCCTGCTCGACGAACGCTTCCAGCCACTGATCGATCACGGCATCAAGTTCGTCCAGACTCCAGCGGATGAACAGCTCCGATTGCAGGTACGGATACAGCGCGCGGGTGTAGCGCAGGATCTGCTCGCGGCTCATGCGCGAGGTGCTCTGGAAGAAACTCGCCAGCAACGACGGCAGAGCGAAAATGTGCAGGACGTTGTTGCGGTAGTAGGTCATCAGGACCGCGTTCTGCTCGTCCAGATAGAGAATCTTGCCCAGCGCATCGTTCTGCTCGGCGAGCAGATCCATGTCTTTCACATGCTCGATCAGCGCCCGGCCATCGCCTTCCGGCAAGGTGGTGTGTGGCGAATACGGGACCTTGCGCAGCAGCGCGAGATACAAGTCAAGCACCCGCGCCATGGCCCGATCATCCAGGGCCAGACGCGTGGTCGACAGCAGAGCCAACGCCACCAGATTCACTGGATTGATCGCCGCCGCTTCGTTGAGGTGCCGGGCGACTTTCTCGCCGAGGCGGTTGGTGGTTTCGTTGAGCCACGCCGGTTTGAACTGCGGGCCGAGCTCCTGCTGGCGCCAGTCCGGTTGCTCGGCGTCGAGGAATTCGGCCAGTTTGATCGGCTCACCGAAGTTGACCGCGACCTGACCGAAACGCTGCTTGAGCGCGCCGATCACTTTGAAAATATCGAAGATCGATTCTTTTTTCTTGCTCGCCCCACGCAGTTCGCCGAGGTAGGTGCGGCCTTCGAGCACGCGCTCGTATCCGATGTACACCGGCACGAAGACGATCGGCATCCGCGACGAACGCAGGAAACTGCGCAGGGTGATCGCGAGCATGCCGGTTTTCGGTTGCAGCATGCGCCCGGTGCGCGAGCGACCGCCCTCGACGAAATACTCGACCGGGAAACCTTTGGTGAACAGGGTGTGCAGGTATTCGTTGAACACCGAGGTGTACAACGGATTGCCCTTGAAGGTGCGGCGCATGAAAAACGCACCGCCGCGACGCAGCAGGCTGCCGATCACCGGCATGTTCAGGTTGATCCCGGCGGCAATGTGCGGCGGGGTCAGGCCGTTGCGGAACAGCAGATACGAGAGCAGCAAGTAATCGATGTGGCTGCGGTGGCACGGCACGTAGATCACTTCGTGACCTTGCGCGACGTTCTGCACGCCCTCGATGTGGTTGACCTTGATGCCGTCGTAGATCTTATTCCAGAACCAGCTCAGCACCACTTCGAGAAAACGGATCGCGGTGTAGGTGTAGTCCGAGGCGATCTCGTTGCCGTAGCGCAGGGCCTGGGCCTTGGCTTTTTCCGGCGAGATTTTTTCGCGCTCGGCCTCCTCGAGGATCGCCTGTTTGACCAGTGGCTGGTTGAGCAGGCCTTTGACCAGATTGCGCCGGTGAGAGATGTCCGGGCCGATCACCGCAGCTTTGAGGTTGCGGAAGTGCACGCGCAGGATGCGCTGGGCCATGCGCACGGTGCGCTCGTGGCCCTTATTGTGATCGATCAGTTCGCGCAGGTGGATCGGCGCGGAAAACTGCACGCGGGTTTTACGCCCGAGGACGATGATGCTCAGCAGCCGGCGCAGACGGCCGGTGACTGCCCAGCTGTCGGCGAACAACAGTTTCCACGGACTGTTTTCGCTGTCTGGGGACTGGCCCCAGAACACGCTGACCGGAATGATCTGCGCGTCTTCGGCAGCATTCTGAGTCAGCGCGCTGACCAGACGGGTGAGAGTCGGCGGCGCGCCGCGTTTGTCCTGGCGGCCAAGCCAGTCCGGGTCCGGCGTCAAATAGAAAAACGCCGCCGGCTCGATCAGCGCACCCACCGATACCGCCAGCACCGGGCGTGGCAGACCGGCCTTGGTGCACTCGGTGTCAACCACCGCCAGATCGGTCAGTGACGGGTTTTGCAGGACGTAGAACACCGGACGACTGCGGTCGAGGTTGAGGGTGAACGACGACTGATTGATGGTCTCGGAGCGAACCCAGAGATACAACAGGCGGCGCAGGGTGCCAAACACAAGACGGCGGAACGGGGAACGGGTCATACGGCTTCTGCGTGAGTGAATAAAACCGAGCAGGCGCTCGGGGCGGACAGTTTGCCGTATTAGGCGAAAATCGGCAAAAAAGCGCCGAAGTAATCTCCTGTTGAGAGTTTCTTCACCTGTCATATACTCGGCGCTCTGTTGCCGGTGCCCTGTCATGGACGTCGGACGCAGGCTGACGTTCCTCGAAGGCTTTCCTGCGAAAAGCCCGTTCAATAATAAAAAAGGAGTATGAACAGATGGCAACACGCGAAACCGGCAACGTGAAGTGGTTCAACGACGCCAAAGGCTATGGCTTTATCCAGCGCGACGACGGCGTGGACGTGTTCGTGCACTACCGCGCGATACGCGGCGAAGGGCACCGCTCGCTGACTGAAGGTCAGCAGGTTGAGTACGCGGTGGTCACCGGCGAGAAGGGGTTGCAGGCTGAGGATGTTGTAGGCCTGTAACACAAACCTCCAGAACGCCAAAAACCACTGTGGGAGCGAGCCTGCTCGCGAATGCGGTGTATCAGTCACCATTCATATCGACTGACACTGCGCATTCGCGAGCAGGCTCGCTCCCACGTGGACTCTACGTTGCCCGTGGTTACGCGGTCTTCCAGGTAATTTCTTCTTCACCATCGGCACTGATGCGAATCCAGCGGTCGGCGGTTTCTTCACCTTCTTCTTCGACCCACGTCCCGGGTGCACAACGCACTTCGACGTTCAGTGCCGCGAAGGCTGCGCGGGCGCAGGCGATGTCGTCGTCCCAGGGGGTCTGGTCGCTTTCCAGGAACAGGCTGTTCCATTTGCCCACGGCTTTCGGCAGCCAGGTCACCGGCACGTTGCCGGCCTTGCACTTGTACGTCTGGCCTTTCTGCACCCAGTCGCTGCACGGGCCCAGCGCTTGGCCGAGCCAGGCGGCGATGGCCTTGTGGTCGACGTCGGCGTCTTTCAGGTAAATCTCGATGTCCGGTTGGCGCATGGATGTCCTCACTGCGGGTCTGAAAAATCCATTCGCGGATTTAGCCGGCCCCGGGCCTTTGCCCGAGACCAAAAGTTATTGAAGAACGAAATAATCGTAGCGCATCGACACGGTGGTCTCGAACGGCTCGGCCTGCTCGATCACCGCCGCACGACGCTCGGCACTGGCACGCCAGCCGTGAGGCGTCATCGCCAACAGGTTGGCGCGGTCCTCGGGCTTGTCCAGGGTCAGCTTGAATTCCAGGGTTTCGCTGTGCGCCAAGGCCATGCCTGCCGGCACCAGGGCCAGGTGCTTGTCGTCGGTGTACTCGCGCACTTCGTCGTACAGGCGTTCGCGCAATTCCATCAGATGGCCACGGGTCGGGCCGACTTTCATCAGCCCACCGCCGACGCTGAGCAGACGCTTGGCTTCCTCCCAATCCAGCGGACTGAAGACGCTGGCGAGAAACTGGCAACTGCCTGAAGCCAATGGCACGCGGGCCATGCTGGCGATCAACCAGGTAATCGCCGGGTTGCGCTTGCAGGCGCGTTTGACGGCTTCGCGGGAAATGTCCAGCGCGTAGCCGTCAGCATTGGGCAAAGCCTCGGCGATTTGCGCGGTGTAGTAACCCTCGCCACAACCGATGTCGACCCAGCGCTCCGGCGCATAACTCGCCGCCAATTCAGCCAGACGCCTGGCAACTGGCGCGTAGTGCCCGGCGTTGAGGAAATCACGCCGCGCCTCGACCATCGCTTGATTGTCGCCCGGGTCGCGGCTGTTCTTGTGCTGCACCGGCAACAGGTTCAGATAACCCTGACGCGCACGGTCAAACCGATGCCCGGCGGGGCAGACCACGCCGTTCTCTACCGCATTGAGCGGCTCACTGCAGATCGGGCACGCGAGCATCAGGCGAGCAACTTGATCAGGGTCTGGTAATAGATTTCCGTCAGCACGTCGAGATCGGCTGCCAGCACGCGCTCGTTGACCTGGTGGATGGTCGCGTTGACCGGGCCCAGTTCAACCACTTGCGTGCCCATGGTCGCGATGAAGCGGCCATCGGAGGTGCCGCCGCTGGTCGATGCCTTGGTTTCGCGACCGGTGATGTCCTTGATGCTCGACGACACCGCATCGAGCAGCGCGCCCGGTTCGGTGAGGAATGGCAGGCCGGACAGCGCCCAGTCGATGTGCCAGTCCAGGCCATGCTTGTCGAGAATATCGGCAACGCGTTTCTGCAGGCCTTCGACGGTCGATTCGGTGGAGAAACGGAAGTTGAACACCGCCACCAGATCACCCGGGATCACGTTGGTCGCGCCGGTGCCGGAATTGAGGTTGGAAATCTGGAAACTGGTCGGCGGGAAGAAATCGTTGCCGTGGTCCCAGTGCTCGGCGGCCAGCTCTGCCAGCGCCGGAGCGGCGAGGTGGATCGGGTTCTTCGCCAGATGCGGATAGGCCACGTGGCCCTGCACGCCTTTGACCGTCAGCTTGGCGCCGAGGGAGCCGCGACGGCCGTTTTTCACCACATCGCCGACCAGCGTGGTGCTCGACGGCTCGCCAACGATGCACCAGTCCAGACGCTCGTTGCGCGCGACCAGACGCTCGACCACTGCCTTGGTGCCGTGATGCGCCGGGCCTTCTTCATCGCTGGTGATCAGGAAAGCGACCTTGCCCTTGTGATTCGGATAGTCGGCGACGAAGCGTTCAGCGGCGACTGTCATCGATGCCAGGCTGCCTTTCATGTCTGCCGCGCCACGGCCGCAGAGCATGCCATGTTCGTCGATCACGGCATTGAACGGATCGATCTGCCATGCGGTAACCGGACCGGTCGGCACCACGTCGGTGTGGCCGGCGAAGCACAGCACCGGGCCGTCGTTGTTGCCGTGAGTGGCCCAGAAGTTATCCACATCTTCGATGCGCATCGGCTCCAGGGTGAAACCGGCATCGCCCAGGCGCTGCATCATCTGCTTCTGGCAGTCGGCATCGACCGGGGTCACGGAAGGACGGCGGATCAGGTCGATGGCCAGTTGAAGGGTCGGCGATAGGTCGGCGTGGGCCGTCATGGAAAACTCCGGGATCATGGGGTATGAGCTTGGGCGTCTAATGTGGGAGCGAGCCTGCTCGCGAAAGCGGTCTACCAGGCACCTTAAAGGTTGAATGTTACAACGCCTTCGCGAGCAGGCTCGCTCCCACAAGGGATAGGGGTGGTCAGTCAGACCGGCTATCACGCCAAGCCCCGCAAAATGGCGGTTATCTTAAAGCAAAACGGCGACCATTGGCCGCCGTTTAGTGCTGCGTTGCGGATTTAGACGACCGGTGCCGGCTCAGCCTTGGCCACAGGTTTGGGCAGCGACGACAGGAACGCCATGATCAGCGCAGCCAGATACGGCAGCGACTGCACCAGCAGCATGGTCACCCAGAAGCGCATGTCATTGCTCGGAATGCCCTGCACGAGGAAGATCCCCAGCGCCGCGCCCCACAGCAACAGCATGATGAACAACTCTTCGCGAGCCTCGCTGATCGCCACCCAGAAGCCGTGGTTGTCAGCGTTTTTTGGCGTGCGGAAAAACGGAATGCTGCTGGTGAAGAAACCGTACAGCACCGCTTTGGCGATGGTGTGCGACAACGCCAGCCCGGCCAGTGCCGCGCAGAACGCATCCTTCAGATTCACACCGACGGCGCGGCGATAGAGAAAGATGATCTTGCCGACCTTGAACACGAACAGCGCCAGTGGCGGGATTGCGAAAATCAGCAGCGGCGGATCGACCCGTTGCGGCACGATGATCATCGCCGCCGACCACAACAGCGCGCCAACGGTGAAGAAGATGTTCATGCCATCGGCGACCCACGGCAGCCAGCCAGCGAGGAAGTGATAACGCTGACCGCGAGTCAGTTCGGTGTCCTTGCCGCGCAGCAGGCTGCGGGTGTGGCGCTTGATGATCTGGATCGCGCCATAGGCCCAGCGGAAACGCTGTTTCTTGAAGTCGATGAAGGTATCCGGCATCAGGCCCTTGCCGTAGCTGTCGTGGTAATACGCCGCCGACAGGCCCTTCTCGAACACGCGCAGACCGAGCTCGGCGTCTTCACAGATGCACCAGTCAGCCCAGCCCAATTCTTCCAGCACGGAACGGCGGGTCATGGTCATGGTGCCGTGCTGAATGATCGCGTCACGGTCGTTGCGAGTGACCATGCCGATATGGAAGAAGCCCTTGTATTCGGCGTAGCAGAGCTTCTTGAAGGTGCTTTCGTTCTGGTCGCGATAATCCTGCGGCGACTGCACTACGGCGATTTTTGGGTCGGCGAAGTGCGGCACCATGTGCTTGAGCCAGTTGGGGTGCACGCAGTAGTCGGAGTCGATCACGGCAATGACCTCGGCATCCTTGGCTGTGTGCGGGATCAGGTAATTCAGCGCGCCGCCCTTGAAACCGGCCAGCGGCGATACGTGGAAGAACTTGAAGCGCGGGCCGAGGGTTGCGCAGTAATCGCGCACCGGTTCCCACACCGCCGGGTCCTTGGTGTTGTTGTCGATGATCAGGACTTCGAAGTCGGGATAATCGAGTGCGGCCAGTGCGTCGAGGGTCTGTTTGACCATCTCTGGCGGCTCGTTGTAGCACGGCACATGGATCGAGACTTTCGGTCGGTAATCGGAATCGCCCAACACTGGCAGGAATTCCCGACGGCGCTTGTGAATCCACACCGCTTCGGCCAGTTCATGGGCCTCGGTGAGCAGGACGATGAACACCCCGAGCGCACCGAGCGCCAGGAGGAATCCGACCGTGAGGCTGAACCACGTGCTGTATTGCTGGCTGTAGTCGTAACCGATGTACACCAGCACCGAACCGCAGAGGAACGCGATAAACGTCAGGAACGTGCGACCGCGCTGGCGCAGCGCCGAGCCGTCGATCATCAGCAGGGTCAGCGACAGCAGCGCCAGCACCACCGAGCCGATGGCCAGCACGCGCCATTGCGGAATCGCCACCACCGGGCCTTCGAAATTGAATTTCTGCTGGCGCGCGGCGTTGAACACGCCCCAGTAGGCGCCGACCGAACCTTCATCGCTGGCCTTCCACGGCTGGTCGAACGCTTCGATCACGAAGTAGTTGAAGCCCTGGCGATTGAGCTTGTTGACCAGTGTGCGCAGGTAAATCGCCTGATCTGCCGGCGAGGCATCGGCGCCACCGCGCATGCGACCGTTGCTCGGCCAGCCGACCTCGGAGAGCAGCAGCGGTTTTTTCGGAAACAGTTTCTTCAGATCGCGGGCGCGGTCGAAGACGAACTGGCCGGCCTTGTCCACCGGAATGAATTCCCAGTAGGGCAGGACGTGGGCGGCGATCAGGTCAACGTGCTTGGCCAGTTGCGGGTATTTCTCCCAGATATGCCATTGCTCGGAGGTGGTCACCGGTACTTTGACCGCAGCGCGCACCCGATCCAGCAGAACGATCAGCGCTTCCGGGGTGATCTCTTCGCGAAACAGCGCCTCGTTGCCGACCACCACGCGCACGACGCTTCTGGAGGTGTTGGCCAGTTCGATGGCTTTGCTGATTTCCCGTTCGTTGCGTTCCTGGTCCGGGCTGATCCAGATGCCGAGGGTGACGCGCAGGCCGAATTCCTCCGCCAGTTTCGGGATGTCTCCCAGCGAACCGTCGACCGAATAGATACGAATGTTGTCGGTCAGCTTGCTCATGATTTCCAGGTCACGGCGCATTTCGTCGTCAGACGAATACTGATCCTTCTGTGGGAATTGCCCCTGCTGGAATGGCGAATACGAGAAGCCGGAGATTTGCTGCGGCCAGTTCGGCGCCGTGACCGGGCGATTGACCAGCGCCCAGAAACCGGTGAACAAGGCAGCGATGGCCAGCACCACCACCAGGTTGAGTCCAAATTTACGCGATGACATAGCTGTTTCGGGTTCCAAAGGCTGTGGAACGAAGGATCGGTCGGATAGACGCCCTAGGGGCGCGCATCCTACACCGGCGATTAACCAGTCGTACAACTGACGGGAAAATGCCTGACGTTGGGCAGCCGTCTCTGACTTAAGTTCTTACACTTGTCGCTTGCAGCTTAAAACTTGTCGCTGCGTAGCCCTATAATGCGCGCCGGTTTTTGGGGTAATGGTCATGAGTACAGAAGATCCGCGGTTTGCAGGTATCGCCCGTTTATATGGCATCGAGGGCCTGGAACGCTTGCGCGCCGCCCATGTGGCGATCGTCGGCGTCGGTGGCGTCGGCTCCTGGGCGGCGGAAGCCATGGCGCGTTGCGGGGTTGGCGAGATCTCGCTGTTCGACCTCGACGACGTCTGCGTCAGCAATGCCAACCGCCAGTTGCATGCGCTGGACAGCACCGTCGGCAAACCCAAGGTCGAGGTGATGGCCGAGCGTCTGCGCGGGATCAACCCCGATTGCACGGTGCACGCCGTGGCCGATTTCGTTACCCGCGACACCATGGCCGAATACATCACGCCGAACATCGACTGCGTGATCGACTGCATCGATGCGGTCAATGCCAAAGCGGCGCTGATCGCCTGGTGCAAACGCCGCAAGATCCAGATTATTACCACTGGCGGGGCGGGCGGGCAGATTGACCCGACGCTGATTCAGGTCTGCGATCTGAACCGCACCTTCAACGATCCGCTGGCTTCGAAAGTGCGCTCGACCTTGCGTCGTGACTACGGCTTTTCCCGCACCGTGACCCGCCACTACAGCGTGCCGTGTGTGTTTTCCACCGAACAGCTGCGCTACCCGAAACCGGACGGCAGCATTTGTCTGCAGAAGAGTTTTGTCGGCGATGGCGTGAAGCTCGACTGCGCCGGCGGGTTTGGCGCGGTGATGATGGTTACCGCGACATTTGGCATGGTCGCGGCGACCAAGGCTGTGGACAAGATTGTCGCTGGTGTACGGCGCCCGGCGGACCGGGTCAAGCCTCAAGCCTGAATGTATTAATGAGGGCCTCTTTTGATCGTTCCCACGCTCCGCGTGGTAATGCAGCCCGGGACGCTCCGCGTCCCATCCAGAGCCGAACGCGGAGCGTCCGTTGAGGCATTCCCACGCAGAGCGTGGGAACGATCAGTCAGCGAGCCAACTCATTCATCCGCTGAAGCACGGCATTGAGGCCATTGCTGCGCGATGGCGATAGCTGGCGGGACAGGCCGAGCTGATTAAACCAATCCGGCAAATCGATTTGCTTTATATCAGCCGCCGACAAGCCGTTGACCCGCAATAGCAGCAACGCCACCAACCCGCGAATCATCCGCGCATCGCTGCTTGCCTTGAACTGCCAGTGTCCGTCGCGGAAATCTCCGACCAGCCACACCTGACTCTCACAGCCATGCACCCGGTTGGCCTCGCACTTTTGCGCGTCATCCAGCGCCGGCAGACGATCACCAAACTGCATCAGCAACCGCGCCCGCTGTTCCCAGCCCGCCGCAGTCTGAAACGTCTGCAGCGCTTCGGCCGCTTCCACCGGCAGGCTCATCGCAACATCTCCAGCGCCTGATCCAGCGCCTCGAAAAAGCGCTCCAGATCTTCCGATTCGTTATACAGCGCCAACGACACACGAATCGCGCCAGCCAGTTCGAAGCTTTTCATCAATGGCATGGCGCAGTGATGTCCGGCGCGCACGGCGATGCCTTGTTCGGTGAGCAGATGCGCCAAATCGGCGTTGTGCACGCCTTCGACGACAAAACTGGCCAGCGCCAGTTGCGGCTTGCCCAGCAGGCGAATGCCATTGCGTGCGGCGAGGCCGCGCAGCAGATAGTCGTGCAGTGCCGCTTCATGGGCAGATACGGCGTCCTGATCCAAACCGGCCAAGTAGTCGAGGGTCGCTCCGAGGCCGATGACGCTGGCGATCGGCGGTGTGCCTGCCTCGAACCCCAACGGCGCCGGGCGGAAGCGCGAATCCTGATAGTTGGCGTCTAGCACCATCTCGCCGCCGAACTGCCAATGCTGCAATTGCTCCAGCGCAGCGTTGCGCCCGAACAGCACGCCGAGGCCATCCGGGCCGTAGAGCTTGTGGCTGGAAAATACATAGAAGTCGCAACCCAGCGCCTGTACATCGTGCCGACCGTGCACCACACCTTGCGCGCCATCGACCACGGTCAGCGCGTTCTGCGCCTTGGCCATGCCCAGCAAAGCGGTCAGTGGCTGCCAGGCGCCGAGGACATTGGACAACTGGCTGACCGCCAACAAACGCGTGCGCGGGCCGATCAGATGCACGGCAGCGCCGAGGTCGATCAGGCCGTCGGCATCCAGCGGCAGGATCACCAGTTTCAGCTGACGGCGTTGCGCCAGTTGCTGCCACGGCAGCAGGTTGGCGTGATGCTCCAGAGCGCTGATGACAATCTCATCGCCCGGCTGAAACAGAGGCTCCAGACCATAAGCCAGCAGATTCAGCGCACTGGTGGCGCCGTGGGTGAAGATGATTTGCCCGCTGTCACCGGCATTCAGCCATTGGCCAACCTTGCGCCGACTGTCTTCGAACGCTTGCGTCGCGTGGGCACCGGGCAGGTGTTGCGCACGATGCACATTGGCCGCGCCGTTGGCGTAGTAATGCGTCAGTGCGTCGAGCAGGGCCTGGGGTTTTTGCGTGGTGGCGGCGCTGTCCAGATAGGTCTGGTCTTGCCGTTGCAGGGCGGCGATAGCCGGGAAATCGGCGCGCCAGGGGGAGGGGATCATCATGAGTTCAGCCCTGTGAAATTGGGCGGCGTGTACGCCAAACCTTGTGGGAGCGAGCCTGCTCGCGAAAGCGTCCTTGAGGACGCCAGAAGTTTCGCGAGCAGACTCGCTCCCACAGGCCTACAGCGCTTAGTTGTGAGCGTGCAGCGCTTCGTTCAGTTCGATCGCCGATTTGTGGGTCTTGCATTCCACAGCACCGGTTTCCGAGTTGCGACGGAACAGCAGATCAGTCTGACCAGCCAGCTCACGCGCCTTCACAACCTTGACCAGATTGTTGTTTTCGTCCAGCAGCGCAACCTTGGTACCGGCGGTCACGTACAGGCCCGATTCCACAGTGTTGCGGTCGCCCAGCGGAATACCGATACCGGCGTTGGCGCCGATCAGGCAGCCTTCGCCGACCTTGATCACGATGTTGCCACCGCCCGACAGGGTGCCCATGGTCGAGCAACCGCCGCCCAGGTCCGAACCCTTGCCGACGAAGACGCCAGCGGAAACGCGGCCTTCGATCATGCCCGGGCCTTCGGTGCCAGCGTTGAAGTTGATGAAACCTTCGTGCATGACGGTGGTGCCTTCGCCGACATAGGCGCCCAGACGCAGACGTGCGGCATCAGCGATACGCACGCCAGCCGGTACCACGTAGTCGGTCATTTTCGGGAACTTGTCCACCGAGAACACTTCCAGAAGCTCGCCGCGCAGGCGCGCTTCGAGTTGCATTTCCGCCAGTTCGCTCAAGTCGATCGCGCCCTGGCTCGTCCACGCCACGTTCGGCAGCAGCGGGAAGATACCGGCCAGGCTCACGCCGTGCGGCTTGACCAGACGGTGCGAGAGCAGATGCAGCTTGAGGTAGGCCTCAGGCGTGGAGGTCAGTTGCGCGTCTTCGGCCAGCAGCGTGGCGACCAGCGGCTTGTGGCTTTCAGCCAGGCGGGTCAGCAGCTTGCCTTGCACGGCGTCGATGCCTTTCACGGCTTCAGCCAGTTGCGCAGCCTGGGCGGTGGTGAAGGTGATGGCCTGGTTGCCTTCGGTGTAACCGAGGATCGGCGCAACAGCCGCGACCAGTTCGGCCGAAGGGTTGAGCAGTGGCTGAGCGTAGAACACTTCCAGCCATGCGCCTTGACGGTTCTGGGTGCCGACACCAAAAGCGATGCTGAACAGGGAATTGGACATGTGAATACCTCTACAAAGAGTGACGGGCTGCTTACTTCAGAGCGGCCGCGTAGATATCTGGCTTGAAGCCAATCAGGGTTCGGTCACCGAGATCGAGCACCGGGCGCTTGATCATCGAGGGTTGTGCGAGCATCAGTTCGATGGCTTTCGCTTGGTCGAGATCGGCTTTGCGTTCGTCGTCGAGTTTGCGAAAGGTCGTGCCGGCGCGGTTCAACACGGTTTGCCAGCCGTGCTCGTCGCACCATTGGGTCAGGTGCTCACGGTCAATGCCGGCGGTCTTGTAATCGTGAAAGTCATAGCTGACAGCGTGTTCATCGAGCCAGGTGCGCGCCTTTTTCATGGTGTCGCAGGCTTTGATGCCGAAAAGGTGCAACGTTTTACTTGAAACGGCCAAGGAATCGCCCCCTTTACAGGTGCTGGAAAAAAATGGTGACGGATTATGCCATGACCGGACGGTTTCGTCGGCCACGGTTGTCGTAACGCTGTAAAACCTGTGGGAGCGAGCTTGCTCGCGAAGGGGGCCTGTCAGTCAATTCCTGTGCTGAATGACACACCGCATTCGCGAGCAAGCTCGCTCCCACATTTAGTCCGGCGTCTGGCCGTGCGACATAGGTGCAACGGTCAGCCACAGCCTAAGGCGCTAATATGGCAGTTCAATGCTATCGATCGCCTGAGATTCTGGTTTTATGCAAACTGCTTACACCGTCCTCATCCTGCTGATGCTGGTCAGCGTCTCGCGACTGGTCGGGCGGGTCATCCCGCTGCCGTTGCCGTTGGTGCAAATTGCTGCCGGTGCCTTGCTCGCCTGGCCGACGCTTGGCCTGCACGTCGCCCTCGATCCCGAATTGTTCCTGTTTCTGTTCCTGCCGCCGTTGTTGTTTTCCGATGGCTGGCGCATGCCCAAACGCGCGCTCTGGCAATTGCGCGGGCCGATACTGACCCTGGCCGTGGGCCTTGTGCTGTTCACCGTGGTCGGTGCCGGCTATTTCATTCATTGGCTGTTGCCGACGATTCCGCTGCCGGTAGCCTTCGCCCTTGCGGCCGTGTTGTCGCCAACCGACGCCGTAGCGGTTTCAGCGATTGCGCAGAACCGCTTGCCGACGCCGCTGATGCACATGCTGCAAGGCGAGGCGCTGATGAACGATGCATCGGGTCTGGTGACTTTCAAGTTCGCCCTCGCTGCTGCGGTCACGGGTGTGTTCTCGTTGACCAATGCCAGTCTGACCTTCGTTGCGGTGGCGCTCGGTGGCCTGGCTGTGGGTGTAGCGTTGAGCTGGCTGGTCGGGCGCCTGCGCGCATGGATGATCGCCCGGGGCTGGGACGATCCGGCCACTCACGTGGTGTTCATGTTGCTGCTGCCCTTCGCCGCTTATGTACTGGCCGAACGTTTGGGCGCCTCGGGCATTCTTTCCGCTGTGGCAGCGGGGATGATGCAGAGCTGGCTCGATCTGCTGCCACGCCAGACCAGCACGCGACTGCTTAATCGCAGCGTTTGGGCGCTGCTCGAATTTGCGTTCAATGGCTTGATCTTCCTGCTGCTTGGCCTGCAATTGCCAGACATCATCAAAGCTGTGGTCAGCCATGAGCCGACGCTGTGGCCGACGCTGTTCTATCGCTGCCTCGATGTGCTGGCGATCTTCGTCGCGCTGGTGTTGCTGCGCTTCATCTGGGTGCAGAGCATCTGGCGCTTGTCGGTGTTGCTGCGCCGAGTGCGCGGCAAGGGCGAGCTGACGCAAGTGCCGACGGCGCGTTCATGCTGGTTGCTGACGGTGGGCGGTGTGCGCGGGGCGGTGACGCTGGCGGGCGTGATGTCGGTGCCGATGCTGATCGGCGCCGAGGCTTTTCCTGAACGCGACTTGCTGATCTTCATTGCTGCCGGGGTGATTCTGCTGTCGCTGGTCTCGGCCTGTATCGCGCTGCCCTTGCTGCTGCGCGGCATCGACAAAAGTCCCGACGACAAGCGTCGTCAGGAAGTGCGCGACGCCTGGCGCAAGACAGCCGAAGCGGCGATTCACTCGCTGGAAAGCGAAGAAGTGGTCCCGCAGGATGCCGCTCAAGCGGCGCTGGCAGCGGAGCTCAAGGCGCGGATCATGTCCGAATATCGCCATCAACTTGATGTGTTCAATGATTCCGCCGAGGCTCAGGCGCTGGCATTCCAGATGGATCTGCTTGAACGGCGTTTGCGCTTGAAAGCGCTGCGCGCGCAGCGTCTGGAACTCTACAGCCTCAGTCGTCAGCACCAGATCGGTGATGACGTGTTGCGAGAAGTGCTCGGGGAACTGGATTTGAGCGAGGCCAATCTGGGCCAGGTCAAGTCGTAGCACGAGATGATTCCTGATGGCGATTCAAGGGGATTCGCAAGAGCCGCCGTCAGGAATTTCGATCGGATAAAAATGTGCGCAGATGCGTTTGTCCTGCCAACTTATTTCCGTGTTCATCGGTATCTCAAACTTCCCATCGGTTAGTTCCTTCTCGACAGGATAATGCATGATTGAAGTCGGATCGTATGGGGTGACGGTGATCGCCTCGTCTATCGGTGTAAAAATGTTCAGGTCCACGCTTTGCTTATCCATTCCCCATTTTTCCGCATATTCCTGATAGACCTTCGGTCTATTCCAGGGAATGTTAGCATCAGGGTGCAGATGCTCATGATGAAAACCGAGCGCATGACCGAACTCGTGTATTACTACCGTGCGAAAATCCGCATCTCCCGGTCGCGCGTATATGAACATCGTGGGTTTTCCTGCCGCGACTGTTAGTGCGTCGGTGCCAATTTGCGAAGCGTTTTGAGTAGTGTCGGTTGTAATTCGGATTACGCCGTCTTTACTATCGATGAAGCTAAAGGTGAGGCTGACATAGTCCGCCCATTCCCATATATGGCTCTTTATCGCTTCTTTCAGCGAGGCGGGTGGGTTGTCCATAAACGAAATGGTCAGATGGCGGCTCGGGTGCCAACACTTTGCATTGAGTGCCATGGTCCGGGAGGTCAGGCCTGAGTTGTTGGTGTACGAAATATTTTTCGAGTTTTCATTGATGGCCGCTCGAAAGCTGGCAACTGGATCTTCTATTTCAAGATTCAGACAGGGTCTGGTTTTGTACATGGTCAATTCCTTTGAGGTTTTTATCCAGGGTTGACTGCAAGTTAGTGGTTAAAAGCTTGTAGTTTGTAAGTTGGTTATTGCGGGGGGTAGGTTATTAGTTAGTGTATTGAGGAGTAAAGGAGGGGGTTGTAAGGTAGCGTTTCTTTTTTTTAATCCGCATCAGGTGGCCTGATGCGGACACTTGAAAGTTACTGTTGGCGAGTAACGAATGCGCGTATTCTTTCGGCGGCCTCGACACATTCCGCCAGCGGCGCAACCAGCGCCATGCGCACGCGGCCCGCCCCCGGATTGACGCCATCGACATCGCGAGACAGATACGAGCCCGGCACCACGGTCACGTGTTCCTGCTCGAACAGATCGCGGCAGAACGCCGCATCATCGCCCTGCACGTTCGGCCACAGATAGAAGCTGCCGTCCGGGCGCTGTACGTCCATGACCGGGCTGAGAATGTTCAGCACCGCATCGAACTTCTCGCGGTACAGCGCACGGTTGGCGCGCACATGCACTTCGTCATTCCACGCGGCAACGCTGGCCAGTTGAGTCTGTACCGGCATCGCGCAGCCGTGGTAAGTGCGATAGAGCAGGAAGCCTTTGAGGATGTCGGCATCGCCGGCAACGAAGCCTGAACGCAGACCCGGGAGGTTGGAGCGCTTGGACAGGCTGTGAAACACCACGCAGCGCTTGAAGTCATTGCGCCCCAGTTCAACGCAAGCACTCAGCAGGCCGGGCGGCGGGGTTTGTTCGTCGAAGTACAGTTCGCTGTAGCACTCGTCGGCGGCGATCACGAAGTCATACTCATCAGCCAGGGCGATCAACTTCTTCAGAGTCTCGACCGGAATCAGCGCGCCGGTCGGATTGCCCGGCGAGCACAGGAACAGAATCTGGCAACGCTGCCAGATCTCCGGCGCTACTGCGTCGAAGTCCGGGTTGAAGCCGTTTTCATCCAGGCATGGCAGGTAATGCGGCTTGGCCCCGGCGAGGAACGCCGCGCCTTCGTAGATCTGATAGAACGGGTTGGGGCTGACCACCAGCGCATCGTCGCCACGGTTGACCACGGTCTGGGTAAAGGCGAACAGGGCTTCGCGGGTGCCGTTGACCGGCAGCACATTGCGCGCCGGATCAATCCAGCCGTTCGGCACACCGAAGCGCCGCTCGCACCAGCCGGCGATGGCTTCGCGCAGGGCCGGGATGCCGAGGGTGGTCGGGTACACCGCCATTTGATCCAGATTGTTCGCCAGCGCTTCGGCGACAAAGCTCGGCGAACGGTGTTTCGGCTCGCCGATCGACAGGGCGATCGGGCGTTTGTCCGGGTTCGGCGTAACGCTGCCGAGCAGGGCGCGGAGCTTTTCGAACGGGTACGGCTGGAGCTGGTTCAGAGCGTTGTTCATGGGGGCCTCTTTTAAATGCTCAAGAGCTTTCTGTGGCGAGGGGATTTATCCCCGTTGGGCTGCGCAGCGGCCGCAAAACCATTCACTGCGGTTCAACTGAATGTCCGCATACACAGGTTTTACGACTGCTTCGCAGCTGAACGGGGATAAATCCCCTCGCCACAGGGAATTGTATGTACCGGAGGAAAGCATGGGCTGCATTCACAGGGATAAACGGGTGATTCAGATACTGATCCGCGAAAGTTTGATATCCGGTTCCTGATTGACGCTCAACTGTTCGACGATCGCATCCTGCAGACGGCTGCACAGCAGCGGATCGGACAGCGGCTGGTTGTGCGCGTCGGTGATGAAGAACACGTCTTCCACGCGCTCGCCCAGGGTCGCAATCTTGGCGTTCTGCAGCGACAGATCGAACTCGAGGAAAATCCCCCCGACCCGCGCCAGCAGGCCCGGCCGGTCAGGCGCCGTCAGTTCCAGCACGGTCACCGGACGCTGGGCGTCGTTGTGAATGGTGACCTGCGGCGCAAAGGCGAAATGCTTGAGCTGACGCGGCACACGGCGCTGGATGATCGTCGGGTAGTCGTCCGGGTTGCGCAGGGCTTCGGTCAGGCCTTCGCGGATTTGCTTGATCCGCGCCGGATTGTCGCCGATCGATTCGCCTTCGTTGTCGAGCACGATGTAGGTGTCGAGCGTGAACTGGCTGCTCGAGGTGATGACCCGGGCGTCGTGAATGTTCAGGTTGAGCTGGTCCATCGCCGCCACGGTCACGGCGAAGAAGTCATGCTGGTCCGGTGCATAAATGAAGATCTGCGTGCCGCCCTCGAACTCGCGCTGGGTGGTTTCCTTGATCAGCACCAGCGGCCCGCCATCCACCGGTTGCTGCAGGATCGCGTCGCTGTGCCAGGCTACATCGCCGGCGGTGTGACGCAGGAAATAGTCATCGCCCAATTGCGCCCACAGCTGCTCGACGTCGTCCGGATCGGTGCCGCCGCGCACCAGAATGTCCAGCGCCGCGCTTTGCGTCTGGCGGATCTGTTCTTCGCGATCCACCGGGTTTTCCAGACCCCGGCGCAGGGCGCGCTTGGTCTCGGTATAAAGCTGGCGCAGCAGGCTCGCGCGCCATGAATTCCAGAGCGTCGGGTTGGTCGCATTGATGTCGGCTACGGTCAGCACGTAGAGGTAGTCGAGGCGGGTTTCGTCGCCGACCGCCTGGGCGAAATCGTGGATCACCTGCGGGTCCGACAGATCCTTGCGCTGTGCGGTGGTGGACATCACCAGGTGGTTCTGCACCAGCCAGACGATCAGGCGGCTGTCCCACACCGGCAACTGATGGCGCTGGCAGAACGCCTCGGCATCGACCGCGCCGATCTCCGAGTGATCGCCGTGTCGACCCTTGCCGATATCGTGATACAGACCGGCCATGTAGATCAGCTCAGGCTTGGGCAACTTGGCCATGAGTTTGGCGGCCAGCGGAAATTTCTCCGACACTTGGGTGTACTGAAGTTTGCGCAGGTGTTTGATCAGATTCAGCGTGTGCGCATCGACCGTATAAATGTGGAACAGGTCGTGCTGCATCTGCCCGACGATAAAACCGAACTCCGGCAGATAGCGCCCGAGAATGCCGTAACGGTTCATCCGCCGCAGATTGCGATGGATGCCGATCTTGCACTTGAACAGCTCGATGAACAGGCTGGTGTTGCGGATATCGTTACGGAAGTTGTCATCGATCAGATGACGATGTTCGCGCAGCAGACGAATGGTGTCGGCGCGCACGCCTTTGATTTCCGGCTGTTGGGCCATCAGCACGAAAATTTCCAGCATGGCGAACGGCGTGCGGCGGAACACATTGTCATTGCGCGCTTCGATGTAACCGTCATGCAGCTGGAAGCGTGAATTGATCGGTTGCGGCGGCGCCTCGTCTTCCGGAGCGAGGATGACTTCCTCGAAGTGCTGGATGATCAGATCGCTCAGTTGGGCGATGCTCATCACGGTGCGGAAGTACTGCTGCATGAAAGCTTCGACCGCCTGTTTGGCATCATCACCTTCAAAACCGAGCAGGCCGGCGATGGTGCGCTGGTGATCGAACAGCAAGCGGTCTTCGGAGCGGCCGGCGAGCATGTGCAGGGCGTAACGCACTTTCCAGAGAAATTCCTGGGAGGAGGCGAGCAGGGCGTTTTCGCTTTCTACCAGAAATCCTTCGCCGGCGAGGGCGCGCAGGTTCAGGGTGCCGTACTGACGCCGCGCCACCCAAAGGATGGTTTGAATATCGCGCAGGCCGCCGGGCGAACCTTTGACGTTCGGTTCGAGGTTGTACTCGGTGTCGTTGTATTTGTGGTGACGTGCTTTCTGTTCCGCACGCTTGGCCAGGAAGAACTCCTTGGCCGGCCACATGTGCGCGGTGCTGGTCACTTCGAGCATGCGCTGACGCAGACGCTCGGGGCCGCAGATGGTGCGGCTTTCCATCAGGTTGGTGACCACGGTCAGGTCGGCGCGGGCCTCTTCTGCGCATTCGTCGACCGAGCGCACGCTCTGGCCGACTTCCAGGCCTATGTCCCACAACAACGTCAGAAAACGCTCGATGGAGTCGCGGAAAACTTCGTGGTCGGCACTGTCGAGCAGGATCAGCAGATCGATATCGGAGTATGGATGCAGTTCGCCGCGACCGTAGCCGCCCACCGCCACCAGAGCGATGTCGGCGTCTTCGCTCCAGTTGAACTGCTCCCAGGCCTTTTGCAGGATGTTGTCGACAAACCAGGCGCGGTCCTCGATCAGCCGGCGGATGTCGCGGCCATTGCGAAAACGCGTGTCGAGGACCTCGCGAGCCTGGCGGATCGCCTTCTTGAACGCCGCGATGGGACTCGCTTTGAGGGCCAGTTCAGCCTGGAACTGGCCGCGGTCGAAGAGTTCGGGATCCACCTGCGGCATCGATTGGCTTTCCTTCTATAGGCTGGGAGCGTTCTGGGTGTCAGGCCGAGATACGCGGGATGGTGTCATCGCTGCGCAAAGTGAAAATCTCGTAGCCGGTCTCGGTGACCAGCAGGGTGTGTTCCCACTGTGCCGAGAGCTTGCGGTCCTTGGTGATCGCCGTCCAGCCGTCGCCGAGAACCTTGGTGTCGGCCTTGCCCTGGTTGATCATCGGCTCGATGGTGAAGGTCATGCCAGCCTTCAGTTCCATACCGGTGCCGGCACGACCGTAGTGCAGGATCTGCGGTTCTTCGTGGAAGACCTTGCCAATACCGTGGCCGCAGAACTCGCGTACCACCGAGAAACCGTTCTTTTCTGCGTGCTTCTGGATTACTTCGCCGATGTCGCCGAGGCGGCAGCCGGGTTTGACGATCTCGATCGCCTTGTACATGCATTCCTGGGTGACCTGCGACAGGCGCTCGGCCCAGACCGGCACTTCGCCGACGTGGAACATGCGGCTGGTGTCACCGTGGTAACCGTCCTTGATCACCGTGACATCGATGTTCAGGGTGTCGCCGTTTTTCAGCGGTTTGTCGTTCGGGATGCCGTGGCAGACCACATGGTTGATCGAGGTGCAGATCGACTTCGGGTAGCCCTTGTAGTTGAGCGGTGCAGGGATCGCTTGCTGCACATCGACGATGTAGTCGTGGCAGATCTGATTGAGCTGATCAGTGGTCACGCCGGGTTTGACATGTTCGGCAATCATTTCCAGCACATCGGCGGCCAGTTTGCCGGCGACACGCATGCCAGCGATGTCCTCGGGGGTTTTGAGGTTGACGGTCATACAGGCTCTCTCTGCGCTCGGCGGCGCTTACGGATACGAATTGGGTGGCAAGCGTACATTTTGCGACCCTGAAAAACGCGATTCTACCAGACGGGAGGCGCAAATCCGCGCCTGCATGTCCAGCTTCTGTCTATACAATGGTGCCCATCGAGCCGATTCCAAGGGGGCTGCGCCCATGTCACTGGCGCGAATACAGATTCCGGGTTCCGTTTCTGCGCACCCTGTGGTATAAAATGCGCCGCTTTCCGGGGATGCCCCGAAAAGCTTAAATCCACACACGTGTCGACACGATGACCTGGGTGCCTTGGGCTTTATGCCTCTGGTTGGTCATTGGGATACGTGGAGGCCAAACCCGACTTATCAAGGAACTATCATGTCCCAAGTCAACATGCGCGATATGCTGAAGGCCGGTGTGCACTTCGGTCACCAAACCCGTTACTGGAATCCGAAAATGGGCAAGTACATTTTCGGCGCGCGTAACAAGATTCACATCATCAACCTTGAAAAAACCCTGCCAATGTTCAACGAAGCTCTGACTTTCGTAGAGCGTCTGGCCCAGGGCAAAAACAAGATTCTGTTCGTCGGCACCAAGCGTTCCGCTGGCAAGATCGTTGCTGAAGAAGCAGCACGTTGCGGTTCGCCGTACGTCGATCACCGCTGGTTGGGCGGCATGCTGACCAACTTCAAGACCATTCGTGCTTCCATCAAGCGTCTGCGTGACCTTGAAGTTCAAGCCGAAGACGGTACTTTCGCCAAGCTGACCAAGAAAGAAGCGCTGATGCGCTCCCGTGATCTTGAGAAGCTGGATCGTTCGCTGGGCGGCATCAAGGACATGGGCGGTCTGCCAGACGCACTGTTCGTGATCGACGTTGACCACGAGCGCATCGCGATCACCGAAGCCAACAAGCTGGGCATCCCGGTCATCGGCGTCGTCGATACCAACAGCAGCCCGGAAGGCGTTGACTACATCATCCCAGGCAACGATGACGCCATCCGCGCTATCCAGCTGTACATGGGTTCGATGGCTGACGCAGTTATCCGCGGTCGCAACAACGTTGCTGGCGGTACTGTTGAATTCGCAGCTGAAGAAACTCAGGCTGCAGCTGAGTAATCGACGCCCCTGGCGTTGACTCAGTAAGCAAAAAGGGGGCTTGGCCCCCTTTTTGCCACCTCGAAAACCATTTGTCGGCGCCCACGTCTGTATTTGTCATGTGCGGCAGCCAACATGGGTGGTTCGGGAAGAATTGAACGCCCGTTCGATCGGGTGGAATGGTTGAAAACCTATCCAAGAGGAATTTGAAAATGGCAGCAATTACTGCAGCGTTGGTCAAAGAACTGCGCGAGCGTACCGGCGAAGGCATGATGGATTGCAAGAAAGCCCTGGAAAAGGCTGACGGCGACATCGAAAAAGCCATTGATGACATGCGTGCTTCGGGCGCCATCAAGGCTGCGAAAAAAGCTGGCAACGTTGCCGCTGAAGGCGCAATCGCCATCAAATCGAATGACAAGGCGGCCGTGCTGCTGGAAGTCAACTCGCAGACCGACTTCCTGGCCCTGCAAGACGATTTCAAGAACTTCGTTGCTGCCAGCGTAGAAAAAGCTTTCGACGAAAAACTGACCGACGCAGCTCCGCTGATCGCCGCTCAGGAATCGGCTCGTGAAGCGCTGGTTGCCAAAGTCGGCGAGAACGTCAACATCCGTCGTCTGGTACGCGTAGAAGGTGACGTTGTCGGCACCTACCTGCACGGTAACAAGATCGGTGTTGCTGTTGTCCTGAAAGGCGGTGACGTCGAGCTGGCCAAAGACATCGCTATGCACGTTGCTGCAAGCAACCCTGAGTTCCTGCTGCCTTCGCAAGTCTCCGACGAAGCGATCGAGCGTGAGAAGGCTGTGTTCCTGCAGCTGAACGAAGAAAAGATCAAAGGCAAGCCAGAAAACATTGTTGAGAACATGGTCAAAGGCCGTATCAGCAAGTTCCTGGCAGAAGCGAGCCTGGTCGAGCAGGCGTTCGTCAAGAACCCTGAAGTCAAGGTTGGCGAACTGGCCAAGAAAGCCGGCGCAGAAATCGTTTCCTTCACCTACTTCAAAGTAGGCGAAGGCATCGAGAAGCCGGTCGACAACTTCGCTGAAGAAGTTGCTGCCCAGCTGGCTGCCGCCAAGCAATAAGACGGTTTTTCAACTGTCGCCCGAAAGAGGCTGCCCGCTAACGCGCGCAGCCTCTTTTCAGATGGGGTTGCCAATTTTTTATTTGGTTTCCACCCGGAACTGACTTACAAAGCCATGTTCCGATGGCGCTGCAGCAGCGCCAAGCTAGAGTGAACGCCAGCTGTAAACAGCTCGCAAAGAATTTTAAATACGCCGCAGGAGAGATTCGCAATGGCTCAGCAGGGCAGTGGTTATCAGGCTCGCTATAAACGCATTCTACTCAAGCTTAGCGGCGAGGCCCTGATGGGCTCGGAAGAGTTCGGGATCGATCCGAAGGTGCTCGATCGCATGGCGCTGGAAGTCGGCCAACTGGTCGGCATCGGCGTCCAGGTCGGTCTGGTGATCGGCGGTGGCAACCTGTTCCGGGGCGAAGCCCTGAGCAAGGCAGGTATGGATCGGGTCACGGGCGACCACATGGGCATGCTGGCCACTGTGATGAACGCCCTGGCCATGCGCGATGCGCTGGAACGTGCCAATATCTCGGCCATCGTCATGTCGGCCATTTCCATGGTTGGTGTGACCGATCACTACGATCGCCGCAAAGCCATGCGCCACCTGAACTCCAAAGACGTCGTGATCTTCGCGGCCGGTACCGGCAATCCGTTCTTCACCACGGATTCGGCAGCCTGCCTGCGTGCAATCGAAATCGACGCCGACGTTGTGCTCAAGGCCACCAAGGTTGACGGCGTGTACACCGCAGACCCGTTCAAAGACCCGCATGCCGAGAAGTTCGATCATCTGACTTATGATGAAGTACTGGATCGCAAGCTGGGCGTAATGGATCTGACTGCCATCTGCCTGTGCCGCGATCACAAGATGCCGCTGCGCGTATTCAACATGAACAAGCCCGGCGCCCTGCTGAACATTGTGCACGGCGGCGCTGAAGGGACATTGATCGAGGAAGGCCAACAATGATCAACGAAATCAAGAAAGACGCCCAAGCGCGTATGCAGAAATCCCTGGAATCTCTGAACCACGCGTTCGGCCAGATTCGTACCGGCAAGGCTCACCCGAGCATCCTTGGCAGCGTCATGGTGCCTTACTACGGCACTGACACTCCGCTGAGCGGCGTTGCCAACGTCACCGTGAAAGATTCGCGCACCCTGCAGGTCGTGGCCTTCGAGCGCAACATGCTCGCTGCCGTCGACAAGGCAATCCAGAGCGCCGGTCTGAACCTCAACCCGACCAATCTGGGCGAGTTGCTGTTGATCCCGATGCCTGCCCTTACCGAAGAAACGCGCAAAGGCTTCACCAAGCAGGCCCGCAGTGCAGCCGAAGACGCGCGCGTAGCCGTGCGCAACATCCGTCGCGATGCTTTGGGTGAGCTGAAAAAACTGGTCAAGGACAAGGAAATCAGCGAAGACGAAGAGCGTCGTGCCATCGCCGATATCGATAAGCTGACCAAAGAATCCGAGGCCCAGATCACCAAGGCCACGGACGAGAAAGAAAAAGACCTGATGGCCGTATAAGGGTCGAGCTTTAAATGGACAAGACCAAGCAGACTGCGCCGTCCGCGGTGCCGCGCCATGTCGCGATCATCATGGATGGCAATAATCGCTGGGCGAAAAAACGCTTTATGCCGGGTGTCGCCGGGCATAAAGCGGGCGTGGATGCTGTGCGGGCGGTGATCGAGGTGTGCGCTGAGGCCAAGGTCGAAGTCCTGACCCTGTTCGCCTTCTCCAGTGAAAACTGGCAGCGCCCGGCCGATGAGGTCAGTGCCTTGATGGATTTGTTCTTCAAGGCGCTGCGTCGTGAGGCCAAGCGTCTCAACGACAACAACATCAGCCTGCGCATCATTGGCGATCGCTCGCGCTTCCACCCTGAGCTTCAGGCGGCGATGCGCGAGGCCGAGGCCATGACGGTCGGTACCAACCGCTTTGTCCTGCAGATCGCCGCCAACTATGGCGGTCAGTGGGATATCGCTCAGGCTGCGCAACGTCTGGCGCGTGAGGTTCAGGCCGGGCATTTGCGCCCGGAGGACATTACCCCGGATCTGCTGCAAACGTGTCTGGCCACCGGCGATCTGCCGTTGCCTGACCTGTGCATCCGCACCGGTGGCGAGCATCGCATCAGTAACTTCCTGCTCTGGCAGCTGGCCTACGCCGAGCTGTACTTCTCCGACCTGTTCTGGCCGGACTTCAAACACGAAGCCATGCGCACTGCGCTGGCCGATTTCGCTTCGCGCCAGCGTCGCTTCGGTAAAACGAGCGAACAGGTCGAAGCTGGAGCCCGGGTTTAATGCTTAAACAACGAATCATCACTGCACTGATCCTGCTGCCGATTGCCTTGTGCGGGTTTTTCCTGCTCAAAGGTGCCGGCTTTGCGCTGTTCATTGGCCTGGTGGTGAGCCTCGGTGCCTGGGAATGGGCGCGTCTGGCCGGCTTCACCGCACAATCGTTCCGCGTCGGCTTTGCCGCGGTGGTCGCCTTGATGCTGTTCGTCATGTATGTGCTGCCGGGCCTTGCGCCTTGGGTGCTCGGTGCATCGGTGATCTGGTGGGCGATTGCGACTTATCTGGTGCTGACGTATCCACGCTCCAGCGCGCATTGGTCTCCTGCGGCGACCAAACTGCTGATTGGTCTGCTGATCCTGCTGCCTGCGTGGCAGGGGCTTGTGCAGATCAAGCAATATCCGCTGGGTAACTGGTTGATCATGGCGGTGATGGTGCTGGTCTGGGGCGCGGACATCGGCGCTTATTTTTCCGGGCGCAAGTTCGGCAAGCGCAAGCTGGCGCCGCAGGTCAGCCCGGGCAAGAGCTGGGAAGGCGTTTACGGTGGTCTGGCGCTGAGTCTGGTGATTACCGCGATCGTCGGGCTGGTGCGCGACTGGACCGTGGCCGAGCTGCTCAAAGGCCTGATCGGCGCGGCAGTGATCGTCTTCATTTCCGTGGTCGGTGACCTTACCGAAAGCATGTTCAAGCGCCAGTCCGGCATCAAGGACAGCAGTAATCTGCTGCCCGGCCATGGTGGCGTGCTGGACCGCATTGACAGCCTGACCGCAGCCATTCCGGTGTTCGCCGTATTGCTCTGGATGGCCGCACCGTGAGTCGTCCCCAGCAGATTACGGTGTTGGGTGCGACCGGTTCGATCGGTCTGAGCACTCTGGATGTGATTGCCCGTCATCCTGAGCGTTATCAGGTTTTTGCATTGAGTGGTTTCACGCGCCTTAGTCAGTTGTTCGCCTTGTGCGTACGCCATGTGCCGCAATTTGCCGTAGTGCCTGAAGTGGCCGCAGCGCGCGGTTTGCAGGATGACTTGCGTGCAGCCGGCTTGCCGACTCGTGTGCTGGTAGGCGAGGAGGGCCTGTGTCAGGTCGCCTCCGCGCCTGAAGTCGATGCGGTCATGGCGGCCATTGTCGGTGCGGCGGGTTTGCGTCCGACACTGGCGGCGGTCGAGGCGGGCAAGAAGATTCTGCTGGCCAACAAGGAAGCGCTGGTGATGTCCGGCGCTCTGTTCATGCAGGCCGTGCGCAAAAGCGGTTCGGTACTGCTGCCGATCGACAGTGAGCACAACGCGATTTTTCAGTGCATGCCCGCGGATTTCGCCCGCGGCTTGAGCTCGGTGGGTGTGCGGCGGATCTTGCTGACGGCCTCTGGCGGTCCTTTCCGGCAGACGCCGATGTCCGAGCTGGCGCATGTTTCGCCGGAACAGGCGTGTGCGCATCCGAACTGGTCCATGGGGCGCAAGATCTCCGTGGACTCGGCGAGCATGATGAACAAGGGGCTCGAGTTGATCGAGGCCTGCTGGTTGTTCGATGCCAAACCGTCTCAGGTCGAAGTGGTAATTCATCCGCAAAGCGTGATCCACTCTCTGGTGGACTATGTCGATGGCTCGGTCCTGGCGCAGTTGGGTAACCCGGATATGCGCACACCGATTGCCAACGCATTGGCCTGGCCGGAGCGTATCGATTCCGGCGTAGCGCCACTGGACCTGTTTGCCATTGCACGACTGGATTTCGAAGCGCCCGATGAAAGCCGTTTCCCCTGTCTGCGTTTGGCCCGTCAGGCGGCCGAAGCTGGCGACAGCGCGCCGGCGATGCTTAACGCGGCCAATGAAGTAGCAGTTGCAGCGTTTCTCGACGGACGGGTTCGCTACCTGGAAATCGCGAGTATCATCGAGGAAGTCTTGAATCTGGAGCCGGTGGTGGCGCTGCACGACCTCGACGCCGTATTTACGGCGGACG
Organism: Pseudomonas iranensis; assembly: GCF_014268585.2. Lineage (NCBI taxonomy): Bacteria > Pseudomonadati > Pseudomonadota > Gammaproteobacteria > Pseudomonadales > Pseudomonadaceae > Pseudomonas > Pseudomonas iranensis. The sequence continues at coordinate 1,464,901 of NZ_CP077092.1, forward strand.
CGAAAGCGCGATTGCTGGCTGAGCAGTGGTTGAGTCGGCACGGCCGATAGTTTTTTGTAACGCAACGGCGACACGCGACACTGAACAGGATTGCGGAGAAAGTAGATGAGCGCGCTCTATATGATTGCCGGCACCCTGATCGCCCTGGGTGTGCTGGTCACCTTCCACGAATTCGGCCACTTCTGGGTCGCGCGTCGCTGTGGCGTCAAGGTTCTGCGGTTTTCCGTGGGCTTTGGCATGCCGTTGCTGCGCTGGCACGACAAGCAAGGCACTGAATTTGTGGTCGCCGCGATCCCGCTGGGCGGCTACGTCAAGATGCTCGATGAGCGCGAAGGCGAAGTGCCGGTCGATCAGCTCGATCAATCGTTCAATCGCAAATCGGTACGTCAGCGTATCGCCATTGTTGCCGCTGGCCCGATTGCTAACTTCCTGCTGGCGTTAGTCTTCTTTTGGGTCTTGGCGATGCTCGGCAGCGAGCAGGTGCGTCCGGTCATTGGCGCAGTCGAGTCTGGCAGCATTGCCGCCAAGGCTGGTCTGAATGCTGGCCAGGAGATTGTCTCGATCGATGGCGAGCCAACGTCCGGTTGGGCTGCGGTCAATCTGCAACTGGTGCGTCGTCTCGGTGAGAGCGGTGCGATTCAATTGCTGGTGCGCGAGCAGGGTTCGACTGCCGAGTCGCCGCGCACCCTGGCACTGGATAACTGGCTGAAAGGGGCCGACGAGCCGGATCCGATCCGCTCGCTGGGCATTCGTCCTTGGCGTCCGGCCTTGCCGCCGGTGCTTGCCGAGCTGGACCCGAAAGGTCCGGCCCAGGCCGCCGGGCTGAAAACCGGCGATCGCTTGCTGGCGCTTGATGGTCAGCCGCTGAGTGACTGGCAGCAGGTGGTTGATACTGTTCGTACGCGTCCTGATACCAAAATCATGCTGCGCATCGAGCGCGACAATGCTCAAATCGACGTCCCTGTGACCCTGGCGGCGCGCGGTGAAAGCAAAGCGCCAAGCGGTTATCTGGGCGCTGGCGTCAAAGCCATCGACTGGCCGCCGGAAATGATCCGCGAGGTCAGTTATGGCCCGCTGGCCGCGATTGGCGAGGGTGCCCGTCGCACTTGGACCATGAGCATTCTGACGCTGGATTCACTGAAGAAAATGCTGTTCGGCGAGCTCTCGGTAAAAAACTTGAGTGGACCGATAACCATTGCTAAAGTGGCGGGCGCTTCTGCCCAGTCGGGCGTCGCTGATTTCCTGAATTTCCTTGCTTATCTGAGTATTAGCCTGGGGGTTCTGAATTTGCTGCCCATTCCTGTACTGGATGGGGGGCATTTGTTGTTTTATCTGATCGAGTGGGTGCGTGGTCGCCCCTTGTCGGATCGGGTGCAAGGTTGGGGGATACAGATCGGTATCAGTTTGGTGGTCGGGGTGATGTTGCTTGCTCTGGTCAACGATCTGGGTCGACTGTAACGCTTCGCTGAATTGCGAATCTGCCGCATTTTGCGGCAGTTTGTTTATTGCCAGTTGGAATAAGAAAGGACTTCATGAAACGTCTGCTGCTAACTGCGGTTCTCACCGTATTGATGATCGCCGAAGTTCACGCCGAGTCCTTCACTATCTCTGATATTCGCGTCAATGGCCTCCAGCGGGTCTCCGCGGGTAGCGTCTTTGGTGCCTTGCCGTTGAACGTCGGCGAGCAGGCGGATGATCGTCGCCTGGTGGAATCCACTCGTGCGTTGTTCAAAACCGGTTTCTTTCAAGATATCCAGCTGGGCCGCGAAGGCAACGTTCTGGTCATCACCGTGGTCGAGCGTCCATCGGTCGCCAGTATCGAAATCGAAGGCAACAAGGCGATTTCCACTGAAGACCTGATGAAAGGCCTCAAGCAATCCGGTCTGGCCGAAGGCGAAATCTTCCAGCGCGCTACCCTTGAGGGTGTGCGTAACGAACTGCAGCGTCAGTACGTTGCCCAGGGTCGTTACTCCGCTACCGTCGATACCGAAGTGGTTTCGCAGCCGCGTAACCGCGTGGGTCTGAAGGTGAAGATCAACGAAGGCACCGTTGCCGCCATCCAGCACATCAACGTGGTAGGCAATACGGTTTTCCCTGAGGAAGACCTGACTGACCTGTTCGAACTGAAAACCACCAACTGGCTGTCGTTCTTCAAGAACGATGACAAATATGCCCGCGAAAAACTCTCCGGTGACCTGGAGCGTCTGCGTTCCTACTATCTGGACCGCGGCTATATCAACATGGACATCGCTTCGACCCAGGTATCGATTACCCCGGACAAGAAGCACGTCTACATTACTGTCAACGTCACCGAAGGCGAGAAGTACACCGTTCGTGACGTCAAGCTCAGCGGTGACCTGAAAGTCCCTGAAGAACAGATCAAGTCGCTGTTGCTGGTGCAGAAGGGCCAGGTGTTCTCGCGCAAGCTGATGACCACCACCTCCGAGCTGATCACTCGTCGTCTGGGTAATGAGGGCTACACCTTCGCCAACGTCAACGGCGTGCCTCAGCCGCACGATGATGACCACACTGTGGACATCCTGTTCGCTGTCGATCCGGGCAAGCGTGCCTACGTCAACCGCATCAACTTCCGTGGCAACACCAAGTCCGAAGACGAAGTGCTGCGTCGTGAAATGCGTCAGATGGAAGGTGGCTGGGCTTCGACCTACCTGATCGACCAGTCCAAGACCCGTCTGGAGCGCCTGGGCTTCTTCAAGGAAGTCAACGTTGAAACCCCGGCCGTGCCAGGTGTCGACGACCAGGTTGATGTGAACTACGCCGTTGAAGAACAGGCTTCCGGTTCGATCACTGCCAGCGTTGGTTTCGCCCAGAGCGCCGGTCTGATCCTTGGTGGCTCGATCACCCAGAACAACTTCCTCGGTACCGGTAACCGCGTCAGCATCGGTCTGACCCGCAGCGAATACCAGAGCCGCTACAACTTCGGCTACGTTGACCCCTACTGGACCGCTGATGGCGTGAGCCTGGGTTACAACGCGTTCTATCGCACCACCGACTACGATGAACTCGATGCCGATATTTCCAGCTATGCGGTAGACAGCCTCGGTGCGGGCGTGAACGTCGGCTACCCGATCAGTGAGACTTCGCGTCTGACGTTCGGTCTGTCGGCCCAGCAGGACAAGATCAACACCGGTCGCTATACCGTTGACGAGATTTTCGATTTCGTCGAGAAGGAAGGCGACAACTACCTGAACTTCAAGGCCTCGGCCGGTTGGTCCGAGTCGACCCTGAACAAAGGCGTGTTGCCGACCCGTGGTCGTTCCCAGAGCCTGACCCTGGAAACCACCATTCCGGGCAGCGACCTGTCGTTCTTCAAACTTGACTACCGTGGTCAGCTGTTCCAGCCGATCACCGAAAACTACACACTGCGCCTGCACTCCGAACTCGGTTATGGCGATGGTTACGGTTCGACCGATGGTCTGCCGTTCTATGAAAACTACTATGCCGGTGGTTTCAACTCGGTTCGTGGCTTCAAGGACAGCACCCTTGGCCCGCGCAGTACGCCGAGCCGTGGTAACAACCCTGGCACTATCGCTGACCCGGACCAGGATCCGCTGCCGTTCGGTGGTAACGTCCTGATCCAGGGCGGTGTAGAAGTTCTGTTCCCGCTGCCATTCGTCAAGGATCAGCGTTCCCTGCGTACTTCGGTCTTCTGGGATGTCGGTAACGTGTTTGACTCGCAGTGCAAGGACACTACGAACGCCAATGGTTCGTCGTCCAACACCAAGTGCAACGACATCAGCCTGAGCAACATGGCCAGTTCCGTCGGTGTCGGCGTGACCTGGGTCACCGCACTGGGGCCGTTGAGCTTCGCCCTGGCGATGCCGATCAAGAAACCGGATGACGCTGAAACTCAAGTGTTCCAATTCTCCCTCGGCCAGACGTTCTAAGCGTCTGACCCAAGATAACGACAATGGATTTTGTAGGAGTGCATCGTGCGTAAGTTGACTCAATTGGTTCTCCTGGCCTCCGTACTGGTGGCAGGCCCGGCGTTCGCCGACATGAAAATTGCCGTGCTGAACTATCAGATGGCTCTGCTGGAATCCGACGCGGCGAAGAAGTACGCGGTGGATGCAGAGAAGAAGTTCGGTCCGCAACTGACCAAGCTGAAAACCCTGGAAAGCAGTGCCAAAGGCATTCAGGACCGTCTGATGGCCGGTGGTGACAAAATGCAGCAGGGCGAGCGTGAGCGTCTGGAGCTGGAATTCAAGCAAAAGGCCCGTGACTTCCAGTTCCAGTCCAAGGAACTGAATGAAGCCAAAGCCGTTGCCGACCGTGAAATGCTCAAGCAACTGAAGCCGAAACTGGACAGCGCCGTGGAAGAAGTCATCAAGAAAGGTGGTTTTGACCTGGTGTTCGAGCGTGGCGCAGTCATCGATGTCAAACCTCAGTACGACATCACGCGCCAGGTTATCGAGCGCATGAATCAGCTGAAGTAACCCATGACCGTGACTATCAGGCTCGGCCAGTTGGCCGAGCACCTCGGCGCCACCCTGCGTGGCGACCCCGAGAGGCAAATTACTGGGCTAGCCACTTTGCAAGAGGCTGGCCCAGCTCAGTTGAGCTTTCTGGCAAATCCCCAATACCGCAAATACCTGGCCGGTTCTCAGGCAGCTGCACTGCTGCTCAAGGAAGCCGACGCCGAAGGTTTCGCAGGTAATGCTTTGGTGGTGCCGGACCCTTACCTGGCCTATGCACGTATCTCGCATCTGTTCGATCCAAAGCCAAAAGCGGCTGGCGGGATTCATCCGACAGCGGTGATCGCGGCGGACGCGGTGGTTGACCCGAGTGCCAGCATCGGTCCGTTCGTGGTGATCGAAGCCGGTGCACGCATCGCTGCACAGGTCACGCTGGGCGCGCATTGCGTAGTCGGCGCGCGCAGCGAAATCGGTGAAGGCGGCTGGCTCGCTCCGCGCGTTACGCTGTATCACGATGTGCGCATCGGCAAGCGTGTGGTTATTCAGTCCGGCGCAGTGATCGGCGGTGAGGGCTTCGGCTTCGCCAACGAAAAAGGCGTCTGGCAGAAAATCGCCCAGATCGGTGGCGTGACCATCGGCGACGATGTCGAGATCGGCGTGAACACCGCCATCGACCGCGGCGCTCTGGCCGATACTGTGATCGGCAACGGTGTGAAGCTCGACAACCAGATTCAGATCGCGCACAACGTCCAGGTCGGTGATCACACCGCCATGGCCGCGTGTGTCGGCATTTCCGGCAGCACCAAAATCGGCAAGCACTGCATGCTAGCCGGCGGGGTTGGTCTGGTCGGCCACATTGATATCTGTGACAACGTTTTCCTTACCGGGATGACCATGGTGACTCACTCGATTACCGAGCCGGGCGCCTATTCTTCCGGCACAGCCATGCAACCGGCGGCCGAATGGCGCAAAAGCGCGGCCCGCATCCGTCAGCTCGATGACATCGCGCGACGGTTGAAACAGCTGGAAAAGCGCGTTGGGGAAGTGACCCCTGACGGCAATGCTTCATCTGATGGCTGATACCATTTCCATATCAAGTGTGCACAGCCTCTGGACTGCCTCCTTGATTTGCTAGAGGAGTGCGCGTCAGTCGCGCTCCCAATCTTTACATAGGCTTTCCCCTGAAATGATGGACATCAACGAGATTCGCGAATACCTGCCTCACCGTTACCCGTTCCTGCTGGTGGACCGGGTGGTGGAACTGGACACTGAAGGCAAGCGAATTCGCGCCTACAAGAATGTCAGCATCAATGAACCGTTCTTCAATGGTCACTTCCCTGCGCATCCAATCATGCCGGGCGTGCTGATCATTGAGGCGATGGCTCAGGCTGCCGGGATCCTCGGTTTCAAGATGCTCGACGTCAAACCGGCCGACGGCACCCTGTATTACTTCGTCGGTTCCGACAAGCTGCGCTTCCGCCAGCCAGTCAAGCCGGGCGATCAGTTGATCCTTGAAGCGACCTTCATCAGTTGCAAGCGCAAGATCTGGAAGTTCGAGTGCCAGGCTTCGGTGGACGGCAAGCCGGTCTGCTCGGCAGAAATCATCTGCGCGGAACAGAAAGTATGAGTTTGATTGACCCTCGCGCAATCATCGATCCGTCCGCCGTTCTGGCTGACGGCGTCGAGGTCGGCCCGTGGTCGATCATCGGCGCAGGTGTGGAAATCGGCGAGGGTACCGTGATCGGGCCGCACGTGATTCTCAAGGGGCCGACCCGCATTGGTAAGCACAATCGCATCTACCAGTTTTCTTCGGTAGGCGAAGACACCCCGGATCTGAAGTACAAAGGCGAGGAAACCCGCCTGGTGATCGGTGACCACAATGTCATCCGCGAAGGCGTGACGATTCACCGTGGCACCGTTCAGGACCGGTCGGAAACCACCCTGGGCGATCACAACCTGGTCATGGCCTATGCCCATATCGGTCACGATAGCGTCATCGGCAATCACTGCATTCTGGTCAACAACACTGCGTTGGCCGGGCATGTACACGTTGACGATTGGGCGATCCTCTCCGGTTTCACCTTGGTACATCAGTACTGCCACATCGGCGCTCACAGCTTTTCCGGCATGGGCACGGCGATCGGCAAGGACGTTCCGGCATTCGTCACCGTGTTCGGTAACCCGGCCGAAGCGCGCAGCATGAACTTCGAAGGTATGCGCCGTCGCGGTTTCAGTGAAGACGCGATCCACGCATTGCGTCGAGCCTACAAAACGGTCTACCGCCAGGGCCTGACGGTCGAGCAGGCGCTGGCCGAGCTGGCAGAGCCGTCTGCGCAGTTCCCTGAAGTCGCCGTGTTCCGCGATTCGATCCAGGCGTCGACTCGCGGCATCACCCGCTGATCATGGCCAGTCTGCGTATTGCGCTGGTGGCGGGTGAGGCTTCCGGTGACATTCTCGGCGCCGGCCTCATGCGCGCGCTCAAGGCACAGCACCCGGCGGTCGAGTTCATCGGCGTCGGCGGTCCGCTGATGCAGGCCGAAGGCCTGACGTCATACTTTCCCATGGAGCGCCTGTCGGTCATGGGCCTGGTGGAAGTCCTTGGTCGGCTGCGTGAGTTGCTCAAGCGCCGTAAGGAACTGATCGCCACGCTGATCGCCGCGAAGCCGGATGTGTTCATTGGCATCGATGCTCCGGATTTCAACCTCAACATCGAACTCAAACTGCGTCAGGCCGGAATCAAGACCGTGCATTACGTCAGCCCGTCGGTATGGGCGTGGCGGCAGAAACGGGTGCTGAAGATCCGCGAAGGCTGCGATCTGATGCTCACCCTGTTGCCGTTCGAAGCGAAATTCTACGAAGAGAAAGGCGTGCCGGTGCGTTTCGTCGGTCACACCTTGGCCGATACGATTCCGCTCGAGGCTGACCGAGCTGCCGCGCGCGCCGAGCTGGGTTTGCCTGACGGCCCATTGGTGGCGCTGATGCCGGGCAGCCGTGGCGGTGAGGTCAGTCGTCTCGGTGCGCTGTTCCTTGATACTGCCGAACGCCTGCGCGGCATGCGTCCGAGCGTGCGCTTTGTCATGCCTTGTGCAAACCCGGAACGCCGGGTGCAACTCGAGGCCTTGCTTGCTGGCCGGGATTTGCCGGTAACCTTGCTCGACGGTAAATCCCACTTGGCCCTCGCCGCGTGCAACGCCGTGTTGATCGCCTCTGGCACTGCTACCCTTGAAGCGCTGCTGTACAAGCGGCCGATGGTGGTGGCCTATCGGTTGGCGCCGCTGACGTTCTGGATTCTCAAGCGCATGGTCAAGAGCCCGTACGTGTCGCTGCCCAACTTGCTCGCCCAGCGCTTGCTGGTGCCGGAGTTGTTGCAGGATGATGCGACTGTCGAAGCCTTGGCGCAGACGCTGTCGCCCTTGATCGATGGCGGCGAGGAACAGACCCGCGGCTTCGACGAGATCCACCGCACGCTGCGGCGCGATGCTTCCAATCAGGCGGCGCAAGCCGTCCTTGACCTGATCGGCAAACCACAATGAGCAAGACAAGCATGCAAATGGGCCTGGATTTCACTCTGGTGGCCGAAGTCGAAGAACTGGTCGCCGGTGTTGATGAAGTCGGTCGTGGCCCGTTGTGCGGTGCGGTGGTAACGGCAGCAGTGATTCTCGATCCGAACCGGCCGATCCTCGGCCTCGACGATTCGAAAAAGCTCACCGAAGCCAAGCGCGAAAAGCTCTACGACGAGATCTGCGAGAAAGCCCTGAGCTGGTGCATCGCCCGTGCCGAAGTTGAAGAAATCGACGATCTGAATATCCTCCACGCGACCATGCTGGCCATGCAGCGCGCGGTCGCCGGTCTGCACATTCAGCCGAAGCTGGCGATGATCGATGGTAACCGCTGCCCGCATTTGCCGATGCGTGCCGAGGCGGTGATTCAGGGCGACGGCAAGGTGCCGGCGATCGCGGCGGCGTCGATTCTGGCCAAGGTCAGTCGTGATCGCGAAATGGCGGCGTTCGAATTGATCTACCCGGGCTACGGCATCGGCGGCCATAAAGGCTACCCGACGCCCGTTCATCTGGAAGCACTGGCGCGGCTCGGCCCGACGCCGATTCACCGCCGCTCGTTCGCCCCGGTACGCCTGGCTTACGAGGCGCGGGAAAGCCTGACGCAGGTTTAGGCCCAAGGCTGATGTTTTAACCAAGGCCCGGTACAATCCGGGCCTCGTTGTCTCTATGTAACTGGACAGGATCACTATGCCGGCTTCATTCGTTCATCTACGCCTGCACACTGAATACTCCCTGGTCGACGGGCTGGTGCGGATCAAGCCGCTGGTCAAGGCGCTGACCGCCATGAACATGCCGGCGGTCGCGGTCACCGACCAGAACAACATGTGTTCCCTGGTCAAGTTCTATAAAAACGCAATGGGCGCCGGCATCAAGCCGATTTGCGGCGCCGACCTGTGGCTGGCGAACAAGGACCCGGATGCACCCCTGAGCCGCCTCAGCCTGCTGGTGATGAACGCTCAGGGTTATCGCAATCTCACCGAACTGATCTCGCGGGGCTTCATTGAAGGCCAGCGCAACGGCATGGTCATCGTCGAGCGCGAGTGGGTGGCCGAGGCCAACGAAGGCCTGATCATGCTGTCCGCCGCCAAAGAAGGCGAGATCGGCATGGCCATGATCGGCGGCAACCCGGCGGAAGCCGAAGCGCTGGCACGCGAGTGGATGGCGGTGTTCCCGGATCGTTTCTATCTGGAAATCCAGCGCACCAACCGCCCCAACGATGAAGAGCAACTGCACGGCGCCGTGGCGCTGGCCGACAAGCTTGGCGCGCCGCTGGTGGCGACCAACGATGTGCGCTTCATCAAGCAGGAAGACTTCGCCGCCCACGAAACCCGTGTGTGCATCGGTGAAGGCCGCGCCCTCGATGACCCGCGTCGTTCGAAGAATTACAGCGATCAGCAATACCTGAAGAGCGCCGAGGAAATGCTCGAGCTGTTCAGCGATATTCCCGACGCCATCGAAAACACCGTCGAGATCGCCAAGCGCTGCAACATCGAAGTGAAGCTGGGCACGCACTTCCTCCCCAACTTCCCGATCCCCGATGGCATGACCATCGACGAATATTTCCGCAAGGTCTCCTTCGAAGGGCTCGAAGAACGCCTGGCGGTGCTGCTGCCCAAGGACACCACCGAAGACTACGAAGCCAAGCGCCAGGTCTACGTCGACCGCTTGAATTTCGAGCTGGATATCATCATCCAGATGGGCTTCCCCGGTTACTTCCTGATCGTGATGGACTTTATCCAGTGGGCCAAGAATAACGGCGTACCGGTAGGTCCGGGCCGTGGGTCAGGTGCCGGATCGCTGGTGGCTTACGTACAGAAGATCACCGACCTCGACCCGCTGGAATATGACCTGCTGTTCGAACGTTTCCTTAACCCGGAACGGGTTTCCATGCCCGACTTCGACGTCGACTTCTGCATGGACGGCCGTGACCGGGTGATCGATTACGTGGCCGAGAAATACGGCCGCAACGCGGTGAGCCAGATCATCACCTTCGGTTCCATGGCCGCCAAGGCTGTGGTCCGTGACGTGGCGCGGGTGCAGGGCAAGTCCTATGGCCTGGCGGATCGTCTGTCGAAGATGATTCCGTTCGAAGTCGGCATGACTCTGGAAAAAGCCTACGAGCAGGAAGAGATCCTGCGCGACTTCATCAAGGTCGATGAAGAAGCGGCGGAAATCTGGGAGATGGCGCGCAAGCTCGAGGGCGTGGTGCGTAACGTCGGCAAACACGCCGGTGGCGTGGTGATCGCGCCGACCAAGCTGACCGACTTCTCGCCGATCTATTGCGACGAGGCCGGTGACGGTCTGGTAACCCAGTTCGACAAGGATGACGTTGAGGCCGCCGGTCTGGTGAAGTTCGACTTCCTCGGCCTGCGGACCCTGACGATCATCGACTGGGCGCTGAAAACCATCAACCGCGATCGCGCCAAGGTCAACGAGCCGCCGCTGGATATCGCTTTTATTCCGCTGGACGACAAGCCGACCTACCAGTTGCTGCAAAAAGCCGAAACCACGGCGGTGTTCCAGCTTGAATCCCGAGGCATGAAAGAGCTGATCAAAAAGCTCAAGCCCGACTGCCTGGAAGACTTGATCGCACTGGTGGCACTGTTCCGTCCCGGTCCGCTGCAATCGGGCATGGTGGACGACTTCATCAACCGTAAGCACGGTCGCGCCGAACTGGCGTATCCGCACTCGGACTACCAGTACGACGGGCTCAAGCCGGTATTGGCGCCGACTTACGGCATCATCCTGTATCAGGAACAGGTGATGCAGATTGCTCAGGTCATGGCCGGTTACACCCTCGGCGGTGCGGACATGCTGCGTCGGGCGATGGGTAAGAAAAAGCCCGAAGAAATGGCCAAGCAGCGCGGCGGTTTCATTGAGGGTTGCGCGACCAACGGGATCGACGCGGATCTTGCCGGTAACATTTTCGACCTGGTGGAGAAATTCGCCGGTTACGGCTTCAACAAATCCCACTCCGCCGCCTACGGCCTGGTGTCGTACCAGACCGCTTGGCTGAAAGCTCACTACCCGGCGCCGTTCATGGCCGCGGTACTCTCGGCGGATATGCACAACACCGACAAGGTCGTGACCTTGATCGAGGAAGTGCGGACGATGAAGCTGCGCCTCGACGCGCCAGACGTGAACACTTCGGAGTTCAAGTTCACGGTGAACGACGACGGCCGCATCGTTTACGGCCTCGGCGCGATCAAAGGCGTTGGTGAAGGTCCGGTTGAAGCGATCACTGAAGCGCGACAGGCCGGTCCGTTCAAGGATCTGTTCGATTTCTGCGCGCGGGTCGACCTCAAGCGCATCAACAAACGAACTCTTGATGGCTTGATTCGCAGCGGCGCGCTGGATCGTCTTGGTCCGTATTTCCACGATGAACAAAAGGCCTATCAAGCCAACATCGACCGCAACCGTGCGGTACTGCTGGCGGCGATGGAAGAGGCGATCAAGGCTGCCGAGCAGACTGCGCGGACCCACGACTCTGGCCACGCCGACCTGTTTGGCGGCTTGTTCGTCGAAGAAGATGCCGACGTCTACGCGTCCCATCGCAAGGCCAAGGAACTGACCCTCAAGGAACGCCTCAAGGGTGAGAAAGACACCTTGGGCCTGTACCTGACCGGTCACCCGATCGACGAATACGAAGGCGAGATCCGCCGTTTCGCCCGCCAGCGCATCATCGACCTGAAACCGGCGCGCGATACGCAAACCGTAGCGGGGATGATCATTGCCCTGCGGGTGATGAAGAACAAGAAGGGCGACAAGATGGGTTTCATCACCCTCGACGACCGCTCCGGGCGGATCGAAGCGTCGCTGTTTGCCGATGCGTTCCATTCGGCGCAATCGCTGCTGCAGACCGACGCGATGGTGGTGGTTGAAGGCGAGGTCAGCAATGACGACTTCTCCGGCGGCCTGCGCCTGCGGGTCAAGCGGGTGATGAGCATGGAGGATGCGCGGACCAATCTGGCCGAAAGCCTGCGCTTGAAGCTGCACACCCAGGATCTCAAAGGCGATCAGCTACGCTGGTTGGGCGAACTGCTCAAGCGTCATCGCGGCGCGTGCCCGGTGACCATGGAGTACACCAGCCCGGATGCGAAGACCTTGCTGCAGTTCGGCGAGACCTGGCGGATCGACCCGGCGGATACCTTGATTCAAGCCCTGCGTGACCAGTTCGGGCGAGACAACGTCTTCCTCCAATACCGTTGACCGGCAAGTGCCATCATGGCGCTTGCCCGCAACCTGAATTTTTAATCTCGACCTCAGCGCGCCTCTCCCTTAAGGTAGGGCGCGAATAGACAACCGGCCGGCCCAAGCTCACTTGGGACACGACCCAAGACGGACGCCTATGAACCCGAATTTTCTAGATTTCGAACAGCCGATCGCCGACCTGCAAGCCAAGATCGAAGAGTTGCGCTTGGTCGGTAATGACAATTCGCTGAATATCGGCGATGAGATCTCCCGCCTGCAGGACAAGAGCCGAACGCTGACCGAAGACATCTTCGGCAAGCTGACCAGCTGGCAGATCGCACGCCTGGCGCGTCACCCGAAACGCCCGTATACCCTCGATTACATCGAGCACATCTTCACCGAGTTCGACGAACTGCACGGCGACCGTCACTTCTCCGACGACGCTGCCATCGTTGGCGGTATCGCCCGTCTCGAAGACCAGCCGGTAATGATCATCGGCCACCAGAAGGGCCGTGAAGTGCGTGAGAAAGTTCGCCGCAACTTCGGCATGCCGCGTCCGGAAGGCTACCGCAAGGCCTGCCGTCTGATGGAGATGGCCGAGCGCTTCAAGATGCCTATCCTGACTTTCATCGACACCCCGGGTGCCTACCCTGGCATCGACGCTGAAGAGCGCAACCAGAGCGAAGCGATTGCCTGGAACCTGCGTGTGATGGCGCGGTTGAAGACCCCGATCATCGCCACCGTAATTGGTGAGGGTGGTTCCGGCGGCGCACTGGCCATCGGCGTCTGCGACCAACTGAACATGCTGCAATATTCGACCTACGCGGTGATCTCGCCAGAAGGTTGCGCATCGATCCTGTGGAAGACTGCCGAGAAAGCACCGGATGCCGCAGAAGCAATGGGCATCACCGCTGAGCGTCTCAAAGGCCTGGGCATTGTTGACAAAGTGATCAGCGAGCCACTGGGCGGCGCCCACCGTGATCCGGCTGCTGCCGCTGCGTCGATCCGCGCCGAGCTGAGCTCGCAACTGGCGATGCTCAAGCAGTTCGATAACGAAGCGCTGCTCAAGCGCCGTTATGATCGCCTGATGAGCTACGGTCTCTAATCGAGCGCCGATTTGGCTGACGATGCAAAACACTGTGGGAGCGAGCTTGCTCGCGAAGGCGTTATAACAGACGACGAAATTGTTGAATGTTAATCAGCTTTCGCGAGCAAGCTCGCTCCCACACTTGGTTTCCGGCGAGGGTAAAGACATGGGTGAACGCTCGATTGATTTGCCATCCCGTCTTCTGCTGAACCTTGAGCCCTGGCGCAACGTCGCTCACTGGCGCGTCGCCTTCTCCGGCGGCCTCGATTCCACCGTCCTCCTGCACCTTCTCGCCACTCTGGCGAAAAGCCAATCCCTCCCTGCGTTAAGCGCCATCCACATTCACCACGGCCTCCAGGCTGCGGCCGACGCGTGGCCGCAACATTGCCAGGCCGTTTGCGATGCGCTGGATATTCCCTTGCAAGTAGAGCGGGTCACCGTGAAGGGCGGGGCGAGCCTGGAGCGGGCGGCGCGGGATGCGCGTTACGCGGTGTTCAGTTCGCTGACGCAGAGCAATGACGTGCTGTTGACTGGCCAGCACCGCGACGATCAAGCGGAAACCCTGCTGTTTCGGCTGTTGCGCGGTGCCGGTGTCCGCGGGCTCGGCGCGATGCCGCAGCAGCGCCCAGTGGGGCAGGGCACGCTGGTTCGACCGTTGCTGGATGTCAGCCGCGCCGAGCTGGAAGGTTATGCACAGGCGCATCGGTTGCGCTGGATCGACGACCCGTCGAACCAGGATCGGCAGTTTTCGCGCAACTACCTGCGCCATCAAGTCATGCCGGTGCTGACCGAGCGCTGGCCGCAAGCGCAGGCCAGCATGGCGCGCACGGCTGCGCATCTGCGTGAGGCGCAGGGCTTGCTCGATGAGCTGGCGCAGATTGATCTAGCACAAGCCGAAACGCCCCATGAATTCGCTTGGCTGGGTGTGCCATCGCTGGAGTTGACACCATTGACAGCGTTGTCTGACGCGCGCCAGCGAAATGCCCTCAGCCACTGGCTCGAACCGTTGACCCGGCTGCCAGACGCTGACCATTGGTCGGGTTGGACAACGCTGTGCAATGCCGGCGCCGACGCTTCACCGATCTGGCGTCTGGCCGACGGAGAGCTGCACCGCAGCGCCGGTCGCGTCTGGTGGCTGAGCGGCAATTGGTTGCGCACGCCAGCGATCGGCGCCGACTGGCAGACCCCGACTTCAGCGCTACGCTTGCCGGATAACGGACGCGTCATGCTCCACGGCCAAGTTCCATGCGGGCCTTTGCGTATTGCCTATCGGCAGGGCGGTGAGGTCATGCAACTGGCCGAGCGCGGCAGCCGGGATCTCAAGCGTCTGCTCAACGAGCGCGCGGTGCCGGCCTTCGTGCGTGGCAGATTGCCGCTGCTGTTTCGCGGTGAAGAATTGCTCGCGGTGGCGAACCTGTCGGGTCTTGATGGTCAGATGCGCGAAGGCTGGGCATTGCACTGGCAGCCGACAGACGAAGATCAAGGTTTGAGCTGAAAGGAGCATTCCGGTAGACTACGCTCCCTTCTTGATACAACTTCTGTGGATTCGCCTGAATTGCAGAAGTTGCCGATTACCAAGCAGTCTTTGCTGGGCGATTCCAAAAAATGTGTAGCGAGCAACGTACCGGTGTTTCATCTGCCGGTCTGTCACAACGCGGCGGTTTTTTCGAAAGGTGCACTGTGATTAATGCAGGTGATCGGGGGCTTCGGCCTTCCTTCGCTTTCCCCGGCGGCTCGTTCCGCTTTAACGCAGACTTCTAGGGTTTTTCATGACGCGCTACATATTCGTCACGGGCGGTGTTGTTTCTTCATTGGGGAAAGGCATTGCCTCGGCTTCATTGGCGGCTATCCTGGAGGCGCGGGGGCTTAAGGTCACCATGCTGAAGCTGGATCCGTACATCAACGTCGATCCAGGCACCATGAGTCCGTTCCAGCACGGTGAAGTGTTCGTCACCCACGACGGCGCCGAGACCGACCTGGATCTGGGGCACTACGAGCGGTTCATCCGCACGACCATGACCCAGAACAACAACTTCACCACTGGCCGTGTCTACGAGCACGTGCTGCGCAAAGAGCGCCGTGGCGACTACCTGGGTGCAACCATCCAGGTGATCCCGCACATTACCGACGAAATCAAGCGCCGCATCATCAAGGGTGCCGGTGACGCTGACGTGGCGATGGTCGAGATCGGTGGCACCGTCGGTGACATCGAGTCGCAACCATTCCTCGAAGCCATCCGCCAGTTGCGTTTCGAAGTCGGCGCCAAGCGCGCGATGCTGATGCACCTGACGCTGGTGCCGTACATCGCCACCGCTGGCGAGACCAAGACCAAACCGACCCAGCACTCCGTCAAGGAACTGCGTTCGATCGGTCTGCAGCCAGACGTGCTGGTGTGCCGCTCCGATCACCCGATCGACATTTCCTCGCGTCGCAAGATTGCGCAGTTCACCAACGTTGAAGAACGTGCGGTGATCGCGCTGGAAGACGCCGACACCATCTACAAGATCCCGGGCATCCTGCATTCGCAGGGTCTGGACGATTTCGTCGTTGAGCGTTTCGGCTTGCAGTGCGGCAGCGCTGACCTGTCCGAGTGGGACGCAGTGGTCGATGCCAAGCTGAACCCGGAACACGAAGTGACCATCGCCATGGTCGGCAAGTACATGGAGCTGCTCGATGCCTACAAGTCGCTGATCGAAGCGATGAGCCACGCTGGCATCAGCAACCGCACCAAGGTCAACCTGCGCTACATCGATTCCGAAGACATCGAGAATCAGGGCACTGCGCTGCTCGAAGGTGTCGACGCGATTCTGGTGCCGGGCGGCTTCGGTCTGCGTGGCGTGGAAGGCAAGATCACCGCTGTTCAGTACGCTCGCGAAAACAAGGTTCCGTACCTCGGCATCTGCCTGGGCATGCAAGTGGCGGTCATCGAGTTCGCCCGTAACGTGCTGGGCTGGAAAGACGCCAACTCCACCGAGTTCGATCGTGCCAGCGGCCATCCGGTTGTCGGCCTGATCACCGAGTGGGAAGACGCCACCGGCGCTGTCGAAGTGCGTACCGAAGCGTCCGATCTGGGCGGCACCATGCGCCTCGGCGCACAGGATTGCCTGCTCGAGCCGGGCTCCAAAGTCCATGATTGCTACGGCAAGGACGTGATCGTCGAGCGTCACCGTCACCGTTACGAAGTGAACAACAACCTGCTGCCGCAGATCATCGAAGCCGGCCTGAAGATTTCCGGTCGCTCCGCCGATGCTGCGCTGGTCGAAGTGGTTGAAGCGCCGGATCATCCATGGTTCGTTGCCTGCCAGTTCCACCCTGAGTTCACCTCGACCCCACGCGACGGTCATCCGCTGTTCAGCGGTTTCGTCAAAGCCGCGTTGGCTCAACACCAGAAGAAGGCGTAACCCGATGGCACAGAAGATCATCCGCGTCGGCGACATCGAGATTGCCAACGACAAGCCCATGGTGCTGTTCGGCGGCATGAACGTGCTGGAAAGCCGTGACATGGCCATGCAGGTTTGCGAAGAGTACGTGAAGGTCACCGAAAAACTCGGTATCCCTTACGTATTCAAGGCCAGCTTCGACAAGGCCAACCGTTCTTCTGTGACCTCGTATCGCGGTCCTGGCCTGGAAGAGGGCATGCGCATCTTCCAGGACATCAAGCAAGCGTTCGGCGTGCCGATCATCACCGACGTCCACGAGCCGGATCAGGCTGCGGTCGTCGCTGAAGTCTGCGACATCATTCAGTTGCCGGCCTTCCTGTCGCGCCAGACCGATCTGGTCGTGGCGATGGCCAAGACCAATGCCGTGATCAACATCAAGAAAGCCCAGTTCCTCGCGCCTCAGGAAATGAAACACATCCTGAACAAGTGCGTGGAAGCCGGTAACGATCAGTTGATCCTTTGCGAGCGTGGTTCGAGCTTCGGCTACAACAACCTCGTGGTCGACATGCTCGGCTTCGGCATCATGAAGCAGTTCGAATACCCGGTGTTCTTCGACGTGACCCACGCGCTGCAAATGCCTGGCGGTCGTGCCGACTCCGCCGGCGGTCGCCGTGCCCAAGTTCTGGATCTGGCCAAGGCCGGCATGAGCCAGTCGCTGGCGGGTCTGTTCCTCGAAGCGCATCCGGATCCGGACAACGCCAAATGCGACGGCCCTTGCGCCTTGCGTCTGGACAAACTGGAGCCATTCCTGGCCCAGCTCAAAGCTCTGGACGAACTGGTGAAGAGTTTTCCGACGGTAGAAACCGCGTAACGCTCGATTCTCCGGTAAAGTACCGCACGATTTGTCGCTCATGCCCTCGGGCGTGAGCGTTGTCGTCTGCAAGTCTGCCCGCTGTACTTCGCTTGCCGACGATAAAGATTTCCTCTAGCTGCGTCGTTTTCGTCAACTTTGGAGTGTTTACAACAATGGCAAAAATCGTCGACATCAAAGGTCGTGAAGTTCTCGACTCCCGTGGCAATCCCACCGTGGAAGCGGACGTGCTTCTCGACAACGGCATCATCGGCAGCGCCTGCGCGCCGTCCGGTGCATCCACTGGCTCGCGTGAAGCGCTCGAGCTGCGTGATGGCGACAAGAGCCGTTACCTGGGCAAGGGCGTGCTCAAGGCGGTAGCCAACATCAACGGTCCGATCCGCGATCTGCTGCTGGGCACCGACCCGAGCGACCAGAAAGCCCTCGACCACGCGATGATCAAGCTCGACGGTACCGAAAACAAAGCGACCCTGGGCGCCAACGCCATCCTCGCCGTGTCCCTGGCTGCGGCCAAGGCTGCTGCGCAGGATCAGGATCTGCCGCTGTACGCACACATCGCCAACCTCAACGGCACCCCGGGTGTGTACTCGATGCCGGTACCGATGATGAACATCATCAACGGTGGCGAGCACGCCGATAACAACGTCGACATCCAGGAATTCATGGTGCAGCCAGTTGGCGCCAAGTCTTTCTCGGAAGGTCTGCGCATGGGCACCGAGATTTTCCATCACCTGAAAGCCGTGCTGAAGGCCCGTGGCCTGAGCACCGCCGTTGGCGACGAGGGCGGTTTCGCACCGAACCTGGCGTCCAACGAAGACGCGTTGAAAGTGATCTCCGAAGCCGTGGCCAATGCCGGTTACAAGCTGGGCACCGACGTGACCCTGGCGCTGGACTGCGCCGCGAGCGAGTTCTACGAAGACGGCAAGTACAACCTGTCCGGTGAAGGCCAGGTGTTCACTGCTGAAGGTTTCGCCGACTACCTCAAAGGCCTGACCGAGCGTTACCCGATCATCTCCATCGAAGACGGTCTCGACGAGTCTGACTGGGCAGGCTGGAAAATCCTCACCGACAAGATCGGCGAGAAGACCCAGCTGGTGGGCGACGACCTGTTCGTGACCAACACCAAGATCCTCAAAGAAGGCATCGATAAAAAGATCGCCAACTCGATCCTGATCAAGTTCAACCAGATCGGCACCCTGACCGAAACCCTGGAAGCCATCCAGATGGCCAAGGCTGCCGGTTACACCGCAGTGATCTCGCACCGCTCTGGCGAAACCGAAGATTCGACCATTGCCGACCTGGCTGTGGGCACCTCGGCTGGCCAGATCAAGACCGGTTCGCTGTGCCGCTCCGACCGCGTTTCCAAGTACAACCAACTGCTGCGTATCGAAGAGCAGTTGAACGGCAAGGCCAAGTACAACGGCCGTGCCGAGTTCCGCGGTTAAGCGCAACCTGATCAAAGGACACCGGATTGTGTCGGAAAAGTCGTGACAGCGATGGATTTGCCACTAATCTGATGCCTTAAGCACAAGCCTGGATCTTTCCAGGCTTCGTGCTATCAGATGCTGCAACATTATGCGTGGCTGTCTTTTTTCACTGGATACCTGATATTCGATGCGCAGTCCTTACTGGTTGTTTCTTGTTTTGCTCTTGCTGCTGGCCGGTCTGCAGTACCGCCTGTGGGTGGGCAATGGCAGTCTGGCGCAGGTCGCCGAGCTGAAACAGCAGATCGCCGAGCAACATGCCGAAAACGAAGGCCTGCTGGAGCGCAACCGGGTGATGGACGCGGAAGTCAGCGAATTGAAAAAAGGCATGGAGACCGTTGAAGAGCGGGCTCGTCACGAACTGGGCATGGTCAAGGACGGCGAAACCCTTTACCAGTTGGCCCAATGATCGATTCCCTGCCGGCCTTCTGGGCCGTGATTCCTGCCGCGGGCGTCGGTGCCCGAATGGCCGCGGACCGTCCCAAGCAATATCTGCAACTGGGCGGGCGCACAATTCTCGAACACAGCCTCGGCTGTTTCCTCGATCACCCAAGCCTCAAGGGCCTGGTGGTCAGTCTTGCTGTCGATGATCCCTATTGGCCGAATCTGGCATGCGTCAACGATCCGCGCATTCAGCGGGTTGATGGCGGGGCGGAGCGTTCCGCTTCGGTGCTCAATGCCTTGCTGCACCTGCATGCGCAAGGCGCCGACGATGACGATTGGGTGCTGGTGCACGATGCGGCCCGGCCGAATCTGAGTCGTGATGATCTCGACAAGTTGCTTGCCGAACTGGCGGACGACCCAGTCGGCGGTCTGTTGGCGGTGCCCGCTCGCGACACGCTCAAACGCGTTGATAACAACGGGCGTGTGGTTGAAACCGTGGATCGCAGCGTGATCTGGCAGGCGTATACGCCGCAGATGTTCCGCCTCGGTGCGTTGCATCGGGCGTTGGCCGATAGCCTGGTTGCGGATGCCGTGATTACCGATGAAGCTTCGGCGATGGAATGGGCCG
The DNA here is from genome assembly GCF_014268585.2 of Pseudomonas iranensis. NCBI lineage: Bacteria > Pseudomonadati > Pseudomonadota > Gammaproteobacteria > Pseudomonadales > Pseudomonadaceae > Pseudomonas > Pseudomonas iranensis. The sequence continues at coordinate 1,484,922 of NZ_CP077092.1, forward strand.
GTCTGGCACCGCGTCTGATCGAAGGGCGCGCGGATAACCTCAAGGTGACCCGGCCGGAAGATCTGGAGTGGTTGCGCCAGCGATGGGCTAACCGCCGCTGATTGCTGTGGCGCCCATTGCGCCGCCTTCGCGAGCAAGCTCGCTCCCACATTTGATTTGCGCCTGACACCAGATTTGCAGTCACTGCACGTCCACTGTGGGAGCGAGCTTGCTCGCGAAGGCGGCCGCACTAACAACCCATCACTCAGCTTCGATACTCCGCCCGCTCAGCCAACCCTTCTTTAAGAAAATCCACCAACTTGCGCACTTTCGGCGACAGATGCCGCTGCTGCGGATACAGCGCCCACACCGCCGTATTAGGCGGCTGATGCGCCTCGAGCAAGGAAATCAGCGCGCCGCTGTGCAGGTGCTCGAGCACGTAATAGTCCGGCAACTGACACAATCCGACACCCTGAAGCGCCGCATCCAGCACCGCCTGCCCACTGTTGCAACGCCAGTTGCCTTGCACTCGCTGGGAAAATTCCCGCCCGTTCTGTTCCAGTTGCCAGATATCGGAACTGCCGATCAGGCAATTGTGCCGACTCAGTTCCGACAGACTGTGTGGGCGCCCGTACCGTTCCAGGTAGGACGGCGACGCGCACAGGTACATTCTCCGTGGCGCCAGGCGTGTCGCAACCAAGCGCGAATCCTGTAACCGACCCAGACGGATCGCCAGGTCCAGCCCTTCATGCACCAGATCCAGCTGGCGATTGCTCAGCTCGATATCTATACGCAGCTGCGGGTACAGCCCCATGAAGCGAGTCACCAGCGGCACGATAAAGCGTTCGCCATAGGCCACCGCGCAGGTCATGCGCAGCATGCCTTTCGGTTCGCTGGTCAGATCGCCTACCGCGCGCAAGGCTTCTTCGCGACCGTCCTGCAGGCGCTGGCAATGTTGCAGGAAAGTCTGCCCGGCTTCGGTCAACGTAACTCGCCGAGTGCTGCGGTAGAGCAGGCGCGTCTGCAAACGCTCTTCGAGCCGTACGATTTGTCGACTGATGTGCGAGGAAGAAACCCCAAGACGCTCGGCAGCGGCGGTGAATTGGTTGCATTCGGCGACGGCAACGAACTCGTCGATGCCTTCCCAGCGGTTTTCCGACACTTGGATTATCCCTGTATGGCAATAATGTTTTGCTTTCGTCCGGATTATTCCTCAGGACGCGCTGAACTACACTGTCTGTCTGCTTTTTTATTTATTGGATTCACTGGAGAGTCAGCATGATCAAGTCGCGCGCCGCCGTTGCCTTCGAGGCCAAGAAGCCGCTGGAAATCGTAGAAGTCGATGTCGCCATGCCCAAGGCTGGTGAAGTGTTGCTGCGCGTTGTCGCTTCCGGGGTGTGCCACACCGATGCCTACACCTTGTCCGGCGCAGACCCGGAAGGCATCTTCCCGTCGATCCTCGGCCACGAAGGTGGCGCCATCGTTGAAGCGATCGGCGAGGGCGTGACCTCGGTTGCCGTCGGCGACCACGTCATCCCGCTGTACACCCCGGAATGCGGCCAGTGCAAATTCTGCAAGTCGGGCAAGACTAACCTCTGCCAGGCGATTCGCGCCACCCAAGGCAAGGGCCTGATGCCGGACGGCACTTCGCGCTTTTCCTACAAGGGCGAAACGATTTTCCACTACATGGGCACATCGACGTTTTCGGAATACACCGTGCTCCCGGAAATCTCCGTGGCCAAGATCTCCAAAGACGCGCCGCTGGAAAAGGTCTGCCTGCTCGGTTGCGGCGTGACCACCGGTATCGGCGCCGTGCTCAATACCGCCAAGGTCAAACCGGGTGACACCGTGGCCATCTTCGGTCTCGGTGGTATCGGCTTGTCGGCGGTGATCGGCGCGGTGAAAGCCAAGGCTGCGCGCATCATTGCGATCGACATCAACCCGGCCAAGTTCGAAATCGCCAAACAACTCGGTGCCACCGATTGCGTGAACCCGAAAGACTTTGATCGTCCGATTCAGGAAGTAATCGTCGACATGACCGATGGTGGCGTCGACTTCTCCTTCGAGTGCATCGGCAATGTGCAATTGATGCGCGCCGCGCTTGAGTGCTGCCACAAAGGCTGGGGCGAGTCGGTCATCATCGGTGTCGCCGGTGCCGGTCAGGAAATCGCTACCCGTCCGTTCCAGTTGGTTACCGGTCGCGTCTGGCGCGGTTCGGCGTTCGGCGGCGTGCGTGGCCGTACTGAATTGCCGAGTTACGTCGACATGGCCCAGAGCGGCGAGATCCCCCTGGATACCTTCATCACCCACACCATGGGCCTGGAAGATATCAACAAGGCGTTCGACCTGATGCACGAAGGCAAGAGCATCCGCACCGTCATTCATTTCTAAGGAGCAGCGGCAAGCTACAAGCCACAAGCTGCAAGCAGGCGCAACGCCCTCTTGCAGCTTGAAGCTCGCAGCTTGCGGCTGAAGTGCTATGAATCTGGAAAACATTTCCTGTCAGAAGAGTTTCGGTGGCTGGCACAAGCGTTATCGCCATCGCTCCGAAGTGCTTGATTGCGACATGGTCTTCGCCGTGTACCTGCCGCCGCAAGCGGAGCAGGGCGGCAAGCTGCCAGTGCTGTACTGGTTGTCCGGGCTGACCTGCACCGATGAGAATTTCATGCAAAAGGCCGGTGCGATGCGCATGGCCGCCGAGCTTGGTTTGATTATCGTCGCCCCGGATACCAGCCCACGTGGCCCGGATGTCCCGGACGATGCCGAAAAAGCTTGGGATTTCGGTCTCGGCGCCGGGTTTTATCTGAACGCCACGCAGGAACCGTGGGCGCGGCACTATCAGATGCATGACTATGTCGTGCAGGAATTGCCTGCATTGGTTGAAGCGCATTTCCCAGCGTCCGACAAGCGCAGCATCAGCGGTCACTCCATGGGCGGCCACGGTGCTTTGGTCTGTGCCTTGCGCAATCCTGGGCGGTATAAATCGGTCTCGGCCTTTTCGCCGATTACCCATCCGATCGATTGCCCGTGGGGTGAGAAGGCCTTTTCCAACTATTTGGGCGAAGACCGTTCGAAGTGGAAGGAGTGGGACGCCTGTGTGCTGATCGCCGAGGCGACGGAGAAGTTGCCGTTGTTGGTCGATCAAGGTGATCGTGACGATTTCCTCGCCACCCAACTGAAACCCGAAGCCTTGCAACACGCGGCAAAACAAGCGGGGCATCCGCTGGAGCTGCGCCTGCAACCGGGCTACGACCACAGCTATTTCTTCATCTCAAGCTTCATTGACGACCACTTGCAGCATCACGCACGCGCTCTGCGCGGTTAATGCAGGTAGAATCACGCCCTGACAAAAATCGGGGCGTTTTTTTTATGCGTATTGGCCACGGCTACGATGTGCACCGTTTCGCTGAAGGCGATTTCATTACTCTGGGCGGCGTGCGGATTGCACACAGCTTCGGGCTGCTCGCTCATTCCGACGGTGACGTCCTGCTGCACGCCTTGAGCGATGCCTTGCTCGGCGCGGCGGCGCTGGGTGATATCGGTAAACACTTCCCGGACACCGATCCGCAATTCAAGGGCGCCGACAGCCGTGTGCTGTTGCGTCATGTGGTCAGTCTGATCCACGCCAAGGGCTGGAAGGTCGGCAACGTCGACAACACCATCGTTGCCCAGGCGCCAAAAATGGCGCCGCATATCGAATCGATGCGCGCGCTGATCGCGGCGGATCTTCAAGTTGAGTTGGATCAAGTGAACGTCAAAGCTACCACCACCGAAAAGCTTGGCTTTGTCGGTCGCGAAGAAGGTATCGCCGTGCACTCCGTTGCCTTGTTGCTGCGCGCATGAATGAACTGCAATTGCTCGGCCCACGGGCCTATGGCGAACCCCTCGGCACAGCGGTACTGAAAGCCATCGCCGAAGATTTTCAGGTCGATGAAGTGCTGGATATCCCGTTCAGCGGTGACGGCGAACATTTGTGGATCTGGGTGGAAAAGCGCGGCCTCAATACCGAAGAAGCGGCGCGGCGGATCGCCAAAGCGGCGGGCGTGCCGTTGCGTACCGTCAGCTATGCCGGCCTCAAGGACCGTCAGGCCTTGACCCGACAGTGGTTCAGCGTGCAACTGCCGGGCAAGGCCGATCCGGATCTGTCGGCAGCGGAGAACGACACGCTGAAGATCCTCAAGACCACGCGCCACAAGCGCAAGCTGCAACGCGGTGCGCATTCGGCCAACGGTTTCACGTTGCGCCTGACGCAATTCAATGGCGACAAAGACGCGCTTGAACAGCGCCTGCAACTGATCGCCAAACAAGGTATTCCCAATTATTTCGGCGCCCAGCGCTTCGGCCATGACGGCGGCAACGTTATCGATGCGCGGGCGTGGGCGGCGCGCAAGGCTTTGCCGGAACAGCGCAATGTGCGTTCGCGGTTGCTGTCGACGGCGCGCAGCTTTCTGTTCAACCAGGTGCTGGCGGCGCGCGTCGCCGATGGCACCTGGAACACGGCGCTGGTTGGCGATCTGCTGGCCTTCACCGACAGCCGCAGTTTTTTCCCGGCCGGTGAAGCCGAATGCAGCGACCCGCGTCTGGCAATTCTCGACCTGCACCCGACCGGTCCGCAGTGGGGCGAAGGTGACTCGCCGGCTGCCGGTGCTGTCCATGAACTGGAGCAGGCGATCGCCGCCCGCGAAGCGGATCTGCGCGACTGGTTGATCCACGCCGGCATGAGCCATGAACGTCGCATCCTGCGGCTGCCCATTGGCGGGTTGACGTGGCATTATCCCCAACCTGACATTCTGCAACTGGAATTCGTCCTCCCGGCCGGATGCTTTGCCACCGTATTGGTGCGCGAGCTCGTTGATCTGGTGCCGGTGGGGCAGACGGACAGCCCATGCGTATTCTGATTTCTAACGACGATGGGGTAACTGCACCCGGTCTCGCCGCGCTTTATGCTGCGCTGGCGGATTACACCGAATGCGTGGTTATCGCCCCGGAGCAGGACAAAAGCGGCGCCAGCAGTTCGCTGACGCTCGACCGTCCGCTGCACCCGCAATACCTGGCCAACGGCTTTATCAGCCTCAACGGCACACCGACCGATTGCATTCACCTGGGCCTCAACGGCTTGCTTGAGCGCGAGGCGGACATGGTGGTTTCCGGCATCAACCTGGGCGCCAACCTCGGTGACGACGTGCTGTATTCCGGAACCGTGGCGGCAGCCCTTGAAGGACGATTTCTCGAGCGCCCATCGTTTGCCTTTTCACTGGTCTCGCGTCAGGTGGATAACCTGCCGACTGCGGCCTACTTTGCGCGCAAACTGGTCGAGGCCCACGCCGGGCTCGATCTGCCACCGCGCACGGTACTCAACGTGAACATTCCCAATCTGCCTATCGATCACATCCGTGGCATTCAGTTGACCCGTCTCGGCCATCGCGCCCGCGCGGCGGCGCCGATGAAAGTGGTCGATCCGCGCGGCAAGGCCGGTTACTGGATCGCCGCTGCCGGCGACGCTGAAGACGGCGGCCCGGGCACCGATTTTCATGCCGTGATGCAGGGTTATGTGTCCATCACACCGTTGCAGCTCGATCGTACCTTCAATGATGCCTTCAGAAGTCTGGATGGCTGGCTGGGGGGGCTGAGCTGATGCGTGAACATGACGACCGCCTGCGCAGCGGCATTGGCATGACCTCCCAGCGTACGCGCGAGCGACTGATCCAGCGGCTGTATGAAGAAGGCGTGTCGAACGCCAAAGTCCTGGAAGTGATCCGCCGCACACCGCGTCACCTGTTTGTCGACGAGGCGCTGGCGCATCGCGCTTATGAAGACACCGCGCTGCCGATCGGCAACAACCAGACCATCTCCCAGCCTTACATGGTGGCGCGCATGAGCGAGCTGCTGCTGGAGGCCGGCCCGCTGGATAAAGTGTTGGAGATCGGCACCGGTTCCGGCTACCAGACGGCGGTGTTGTCGCAACTGGTTGAACGGGTGTTTTCGGTCGAGCGCATCAAGGTGTTGCAGGATCGCGCCAAGGAGCGTCTGGTCGAGCTGAACCTGCGCAACGTGGTGTTTCGCTGGGGCGATGGCTGGGAAGGCTGGCCGGCGCTGGCGCCATACAACGGCATCATCGTCACCGCCGTTGCCACCGATGTACCGCAGGCTTTGCTCGATCAACTGGCTCCCGGTGGACGCATGGTGATTCCCGTCGGCTCCGGTGAAGTGCAACAGCTGATGCTGATCGTGCGCGAAGAACATGGCTTTTCCCGACACGTTCTGGGCGCTGTGCGTTTCGTGCCTTTGCTCAACGGTCCACTGGCCTGAGCATTTGTAAACAGGCGCTGAATTCCTTTCAACGGCGCCGGTCTTACACGGCAGCCAGAGTTTAAACGCAGCGTACTTGCCCCTGGCAAACGTGTGCGCACGGTGATTTCGCTTCATTAAAGGTAAAGCCGTTTCGGCCCGTTATACTTGCGACACCTCATGCCGCAACGCGGCATTCAGAATTTTCAGCCACCACAAAGGGAGCGGCGGGTGAGTCTCACAGTCATTGCGCAGCGTATGGGTAACACGAGCTTTCAGCGCCTGGTGACTGGCCTTGTCTTGAGCACCTTGCTGGTCGGTTGCTCCAGCACCAAATCGAGCAACGTACGGGTTGTCGATCGCAATAATTCGGTCGCACAACGTCCGACCGTTACTACCGGGCAATATGTAGTCCGCCCCGGCGATACCCTGTTTTCGATCGCCTTTCGTTACGGCTGGGACTACAAAACCCTCGCCGCCCGGAACAATATTCCTACGCCGTATACGATCCATCCGGGTCAGACAATTCGCTTCGACGGGCGCAGCGGTTCAACGCCGACAGCCGTGGTGAGCAACTCCAGTTCTTCACCTTCTTCGTCGAGTAAAACCACGGTAATCCGGCGCCAGGCGAATGGCACCACAACCACTACAACCACCGGTTCCAAAGGGGTTGTACCGTCCGTCGCGAGCAAACCTGCACCCGCTCCACTGCCTCCGGCAGGCCCGGCCCCGACCGGCTGGGGATGGCCATCTAATGGCGTTCTGATTGGAAAATTCTCTTCAAACGGTAGTTTGAATAAAGGAATTGATATCGCCGGAGATTTGGGACAGCCTGTTTTAGCTGCGTCTGATGGGACGGTCGTATACGCCGGGAGTGGCTTAAGGGGCTACGGCGAATTGGTCATCATCAAACACAGCGAAACCTACGTCAGTGCTTACGGTCACAACCGCAGGCTGTTGGTTCGGGAGGGGCAGCAGGTCAAGGTCGGACAGACAATTGCCGAAATGGGGTCAACGGGTACAGACCGGGTGAAACTGCATTTTGAGATTCGCCGCCAAGGTAAACCTGTAGATCCGCTGCAGTTCCTGCCAAGACGTTGATTTGTAGGCCAGCCTGTTCCGTCGCGTAGAGGGGACAGGCTCCAGCGTTGCCAAGGATAAAGGCGTCGCTTGAGCTTGGGGTCGAACTCACCAAAGGACTATAACAATGGCTCTCAGTAAAGAAGTGCCGGAGTTTGACATCGACGATGAGGTTCTCCTTATGGAGACCGGCATCGATTCGGATTCGATGTTGAATGATGAAGGGGCTGCTCCACCTTCCGTTCGTTCCAAATCCAGACACTCCGCCACACTCAAACAACATAAATACATCGACTACACTCGGGCACTTGATGCCACGCAGCTGTATCTCAACGAAATCGGCTTTTCCCCTCTGCTCTCCCCGGAAGAAGAAGTTCATTTTGCGCGCTTGTCGCAAAGTGGCGATCCGGCCGGGCGCAAGCGCATGATCGAAAGTAACCTGCGGCTGGTCGTCAAGATCGCCCGGCGTTACGTCAATCGGGGGCTGTCGCTGCTGGATCTGATCGAAGAGGGCAACCTCGGCCTGATCCGCGCGGTGGAAAAGTTCGATCCCGAGCGCGGCTTCCGCTTCTCGACCTACGCCACTTGGTGGATCCGTCAGACCATCGAACGCGCGATCATGAATCAGACGCGGACCATCCGGTTGCCGATTCATGTGGTCAAGGAGCTCAACGTATACCTGCGGGCTGCACGTGAGCTGACGCAAAAACTCGATCACGAACCTTCACCCGAAGAAATCGCCAACCTGCTGGAAAAACCGGTGGGCGAGGTCAAGCGCATGCTCGGCCTCAACGAAAGGGTTTCTTCGGTCGACGTCTCGCTGGGTCCGGATTCGGATAAAACCCTGCTGGACACACTCACTGATGATCGTCCGACCGATCCGTGCGAACTGCTGCAGGACGATGACCTGTCGCAGAGCATCGATCAATGGCTGTCGGAGCTGACCGACAAGCAGCGCGAGGTGGTGATTCGCCGCTTCGGACTGCGCGGTCACGAAAGCAGCACGCTGGAAGATGTCGGCCTGGAGATCGGTCTGACCCGCGAGCGGGTACGGCAGATCCAGGTGGAAGGCCTCAAGCGCCTTCGCGAGATCCTGGAGAAGAATGGCCTGTCGAGCGAGTCGCTGTTCCAATAAGCGCCTGATCGTCCGCCCGCAAAAAGCCCCGGCTGATTCAATCAGTCGGGGCTTTTTGTTTATGCCTGTCTCGTGCATCGCGTTTGTCGAGCGATGTGCCAGACGAGCGGTCAGCATTTTCTGAGTTTGTAGTCTCGCGCTGTAAGCCTTTGCTTACTGTGTCGTAAGTGTTCGTTATTTATACACTTCGGCAGAAGGCGATTGCGATCGCTGCTAAACGGTAAATTACTGATTTATTGAAATATTTATAAATTGTTATGTCTTTATGTCAGCGCAGACTTGCGCCTGAGCCTGATTGCTCCGCTGCGGAAACTCTCTAATATCAGGGCTGTGTCGACGGACAGACACGCCCTTCACGGAAGAGGGGAACGGACATCGCAGGAGGCGATTCATCAGGACGATGAAAAGGACTACAGGGAATAGGGAAAAAATGTGGGCGGGTCATACCGCCCCTTTTTTCGTCTGCAGAAAAGCAGAACCTGCAAAAGCAAAAAGGCCCACAAGGGGCCTTTTAGTCGAGCGGGGGGATAGATCAGCGTTCGAGTTGTTCGATCTTGTTCGGCTTGCCATCCCACTCTTCAGCATCAGGCAGCGATTCTTTCTTTTCGGTGATGTTCGGCCAGATATCCGCCAGCTCGGCATTGAGCTCGATGAAGTTTTCCATGCCGCTTGGGATCTCGTCTTCCGAGAAGATCGCCACAGCCGGGCATTCTGGTTCACACAGCGCGCAGTCGATGCACTCGTCCGGGTGAATCACCAGGAAGTTCGGGCCTTCGTAAAAGCAGTCCACCGGACAGACTTCTACGCAGTCGGTGTACTTGCACTTGATGCAGTTGTCGGTGACGACGAAGGTCATTTCTAATTTTCTCCTCAGGCGGCGGCAGCGTTGCCCCTTCACGGTTGGGGTCGCCAGGTTCGGGAGCGATACCTGCTGACCAGGCTATGAGCCAGCAGCATCCCGAACCGCGCGAGATTCTAACAGCTTGAAGCGAATTGCGTTATATCCGCTTCTTCAGTGCTTATATCCGGTTCTTCAGTGCATAGAGCATTTCCAGCGCACGACGCGGAGTCATGTCGTCGAGGTCCACTTTCGCCAATTCGTCCAGCACTGGATGCGGCAGCGAGGCGAACATATCGCTTTGCTGCGGTGTCGACGGCTTGCCCTTGGCCGCCGGTTTCGGCGCCTCGTGGGGCAGGGCAGTGTCTTCCAGGCGACTCAGATGCTCGCGCGCGCGCAAGATCACTTCGCTCGGCACACCCGCCAGTTGTGCGACTGCCAAGCCATAGCTCTGACTGGCAGGCCCAGGCAGAACGTGGTGAAGGAACACGATGCGTTCATTGTGCTCGGTGGCATTGAGATGCACGTTAGCGACAAGAGGTTCGGCTTCCGGCAGCACGGTCAGTTCAAAATAGTGCGTAGCAAACAGGGTGTAGGCGCGCAAATGGGCCAAGCGCTCGGCCGCTGCCCATGCCAGCGACAGACCGTCAAAGGTGCTGGTACCGCGCCCGACTTCGTCCATCAGCACCAGACTGCGCTCGGTGGCGTTATGCAGGATGTTGGCGGTTTCGCTCATCTCGACCATGAAGGTCGAGCGACCGCCGGCCAGATCATCGCTCGAGCCGATACGGGTGAAGATGCGGTCGACCAGCGACAACTCGCAACTGGCGGCCGGTACGAAACTGCCGATATGCGCCAGCAACACGATCAAAGCGGTCTGGCGCATGTAGGTGGATTTACCGCCCATGTTCGGGCCGGTGATCACCAGCATGCGCGTGTTGTCATCGAGGCTCAGATCGTTGGCCACGAACGGCGTGGTCAGCACTTGCTCGACCACCGGGTGACGACCCTGGGTGATGCGCATGCACGGCTCGCTGACGAAACGCGGGCAGTTAAGATCGAGGTTCAAGGCACGCTCGGCGAGGTTGCTCAGCACATCCAGCTCGGCCAAGGCGCCGGCGGTGTCCTGCAACGGCGGCAACTGGCTGATCAAGTCTTCGAGCAGCGCTTCATAAAGCATCTTTTCCCGAGCCAGCGCGCGACTCTTGGCCGACAGCGCCTTGTCTTCGAATTCTTTCAGCTCGGGCGTGATGAAACGCTCGGCGCCTTTGAGCGTCTGCCGGCGGATGTAGTCGGCCGGCGCCGATTCGGCCTGCTTGCTCGGCAATTCAATGAAGTAGCCGTGGATACGGTTGTAGCCGACTTTCAGATTGGCCAGACCCGTACGAGCCTTCTCCCGAGCTTCGAGATCGATGAGGAACTGGCCGGCGTTTTCGCTCAGCGATTGCAGTTCATCGAGTTCGCTGTCGTAACCGGTTTTCAGCACGCCGCCGTCACGGATCACCGCAGGCGGGTTATCGATGATGGCTTTGGCCAGCAGCGCCGCCAGTTCTGGATAGGTGCTGGTGGTGGCCGCCAGATGCTGCAGGTGCGGCGCTTCCAGATCGGTCATCGCCACTTGCAGTTCGGGCAGCGCGCCGAGAGCGTCACGCAGACGCGCAAGGTCACGTGGTCGGGCATTGCGCAGACCGATTCGCGCGAGGATCCGCTCGATGTCGCCGATTTCCTTGAGCTGCGGTTGCAGCTTTTCGAAGCGGTAGCCGTCGAGCAGGCAGCGGATCGAGGTCTGACGCGCCAGCAACACGGTGAGATCGCGCAACGGTCGGTTCAACCAGCGAGTCAGCAAGCGACTGCCCATGGCGGTCTGGCAGCGATCGACCACCGATTGCAGGGTGTTGTCGCGGCCACCGGCCAGGTTGGTGTCGAGTTCCAGATTGCGCCGGCTGGCGCCGTCGAGCACCACGGTGTCATCGAGACGTTCGTGACGCAGGCTGCGCAAGTGGGGGAGGGCGGTGCGCTGGGTTTCCTTGGCGTAGGCCAGCAGGCAGCCGGCAGCGCCGATGGCCAGGGTCAGGTTTTCGCAGCCGAAGCCTTTCAGGTCTTGGGTGGAAAACTGCTGGCAGAGACTTTTCAGCGCAGAGTCACGCTCAAAGTCCCACGGCGCACGACGACGTACGCCACGGCGTTTTTCCGCCGGCAGGTCTTTTGGCCAGTCATCTGGAATCAACAGTTCCACCGGGTTGACCCGCTCCAGTTCCGCCAGCAGGTTTTCCCAGCCTTTGATCTCAAGTACGGTGAAGTTGCCGCTGGTGATGTCCAGCACGGCCAGACCGAACAGACGCTCGTCGCCCAATACCGCTGCAATCAGGTTATCGCGGCGCTCATCCAGCAGCGCTTCGTCACTGACCGTCCCCGGCGTGATGATCCGTACGACTTGACGCTCCACCGGGCCTTTGCTGGTGGCCGGGTCGCCGACCTGCTCGCAGATCACCACCGACTCGCCGAGCTTGACCAGTTTCGCCAGGTACCCTTCCGCCGCGTGGTAAGGAATCCCACACATCGGAATCGCCTGTCCCGCCGACTGCCCGCGCGCGGTCAGGGTGATGTCCAGCAACTTGGCGGCTTTCTTCGCATCTTCGTAGAAGATTTCGTAGAAATCGCCCATGCGATAGAACATCAGCTGGTCCGGATGCTGGTTCTTCAGGCGCCAGTATTGCTGCATCATCGGAGTGTGGGAGGACAGGTCGGAGACGGCTTTATTCATCGGATTGTCGGGCAACTCGTTAAAAGATGTAGGGCAAAGCGCGCGCAATGGCCGGGCTTTTCCGCGATGGGCGCAAGGTTACCATGGGCAGTCAGCCCGACGCAGGCACTGCGGTCGGGTGAGCGTTTACTTGCAATGAAAAGTTGATCTATGCACGATTTATGCAAATCAGCATTTGTCTTCGCGAAAAACTTCAAGCACTATGCGCGTTATGCAAAAACGCAACGTTTCCTCCGTCTTAAGAGCACTGCTCGACCAGCACGGGATCTCCCCCACGGAGCTCCACCGTCGCACCGGCGTGCCTCAATCAACGCTCTCGCGGATTCTCAGCGGGAAGATTGTCGATCCTTCGGATAAACACATCTCGAAGATCGCCGAGTATTTCAACGTCAGCACCGATCAGTTGCGCGGGCGCGCGGACGTCGCGCCAACGACCGGCGGCACTCGCGCTGACGTGCATGCGGAACTCAAGGACATAAGCCTGTGGGACGACGACACGCCCGTCGATGACGACGAGGTGTCGGTGCCCTTTCTACGCGAGGTTGAATTGGCTGCTGGATCAGGAAGATTCGTCATCGAAGAGAGCGAGCGCTCTAGCCTGCGCTTCGGCAAGCGCAGCCTGCGCCACAACGGCGTGCAATTCGACCAGGCCAAATGCGTGACGGTGCGCGGCAACAGCATGTTGCCGGTTCTGCGTGATGGCGCCACCGTCGGCGTCAACGCCGGCAAGTGCGGCATCGGCGACATCATTGATGGCGATCTGTATGCGATCAATCACAACGGCCAGCTGCGCGTGAAACAACTCTATCGCCTGCCCACCGGCATCCGTCTGCGCAGCTTCAATCGCGACGAGCATCCGGACGAGGACTATAGCTTCCAGGAAATCCAGGAAGAGCAGATTGTCATCCTCGGTCACGTCTTCTGGTGGGGCATGTACGCCCGCTAACTCTCGTTCATCCAACTGAAACCTGCCCCTCCAGACTGTGTGAAAACCTAGCAATCTGCGCAGCGCTCAAAGAAAATGCTCCGTATCGAAAGATACGGAGCATTTTTCGTTATGGCCTACATCCAGGGACAGTCCCGCAGCCAGACCAGCCTGTTTCCGGTCTCGCTGGAAGAGTTGATCCCCGAGGATCACCTCGTTCGCGTTATCGATCTTTACGGCGCCAAGCTGGATCTGGCTCGACTGGGCTTTGATAAAGCACTTCCCAAAAGCACCGGCCGTCCCTCTTACGATCCAGCGGATCAGCTCAAACTCTACCTCTACGGCTATTTCCAGCGGATTCGCTCATCACGACGGCTCGAAGCCGAGTGCCAGCGCAACGTCGAAGTGATGTGGCTGATCAATCGACTCAAGCCTGATTTCAAGACCATCGCCGATTTCCGTAAAGACAACAAAGCCGCTTTCATCGCGACGTGCCGGGCCTTCGTGCAGTTTTGCCGCTCAGCGGGGCTGATAACCGGCGAGTTGGTGGCCATTGATGGCAGCAAATTTCAGGCGGTCGCCTCTTCACGGCGTCATATGAATTTGAAGCGGCTCCAACATCAAGAGCAGAAGCTGGAGAAGCGCATCGCCCACTATTTGGCAGAGCTGGACGAGGCAGATAAAACCGAAGCCGGCGAGAAGATTGACCGCAATGCAATCAAGGCGACTTTGGCGCAACTTAAAGTCAGGCATTCCAATAACTTGACGTGCCAGGCGCTGATGAAATCCATGGAGCTTGAGCAATTCAATACCCACGAAAGCGATGCGCGAATGCTGCGAACGCACAAAGGGCCTCGGGTCGGGTACAACGTGCAGACAGCCGTGGACGCTGAAAACTGCATGATCGTGCATCATGAAGTGACTCAGGACAGCGATGATCGCAAGCAACTTGAACCGATGGCCAAGGCCGCCAAGGAACAACTTTCACAAGATGAACTGACGGTCACCGCGGATGCGGGCTACTCCAATGGCAAGCAGTTCCAGGCATGTGAGGATGAGAACATCACGGCTTATGTGCCTGTGGCGCGATCACTCAACTCCTGCGGCAAGGAGCAGATATTTTTCGATCGAACAGCATTTGCCTACGATGCGTCGCAAGATCGATATCAATGCCCTGCCGGAAAATGGCTGATCTTTAAGCAGATCAGCAACAAAGGCCGGATCTACCAAGCGAAGGTCAGCGACTGCGCAAGCTGCCCGATTAAAGCGAAGTGCACCGACGCCAAACGCCGATACATCTCGCGCCATCTGCACGAACAGGCTTTCGAGCGAATGGAGCAGCGAATGCAGGCACATCCCGAAATGATGGTCAGTCGACGATCCATCGTCGAACATCCCTTCGGCAACCTTAAACAGTGGTTATTTGGTAACGCTCGCTTCTTGCTGCGACAGCTTGAAGGCGCGAGAGCTGAAATGGCCTTGGCGGTGAACGCCTACAACCTGAAAAGAGCAATTAACGTGTTGGGCGTGCGCCAGATGATGGCGCTGATGGGCTGAAACGCCTTTTTTCGTTTGCTGTGAGCACAAAAGCAAACGCCCCGAACAAGTCGGGGCGTTTGCTGGAACCACCATCAGTGCGTTTTCACACAGTCTGCCTCGGCAGGTTTTTTTTCGCCTGCACAAATCTCCCCACCCCTTGGCCCGCTTGGGTTTCATGCATGCGCGCAAATTTAATGCATAAATAAATGCATTCACGCATTGACTGTATATGCATCCATGCATATTCTTGCCACCAAGCCGCTCGACAAAGCGGCTGGCAAGACAAGCTCTTTAGTTCCACAAGAACAGGCAGCGATGAACCGGCCTCAACGGTTCAGAGGGTTGGCAACTGACCCGGGTGTGCAGCGTAAAGCACCAGAAGCAGTTATCCGGCGGGCAGGGACCGCGGTCGGAAAAACAATCTGAATGGACTCGTACCGCGCCAGTAGCGCCGAAAAGTCAGCTTCCTTCTCGAACACAGGATTTGAAGGAAGGCGAAGGAGCGCATTACTGAAAAGCCCGGTGTGCAAGCGCCGGGCTTTTTGGAATGCCTGCCTCAAGAGAAATCGTTTGAATCCAACCCATCACTCATCAATCACCCACGGAGGCGTGACATGACAAACGAGCAACAAGCGTTGGCGGACATGCCGATCTGGCTGGTCATCCTCCTCGCCGTCGTCGGCGGGGTGTCCGGCGAAATGTGGCGCGCCGACAAGGAGGGCGCACGCGGCTGGTCGCTGGTGCGGCGTCTGGCTCTGCGTTCCGGTGCCTGCATGATCTGCGGCGTGTCGGCGATCATGCTGCTGTATGCCGCCGGCATGTCGATCTGGGCCGCTGGTGCGTTTGGCTGCCTGACCGCCATGGCCGGCGCCGACGTCGCCATCGGCCTTTACGAGCGCTGGGCAGCCAAGCGCATTGGCGTCTGTGAAGTGCCGCCGCGCGACCAGCCTTAACCCTTCACGCATAGCCCTATGGGAGCGAGCTTGCTCGCGAATGCAAGCTGATATTCGAAAAATTCATCGACTGAAGCACCGCTTTCGCGAGCAGGCTCGCTCCCACAGGGACTGCGGCGTCCTCTGTAATTCCCCTTATTCCGGAACACCCCCATGAAGATCACCCCGATCCTCACGCAACTGCGTGGGCAATGCCCTGGGCTTGCCAATCATATTTCGGTGGGCCTCGATCTGGCGTTGCTGCAAGGCAACCCGGATCTGCCAACACCTTCGGCCCACGTGCTGCCAATCGCCGATCTGGCCAGCAACAGCACCACACAAAACCTCACCACCCAACCAATCCGCGACCGCTTTGAAATCGTCCTGGCCCTTGACGCGACCGACGCGACAAAAGCGCTGGATCTGTTGCACGACCTGCGCGCCGAACTGTGGCGCGCGCTGGTGGGGTTCAAGCCCGATGCCGACTACAGCGCCATCGCCTACGACGGCGGCGAGATGGTCTCGATCAACAGCAGCCGCGCCTTCTATCGGCTGCGCTTTTATGCCGAGTTCCAGCTCGGCCGCAATCTGCCAAGTCAGCCTGCGGAGAGTTGGCACGAGCGCGAACTGGACGCTTTGTCGTCCTTTACCGGGATGACGGTGCGGGTCGATGCGATCGATCCGGCCGACCCCAACCTGCACCGCCCGGGCCCGGATGGCCGGGTGGAAATGACTTTCTCTGGAGACGTAACCCCATGAGCAACCGCATCACCGTAGTGCCGGCCGCTGGCCGTGTCGTACCTGACCCGGAGGCGGGCGACCTGTTGCCGGCTGCAGGCCGTGACGTGCTGGACAGCGCCTGGTGGCGCCGGCGTCTGGCCGACGGCGATATCACACTCAAAACCGCAAAAGCGGCTAAACCACAGGGAGCCAAATAATGGCGATCGGATTCAGCAACATCCCGGCGGACATTCGTGTGCCGCTGTTCTATGCCGAAATGGACAACTCGGCGGCCAATAGCGCGACCTCGGCCATGCGCCGTTTGATCGTCGCGCAGGTCAACGACAATATTGCCCCGACTGAAGTCGGCAAGCTGGTGCTGGTTTCCAGCGTGGCGCTGGCGAAAAGCATCGGCGGCCAGGGCTCAATGCTCGCCTCGATGTACGAAACCTTCCGCAAGGCCGACCCGATCGGCGAGATCTGGTGCCTGCCGCTGCACAACACTGAAGGCGCTATCGCCAAAGGTGTGTTGACCCTGACCGGCACCGCAACTCAGGCGGGCATGCTCAACCTGTATGTCGGCGGCGTGCGTGTGCAAGCCACCGTGGTCAACGGCGCCACCGCCGCTCAAGCGGCCACTGCACTGGCGCAGAAAATCAACGCCACTGCCGACCTGCCGGTCAGCGCTGCCGCTGCTGAAGGTATTGTCACCCTGAACGCCAAATGGACCGGCGACAGCGGCAACGACATCAGCCTGCAATTCAATCGCCTGGGCAAGAGCAACGGCGAAGAAACTCCGGCCGGTCTGACCAGCGCAATCACCGCCATGACCGGCGGCGCCGGCGTGCCGGATCAGATCGCCGCCGTCGCGGCACTGGGCGATGAGCCGTTCGAATTCATCGCGCTGCCGTGGTCCGATCTGGCCACCCTCAACACTTGGCAAGCGGTCATGGATGACAGCACCGGGCGCTGGTCGTGGGCCAAGCAACTGTTCGGTCACGTCTACAGCGCCAAGCGCGGCACCGTTGGCACTTTGGTCGCTGCCGGCCAGGCGCGCAACGATCAGCACATGACCATCCAGGCGCTGGAACCGGGCGTGCCGCAACCGTTCTGGGTACAGGCCGCGGCACTGGCTGCGCGCACGGCGGTGTTCATCTCTGCCGACGCCAGCCGCCCGACGCAAAGCGGCAGTCTGCCGGGCGTTGACCCGGCGCCGGCCAGCGAGCGCTTCACCCTGACCGAGCGTCAGTCGCTGCTCAACTACGGCATCGCCACCGCGTACTACGAAGGCGGTTACGTGCGCATCCAGCGCTCGATCACCACCTACCAGAAGAACGCCTACGGTCAGGCCGACAACTCCTATCTGGACAGCGAAACCATGCACCAGTCGGCGTTCATCGTGCGTCGTCTGCAAAGCGTGATCACCAGCAAATATGGCCGCCACAAACTGGCCTCCGACGGCACCCGTTTCGGCGCCGGTCAGCCGATCGTTACCCCGGCGACCATTCGCGGCGAGCTGATCGCGCAGTACGCCAAGCTTGAGCTGGAAGGCCATGTGGAGAACGCCGAACTGTTCGCCGAACACCTGATCGTCGAGCGCGACGTGCAGGACCCGAGCCGCGTGAACGTGCTGTTCCCGCCGGATTACATCAACGGCCTGCGCGTGTTCGCACTGCTCAACCAGTTCCGTCTGCAGTACGACGACGCGGCCTGATCCGCGCAGTCGGCGTTAAGCATTCAGCCCACCTCGCGTGGGCTTTTTATTTGAAGGGAGAAACACCATGGGTCAACTGATTGCAGGCACCTGCTACGTCAAGGTCGACGGCGCACAACTGACCATCAATGGCGGCTGCGAAGCCCCGCTGATGGCCGTCAAACGTGAAACCGTCGTGCCCGGTTTCTACAAGGAAACCGACATCGCACCGTCGTTCAAAGTGACCGCGCTGCACACCGCCGACTTCCCGCTGAAGAA
Source organism: Pseudomonas iranensis (assembly GCF_014268585.2). NCBI lineage: Bacteria > Pseudomonadati > Pseudomonadota > Gammaproteobacteria > Pseudomonadales > Pseudomonadaceae > Pseudomonas > Pseudomonas iranensis. Next base: position 1,503,094 of record NZ_CP077092.1, read on the forward strand.
GCTGATCGAAGGCACCGATATCACCGTCACCTGCGAGTTCAGCAACGGCAAAGTCTACGTGCTGGCCGGCGCCTATCTGGTCGAGGAGCCAGTTTCCAAGGGCGACGACGCCACCATCGAACTGAAATTCGAAGGCATCAAGGGGACCTGGCAATGAGCGGCGCCGTGAAGCTTCAGGTAGCGATCGAAGCCCACGGCGAGCCACTGACCGAACTCGTTCTGCGCCGTCCGACGGTGCAGGAAGTGCGAGCGATCAAGGCGCTGCCGTACAAGATCGACAAGAGCGAAGAAGTCAGCCTCGACATGGACGTGGCGGCCAAATACATCGCCGTGTGCGCCGGCATCCCGCCGTCGTCGGTCAACCAGTTGGATCTGGCTGACCTCAACGCGCTGAGCTGGGCCGTTGCGAGTTTTTTCATGAGTGCGGCGTCGGCGCCATCACCGACCTGATCGCAGTCGCCTATGACCTGGCCTGGTTCTGGAAGGTTGACCCCGAACAGATGATGGCCAGGCCACTGGATGTGCTCCGCGAATCGCTGGAGCACGCGCAACGGATCAATGCGATGCAGCAGGTGCAGTGATGGCAGACGAAGAGAAGAAAACCCCGAAACCGGTGCTGATCACCGGCATCGATGAACTTTCGCCCAAACTGGGCGCCCTGCGCATGAAGGTTGAGAGTTTTAAAAACAATCTCGAGCAGACCGGCCTCGGCAAACTGGACATCAGTGGTCTGTTCAACGGCGGCAGCGTGATCACGCCGTTTGTAGACGGCATCAAATCGGCCGCAGCGTTCCAGGGAAAATTGAGCGAAGTCAGCGACACGGCGAAAACCGTCGATCTGCCCGCCGCGCCGACTGCTGCCACGCAGAACATGAACGTGTTCAGTGCGTCGATGCAGAAGGTTTCGGCGGCGGTGGACGCCGCGCTGGTGCCGGCGGTGGGGGCCTTGGTGGTCGGGCTGGAACCGATGCTGACGCAGGTTGGCAGCCTGCTCGCCGACAACCCGAAACTGGTCGAAGGCCTGGCGGCGGGGGCGATTGCCTTCTCCGCCATGCAAACCGCGGTCACCGGTATGACTCAGGTGATGGACCTCATGAGCATGGTGCTCAAGACCAACCCGATCATGCTGATCGCCATGGGCATTGCCGTGGCTGCCGGATTGATCGTGGCCAACTGGACACCGATCAGCGCGTTTTTCACAGGGATGTGGGAAGGCGTGAAAAACGCCGGGGCGAGTGCGATGGCGACGTTGCGCTCGGTACTTGACTGGCGACCGCTGGCGGCACTGGCGGTGTTGTGGGAACCGGTCACGGGATTTTTCTCCGGAGTCTGGGACAAGGTGATGGCCGTGACGGCGCCAGTGATCGACTTCTTCAAGTCGGTTTTCGCGTGGTCGCCTGCGGGGATGATCATTGAAAACTGGGGGCCGCTGACCGGCCTGTTCTCGGCGATCTGGGAATTGCTCGAGGCCTTGAGTGTGCCGGTGATGGCGTTTCTCAGAAACCTGTTCGATTTCTCGCCGATGCAGATGATTACCGATGCCTGGGGTGGTGTCGTGACGTTCTTCGAACCGATGTTCACGACGCTGCAATCGGCCGTACAAAGCACCCGGGATATCCTGCGGACACTGTTCGATTTTTTCCCGTTGGAAATGCTCACCAGCGCCTGGGGTGGAGTTGTCGGGTTCTTCGAACCGATCTGGATGGCGCTGCAAACGTCTGTGCAGCGAGTCAGGGGCTTTTTCACCAGCCTGTTCGAGTGGTCACCGCTGGAGCAGATTGCCCAGTATTGGCAGCCGATCGGTGAGGTCTTTTCGGCGCTCTGGGGCGTTGTGTTGGCGCTGTCCGCGCCGGTCGTGGACTTTCTGCACAGCCTGTTCGAATGGAAACCGCTGGATCAGATCATCGAGAGTTGGGGGCCGATCACTGAGTGGTTCGGCGACTTGTGGCAAAAGCTGCAAACCGTCATTGCGCCGATCAAGGAGTTGTTCGACGGTGGCTTCGCCGGACTGATCGCCAAGGTCACCGGCAAAGTTGAAACTCTCACTGAAGCACAACGCCAGACCAATGCCGAAGGTAAAGGCGAACTGGCACCGGCGTTCTTCGCTGCCAGTCCGGCGCCTGCTGGCAACGGCGCACTGCAAAGCGGTTCGTTGCCACAAACCTCCAGCGCGCTGATCCAGCAAAGCGCCGCCAACAACCGCACGCAACTCGAAGGCGGCCTGACCGTGCGCTTCGAAAATGCGCCGGCAGGCCTGCGCACCGAACAACCGCAAACCAATCAACCGGGCCTGGCCGTGTCTTCACGCATCGGCTATCGCTCACTGTCGATGGGAGGTTCCCAATGAACTGGCGTGACCGTTTATTGCCGGCATCCTTTCGCGGTGTCGGTTTCTGGATCGACCAGGCGAAAACCCCGGTCGGGCGCAAAGGGCAGTTGCATGAATACCCGCAACGCGACCTGCCGTATTTCGAGGACCTCGGCCAGCAGGCCAAGACCCACGATCTGACCGCGTTCATCATCGGCCCCGATTGCCTGGAGCAGCGCGACAAGCTGCTCAAGGCGCTGGAGCAGGGCCGTGGCGAGCTGGTGCATCCGTGGCTTGGACGCCTGCAAGTCAAGGTCGGCGAATGCGACATGACCCACACCCGCCAGGACGGTGGGCTGGTGACGTTTGCATTGAAGTTCTATCCCGACCAACCCCTGCCGTTTCCGACAGCCACGGTCAGCACGCAGAAAGTGCTGCTGGCCAAAGCCGACGGTCTGCTGGGTTCAGCGGTGGCGCGTTTCGAACAGGCGATGACTTTGATCAAGGCTGCGCGGATCGGCATCACCAACCTGCGCAACAGCCTCACCGGGGTTTACGAGGTGATCAAGGAGCAACTGAAACCTTTGATCGAGCAGTACCGCCAGATCACTGAGCTGGTCAAGGCCGTGAAGGAGCTGCCCAAGGAAGTGGCGGCGGAATTCAAGGGTTTGCTCGGCGATATCAAGGAGCTGAAAGCGTTCGCCAAGGAAGGCTACCGTGGCGTGATAGCCGACGTGTCGCAGCAACTCGAAGCGATTCGCAAGGCTGATGCGCCAAAGATCACCACGGGCAGAGACACCAATGCCGCAGCGCAGGCGATGGCCGATCTGGTGCAGGACACGATGCTGGTCAAAGTGGCGCAGTGGGTGGCGTCGATGCCGGTGGCGACCACGCCGGTGAAGCTGGCGTCGACGCCGTCGGTGGCTCAACAGTCGACGTCGCCGGTCAGCCGTCAGGAAGTCCCTGTCAGCGATGACATGCAAGCGCTGCGCGCGGCTGTGACTGCCGCCATTGATCCAATGCTGGCAAAAGCCGGACCTGCCCACTTCCAAGCCATCAACGATGTAAAGGAAGCGCTGGTGGCTCATCTCAAAGCGGTGGCGTCCTCCGGCGTGCGGCAAGTCAGCAAATCGTTTCAGGAAAGCTTTCCGGCAGTGGTCGTGGCCTACAAGCAGTTCGGCGACGCCACGCGAGTCGAAGAAGTGACTCAGCGTAACGCGATTACCCATCCCGGTTTCTCGCCCAACGATGTGAAAGTCTCGCGGGAGTGATGCCATGAACGAGATGGACAATCACGTCACGCTGACGGTCAACAATATGGAATACGGCGGCTGGAAAAGCGTCGAAATCACCGCTGATCTGGAGCGCCAGTTCCGCACCTTCAAGCTCGACATTACCTGGCAATGGCCGGGGCAGGCGGTGAGCAAACCGATTAAACCCGGTGACCCCTGTGAAGTGAAAATCGGCAAGGACCTGGTGCTCACCGGTTACGTGTTCAAAGCACCGATCCGCTATGACGGGCGGCAGATCAGCCTGACCATCGAAGGCAGTTCCAAGACCCAGGATCTGGTCGATTGCGCCGCTCGCAACCTGCCCAGCCAATGGCAGCAACAACCCTTGCTGACTATCGTCCGCGATCTGGCGAGCGAATATGGGCTGTCAGTGGTCAACGAAATCAGCGAAACCACACGCCTGACCAAACACACCATCGTGCCGGGTGAAACGGCATTCCAGTCGATCGACCGATTGCTGTCGCTGCTGCGGGTGTTTTCCACCGACAACGAGCTGGGCCAGTTGGTGCTGGCCAAACCCGGCAGCGGCGGACGCGCCAGCGATGCGCTGGAGCTGGGCAAGAACATCCTGTCGGCCAGTGCGCCAATGGATTTCAGCCAGGTGTTCTCCGAGTACCGGGTGATCGGCCAGCAAAAAGGCTCGGATGCGAAGAGCGGCGCGGCGGTCAGCGAAGTCGAGTCGACCGCGGCCGACCTGAGTTTCAAACGGCGGCGCACCACGGTGATCAATGAAGGCACGCAACTGACCTTTGAGTTAGCGCAGCAGCGTGCTCTATGGGAAAGCGCGACTCGCATGGGCCGCGCGCAGACCACCACCTATAAGGTGCAGGGCTGGCGGCAGAGCAATGGCGATTTGTGGCGCCATAACACGCTGGTCAAGGTCAAGGATCCGGTGCTCGATTTCGATGGTGACATGCTGATTTCCAAGGTCACTTATTCGCTGTCGGCGCAGGGATCGGTGACCACATTGCAAGTGGCGCCGCCGCATACCTTTGATGCCAATCCGACTCCCCCGAAAGAAACCTGAGCCTGACCCCGAACCCTGTGGGAGCGAGCCTGCTCGCGAAAGCGTCGCCAGCCTCAACATCACAGCGCCTGACCCGCCGCGTTCGCGAGCAGGCTCGCTCCCACACTGATCCCATTCGGGCGACTCTTTTCAAGGACACCCCATGAGCCTACTGACACGCCTGCTGGCGCGCGGCACTGTCGTGCTCGCCAATTCGGCTTCGAAACTGCAATCGCTGCAAATGCGCCTCACCGCCGGTGAAATCAACGACGACCTCGAACACTTCGAGCCCTATGGTTTCACCAGCCATCCGCTGGCGGGAGCGGAAGGGGTCGTCACCTTCATCGGCGGCGACCGGTCCCACGCCATCGCCCTGGTCATCGCCGACCGTCGCTATCGCCTGCAAGCACTCGCTGCCGGTGAAGTGGCGATCTACACCGACGAGGGCGACAAAATTCATTTCAAGCGCGGGCGGATCATCGACATCGAAACCGCCACGCTGAACATCCGCGCCAGCAGCGCGGTGAACTTCGACACACCGGTGATAAACCAGACCGGCAAGATCGTCTCCACCGGTGATCAACTGGCCGGCGGCATCAGCCAGATCAAGCACGTGCATGTTGGCGTCCAGGCCGGTAACGGTCAGACCGGCGCGCCGGCAGGAGGCCAATGATGTTCATCAGCCAGAACCTCCACGCCGCACTGACCCGCGCGGTGCTGATCAGCCTGTTCACCTGGCGTCGCGCCGCCGATGACGATGCCCTCGATGACGAAGAACGCTTCGGCTGGTGGGGCGACAGTTTTCCCACGGTTGCCGACGATCGCATCGGCTCGCGGCTGTGGCTGTTGCGCCGGGTCAAGCTGACCCGGCAAACGCAGATGGACGCCGAGTTCTATGCCCGTGAAGCCCTGCAATGGCTACTCGACGACGGCCACTGCAGCGCCATCGACATCATCAGCGAACGCCTCGACGCCCAGCGCTTGAACCTGCGCACGGTCCTGACCCTGGCCGACGGTGAACGTCTGGACATCAACCCCGATAACAGTTGGCAGGTGATCTATGCCGTTTGAAACCCCTTCGCTGCCGGTGCTGATCAAGCGCACCCAAAGCGACCTGGCCGGCGATTCGCTGCGCCAGTCCGATGCGCAAGTGCTCGCCCGCACCCTCGGCGGCGCCGCTTATGGTCTGTACGGTTATCTCGACTGGATTGCCGAGCAGATCCTGCCCGACAAAGCCGATGAGTCAACCCTGGAACGCATCGCCGCGCTGCGCCTGAATCAGCCGCGCAAAGCTGCGCAAGTGGCTACCGGCAGCGTCAGTTTTACCGCCACTGCCGGCGCGGTGCTCGACGTCGACACGCTGCTGCAAGCGAACGATGGCCGCACCTACAAAGTCACCGCCGCGCGCACCACGGTCAATGGCAGCAACAACACCACAATTGCCGCGTTGGAGGCCGGCAGCCTCGGCAACGCTGACGCCGGTCTGACGCTGACCCCGGTGCAGCCGATTGCCGGGATTGTCGGCAACAGCTTCGTGGTGCTGGCGCCGGGCCTCAGCGGCGGTGTGGCGCGGGAAAGCCTCGAATCGCTGCGCTCGCGGGTGATTCGTTCCTATCGGGTGATTCCTCACGGAGGCGCGGCCAGCGACTACGAAACCTGGGCACTGGAAGTGCCGGGCGTGACGCGGGCGTGGTGCCGTGGTGGCTTGCTCGGCCCGGGCACCGTAACCGTGTTCATCATGCGCGACGATGATCCGCAACCGGTGCCGAACGATGAACAGTTGGCGGAGGTTCAGGAGTACATCGAACCGCTGCGTCCGGTGACCGCGGAAGTGCACGTGCAGCGACCGGTTCAGGTGCCGGTGGTGTATCGCTTCAAGAGCGTCAATCCGGACACCACCGCCGTGCGCGCCGCCGTCGAAGCGCAGTTGCGCGATCTGCACAACCGCGAGGCTGACCTCGGCGTGCCGCTGCTGATCAGCCATATCCGCGAAGCGATCAGCAGCGCCGGCGGCGAATACGATCACACGCTCACTGCTCCAGCCGCTGACGTGCCGGCCGGGCAGAGCGAACTGCTGACCTTCGGAGGCTGCGTATGGGGGGCATAAGAACCGCCGCGCAATACCAGGCGCAGTTGCGCGCCTTGCTGCCCAGTGGCCCGGCATGGGATCCGGAACGCGTGCCGGAACTCGAAGAAGTGTTGCAAGGCGTCGCCGTCGAACTGGCTCGTCTGGATGCGCGCGCCGCCGACCTGCTCAACGAAATGGACCCGGCCGGCGTCAGCGAACTGGTGCCGGACTGGGAACGCGTCATGCAATTGCCCGACCCGTGCCTGGGCACCACGCCACTGTTCGACGACCGCCGCCTCGCCGTACGCCGCCGCCTGCTCGCGGTCGGCAGCCAGGCTGTCGGCTATTACCTCGACATCGCCAAAAGCCAGGGTTACCCCAACGCCAGCATCACCGAACACGAAGCCCCACGCATGGGCCGCGCCCGGTTTGGTTCGGCGCACTGGGGCACCTGGGAAGCGCAATTCATGTGGACGCTCAACACCGGCGGCCGCCTGCTGCTCGGTCGGCGTTACGGTGCGAGCTACTGGGGCGAGCGCTTCGGCGTAAACCCGGGCTCGGCGCTGGAATGCCTGATCCACCGCAGTGCGCCGGCGCATACCAAGGTGCATATCAATTATGACTAGGGAGGAATGAGGGATGGATTATCCGAAGAGTGTGCCCAGTGCCGGGCTGGTCAATGGGAAGTTTGTTGATGAGAACCCGTTGATGGGGACACCGGGGTCGTTGATCCCGGCGGACTGGGGTAACGGAGTTACGCAGGAAATTCTCAACGTGATCAAGGCGGCGGACCTGACGCCGGACGAGAAGAAATACGATCAGTTGTTGCAAGCGATCCAATCGGTGACGGCCAAGGGCTGGAACCAGGATCTGGCGCTGCCGTTGGCTGCTTTGCCTTTACCTACAGTTGCCACCGCCGATGCACGTCTGCCGGTCAGTCCGGCTGCGGCCTCAACCAGTGGCGGCCGGGTTTCGATCGCAGCGGGAACCTTTATCAGTCTCGGCCAGGAAGTAGTGGCCGGCCAACTCGGACGCTCGCGCACCTTTGTGACGGCGGCGTGGAGCAGTGCGGACCTGCTGCCCAGCAGCCATTACTTTCTGCGAGCGCAAGTTATCGCTGGGGTACTCACGTTCTACACCCAACGCGGTGGCATTCATGACGTCGTGCCTGACTCGCTCAAAGGAATGGTCAACGGCGCTGCCGGCGGCGGTTTTCAGTCCACGCCTCTGGACATGTGTCTGGCGTGGGTGATAACCGGAGCACCGGGTTCGGTGCCGGTTTTGCGGACCATATACAACCGCGCACGATTGACTTGGACGCAAACGGTGAATGGCACAGGGGCGATATTTTTACCGCTCGACCCGCATGCGCGTGCGGCACGACTAGTCGCCGGTAACCCAACGCCATCGTCCACGGCGGTCACCTCAGTCGCCTTTCCGTCCACCGGGTGGGCAGGGGGCAACTACTGCTTCCTGTCGCCGATCCTGACAGGCAGTTCTAACAACCCGGGAGGGTGGAACCCGGCAACGGTTTCCCCGTGCGTACTGTTCACCAACAACATCGTCAATGACGTCACGGTTTCGACGTTGGCGGCCAGCTTCGACCACGCCAATTTGCGCTCACTGTGGCAGTGCTATCAGGCCGAACACAACCTGGGCCAATCGAATGCCGACAGCGATGAGTTATTGCTGAGCATGGGCATCAAAACCCATCCAATCACTGATTACAGTGTGGGCATTGCCATCAACTTTTCCGACGCGGTGAACGTGCAATTCTCGTGGGAGCTTATTCGATGATCGTTATTCAGGAGCTTCATCAGTGCGACGGTGAGTTGCGCCTGCCGCAACCGTCGGCTGCGCACGAGTGGGACGGGCAGAACTGGGTTTTCAATGCAGACAGGCAGATTGCACTGGATCTGCAGGAAGCCGAACGCCTTTGCGCCAAAGTCGACGCCGCCGCCGACAACGCTCGCAACGCACTGGCTGGTGATCCACTCAAGGCCATGGAGTACGCACAGGCAGCCGCAGACGCTCAGGCTTTCAGCGACGCCGGATACCCGAAAAAGGAAGTGCCACTTTCGGTCGCAGCGTGGGTTGCCAAAGGGCGCAGCGCCAAACAGGCCGCCGAGCAAATTCTGAGCAAGGCGGAGCAGTTGACTGCGCATTTGCTCACGCTGCGCACTTTGCGCCTGAAAGCCAAGGCGCAGATTCGCGCACAGGCTGGCAAGGGCAAGGTCGATTTGGCGCGTGGCGCGGCAGACGATGCGTTGATCGGGATTCGTGACCTGATCAACGGTATATCCAGCTAGGCAACAAGGTCCATTTCTACGTCACCGACGCCACGCGATATGGGCTTGTTTAGTTTGTACATCATTTGGCCAGTGGCGCCGCGCGACCGCAAGGATCGAAGTCATCGTTAAGGAAAAAGACAATGGATTATCCAATCAGTGTGCCAAGCGCAGGCTTGGTCAATGGCATGTTTGTTGATGAGGACGCGCTCGCGGGCACACCCGGCTCGTTGATTCCCGCGAGTTGGGGCAACGGCGTGACGCAGGAAATTCTCGGCGTTGTGCGGGCCGCTGGAATGACACCGACCGAGACTTCAAATACACAAATGCTCGACGCGCTACGTAGCTCGCAGCTCTTCAAAACCCCGGCGCAATTCGATTTCAGCCGTTCAGTGGCTACGGCCGAGTTCGTGCAGCGTGCACTGGGCAATCACGCAGGGTCTCGCGACATCGCAGCCACGGCGCAACTTTCTTTTGCGGATGTGGGATGGGCGATCGGCCTGGGCGGAAACTCGGCCTATACCGTGTCTTTGCCAGACATCAAGTCAGTTCCCAATGGCGCAACGTTCACGCTGCATTGCCGTAGCAACGCCCCGGTCACTATTGCCTGTACAGGCATTGCGAAAATAAGCCCGCAAGGAGCTGAACTGACCTCGATTGTCATGAACAGTGGTGAGAGCGCCACTGTCGTCAGGGAAAACGGAGTCTGGGCAGTCCACGGCACCGCGAGTCTCAAATATGCCGCGCTGTTTTCAGGGTTGACTGCTAACCCCGGGTATCAGAAGCACGCCAGTGGGAACATAGATCAATGGGGAACCGGCATTACGGATGCCAACGGTGAAATGTGGGTCAATTTCCCGGTTTCCTTCCCGAATGGGTTTTTCTCATGTGTCGCCAACCACGCTGGTGGCGAAGCGGCCATCGTGATTGTTGTCGGAGGCACCGCCACCAAGCAAGGCGTTCGCTTGAAAGTGCGCAACGCGGTCAACCAGCCTGGCGCTGGCTGGACCGTGTTTTATTTTGCCAAGGGTTATTGAATGAATACTACCAACGTGCTTTTCAGCGCCGGTACGCGAGGCGTGTATGTACCGGGTATCAATTCGTCGGACATTCCTGACGATGTCATCGAAATTCCCCAAGCCTATTGGATCTCGCTGCTGCAGCAACTGTCGGTCACCGCGAAAGTTATTGGCGTGCATGCTGAAAGCGGTTATCCGGTCCTGGTCGATCCACCGCCTCCTTCGGCAGAGGCGGCCGCAGGCTTCGAGCGCACTTGGCGCAACGCCCAGCTTGCCGCCACTGACGGCCTGGTCGCACGCGACCGTGATGAACTGGAGGACGGCGGCGGCACAACATTGACCACTGAACAATATGCCGAACTGCAAACTTATCGACGGGCGTTGCGCGAGTGGCCGCAAGGCTCATTCTTCCCGTCCAGCGCGCATCGGCCGGTGGCACCGAGCTGGCTGTCTGCTGCGCTTTAAATCATCAGGAACGTGATATGGATTATCCGAAAAGCATTCCGGGCTCAGGTCTGGAAAACGGCAGATTTGTCGACGAAGACCCGATTGAAGGAAAGCCTGGGTCACTGATTCCGGCGAGTTGGGGGAACAGTGTTACCGAGGAAATACTCAATGCAATCACGGCTGCCGGCCTGACACCTGATGAAAATCAGACCCATCAATTGGCCCAGGCCATTCGACAGTTGTCCAGACCTGATCCGCTGCAAGCGTTTCCGGTGCAGGTCTATCGCAAGAATCTGTTGATCAATGGCGATTTCCGAATCTGGCAGCGTGGTGCGAGCAATCAGGCGCCAAATGTCGGCGGGTACGTGGCTGATCGTTTCCGTTGTGACTGGAACGGAAACGCCGGAGTGAGCATCACACGGCAAAATTTTGCTCTCGGGCAAGGCGAGGTCTCTGATGAGCCGGCCTGTTTCCTGCGCTGGCAGCAAACGTCCGCAGGGGCGGGAGCTACCGTTCACAAAATTTCCCAGAATATAGAGTCGGTCAGAACGCTCGCCGGAAAAACGGCAACGCTGACGTTTTGGGCTCGATCCGATGCCGTACGGCCTTTGCAAATAACAATTGCGCAGCAATTCGGGGTGGGTGGATCGGCAGCCGTTGGGAAATTGATTGATACGTTTCAACTGAACACAGTGTGGACGCGCTACACCGCAACGTTCCAGGTGCCTGCCATTGCAGGGAAAATGCAAGGCAGCGGCGACTGTCTGACATTGGCGTTCGATCTGCCTCTCGACGTGCTGCAAACGGTCGATCTGACACAGGTCCAATTGGAGGAGGGGCCTGTATCCACGCCCTTTGAACTTCGTCCCTTAGCGCAGGAGCTGGCGTTATGTCAGCGCTATTACGAAAAGTCATTTGCTTCCGGGTTGCCGGTTAAAGCCAATAATGGCACCAATACCTGTATCTCGACGTTTACTCAGGTCCCGGCAGGAAATACCGGCCAATACGGGATGACGATCGGCTTTCTGGTTCAGAAAAGGGTTCAACCGACGGTTACTGCCTATAGCCCGGCGGACAGCAGTAATCAGGTCTGGAATCAAACGATCAGCAAAGCTTGCACCGGCACACTACTTCAAGGCGTAACGGATCGTAGTATTTCTTTTGCCACTGTCACGCCTGTTGGCAGCGCACCGGGGCAGACTTTGCAACTGGAATGGACAGCGGACGCTGAAATCTAGGAGCGACACTCATGGCTTATAAACTAAGCGCTTGCGGCGTGTTGCGCCTGTCTGATTGTGCATTTATTCCACAGGACTCCAATAATCGCGACTGGCTAGAGTTCCAGCAGTGGCAGCTCTCGGGCGGGCAGGTGCTACCGGCGGATGGGGGACTCGCGGAAACTGGTGCGACCGGCACCCTGAAAACTCTGGCAAATAAATGGCTGGCAACCATCAGCCGCCAGCCGTGATTCAATCGGGACAACATCCAGGGAGGATCATGCATCATGCAATTAACTGAAAAACACCTTACCGACATCATGCCCAACGCCCGCTCCCAAGCGGGCGTTTTTGTTTCGGCGCTCAACACCGCGATGGCCAGGCAGCGCATCGATACGCCAAAGCGTATCGCGGCGTTCCTGGCACAGGTCGGTCACGAGTCGGGCGAATTGCGTTACGTGCGCGAACTGGGCAACAACCAGTACCTGAGCAAATACGATACCGGCACCCTGGCGCTGCGTTTGGGCAATACGCCGGAGGCGGATGGCGACGGGCAAAAGTACCGAGGACGCGGGCTGATACAAATCACCGGTCGCGCCAACTATCGCCAATGCAGCCTCGGCTTGTTTGGCGATGAGCGTCTGTTGGCATTGCCCGAACTGCTCGAACAACCGCAATGGGCGGCCGAATCGGCGGCGTGGTTCTGGGCGCAGAAGGGCTTGAATGAACTGGCCGACGCTGACCAGTTCAACACCATCACCCGCCGGATCAACGGCGGGTTGAATGGCTTGCAGGATCGACTCGAGATTTGGGCACGGGCGAGGGCGGTGCTATGTCCAGCTCCTGGCGCGTGATGGGTCTGTTGCTGCTGCTGGCCGGGGCGTTTGCAGCGGCATGGCAGTTTCAGGACTGGCGCTACGGGCGGCAATTGGCCGAGCAGGCGCGGTTAAACGCCGAAACCCTCAATCAACTGACGCTGACCGCCGCCACCGCGCAACAGGCCGAGCAGGACAAACGCCTGGCGCTGGAGCAGCGGCTCGCGGCCAGTGAACAAACCCATTATCGAGCGCTGAGCGATGCCCAACGTGATCAGGATCGCCTGCGCGATCGTCTTGCTACTGCCGATGTGCGGCTGTCGGTCCTTCTCGACGCCGGTGACGTTGCCCACGGCTGTGCGCTGCCAGCCACCGCCGGCAGCGGCGGCGTGGATTCTGCAGCCGTACGCGCCCGACTTGACCCGGCGCATGCTCAACGAATTATCGCCATCACCGACACCGGCGACCGTGGATTGATTGCGTTGCAGGCCTGTCAGGCCTATGTCAGAGCGCTGGCGCCCGAACATCTTGAATGATTCTGTGTATTGAAAGCATGGCCGGCTCGTGTACGGTGAAGGCATTCCACACGATCCGGAGCTCGCCGTGAAAGAGACCACCCAACTGGCCGCAGAACTGGGCCGACGTCTGCAAGTGCTCAATGCCCATGTGACCACCGCAGAGTCCTGTACCGGTGGCGGTATCGCCGAAGCGATTACGCGGATTCCGGGCAGTTCGGCCTGGTTTGAAGCGGGGTACGTGACGTATTCCAATCGGCAGAAGACCCGGCAGCTGGATGTGCCGGGCGATTTGTTCGAGACGGTAGGGGCGGTCAGTCGCGAAGTGGTCGAGGCCATGGTGCGCGGTGCGCAGCAGCACAGCCTGGCGCATTTTGCCGTGGCGGTCAGCGGTGTCGCCGGCCCCGACGGTGGCACACCGAACAAGCCAGTCGGCACGGTATGGCTGGCCTGGGGTGTTGGCGACGAGGTTTACAGTGAGGTTCAGCACTTCCCCGGCAACCGTGATGAGGTCCGCCGACAAACGGTGAAGGCCGCGCTAGAGGGGCTTGTGCGACTAGCGGCACGAGAAATCGAAAATCAGGGGTAGGCGATCTTCGAACGCTGTGGAATAATACTGGCTACTTATACAGGTGTTGGCCGTCAGGCCTTATTGATTACGTGAGGACTTTAATGGACGACAACAAGAAGAAAGCCTTGGCTGCGGCCCTGGGTCAGATCGAACGTCAATTCGGCAAGGGTGCCGTAATGCGTATGGGCGATCAGGACCGTCAGGCGATCCCGGCCATCTCTACTGGCTCTCTGGGTCTGGACATTGCACTCGGCATCGGCGGTCTGCCAAAAGGCCGTATTGTTGAAATCTACGGTCCTGAATCCTCCGGTAAAACCACACTGACCTTGTCCGTGATCGCCCAGGCGCAAAAAGCCGGCGCGACCTGCGCATTCGTCGACGCCGAACACGCGCTCGATCCAGAGTATGCCGGCAAGCTGGGCGTCAACGTCGACGACCTGCTGGTTTCCCAGCCGGACACCGGCGAACAGGCACTGGAAATCACCGACATGCTGGTGCGCTCCAACGCTGTTGACGTAATCATCGTCGACTCCGTGGCGGCACTGGTACCGAAGGCTGAAATCGAAGGTGAAATGGGTGACATGCACGTCGGCCTGCAAGCACGTCTGATGTCTCAGGCGCTGCGTAAAATCACCGGTAACATCAAGAACGCCAACTGCCTGGTCATCTTCATCAACCAGATCCGTATGAAGATCGGCGTGATGTTCGGCAGCCCGGAAACCACCACCGGTGGTAATGCGCTGAAGTTCTACGCTTCGGTTCGTCTCGACATCCGTCGTACCGGCGCGGTGAAGGAAGGCGACGAAGTGGTCGGCAGCGAAACCCGCGTCAAGGTTGTGAAGAACAAGGTGGCTTCGCCGTTCCGTCAGGCCGAGTTCCAGATTCTTTACGGTAAAGGCATCTACCTCAACGGCGAGATGATCGACCTGGGTGTGCTGCACGGTTTCGTCGAGAAGTCCGGCGCCTGGTACGCCTACGAAGGCACCAAGATCGGTCAGGGCAAGGCCAACTCGGCCAAGTTCCTGGCGGACAACCCGGAAATCGCCGCGAAGCTCGAGAAGCAGCTGCGTGACAAGCTGCTGTCGCCAGCGGTGATCGCGGACTCCAAGGCCTCGGCGGTCAAAGAGACCGAAGACGACCTGGCCGACGCTGACCTCTGATACCAGCGATGACCACCGCCGTACTGGATACCCTCGTCGCGGTGCGGCGAACCGCTATGGACCTGCTCGCACGTCGCGAGCATGGTCGAGTCGAGTTGACGCGTAAGCTGCGTCAGCGCGGCGCCGAGGCGGAGCTGATCGAAACAGCCCTCGACCGTTTGACGGAAGAGGGGCTGCTTTCCGAAGCCCGTTACCTTGAAAGTTTTGTTTCCTACCGCGCCCGTTCCGGCTATGGCCCTCTGCGAATTCGTGAGGAGCTCAGCCAGCGGGGCTTGCAACGTGCCGATATCGAAATCGCCCTGCGCGAAAGCGGTATCAATTGGCAGGCGCAGCTTCAGGATACGTGGCAACGCAAGTTCTCCGGACATTTACCGATTGATGCGAAAGAACGGGCCAGGCAAGGCCGGTTTCTGGCGTATCGGGGGTTCTCGATGGAGATGATCAACCGCTTGTTCAGCGGTCGAGGGATGGACGATTAGACCGATTCAACAAAAAAGGCCCGCTATTTTTTAGAAAATAGCGGGCCTTTTTTTTGCTTTCAAATCACGTTGAAAGGTTCGCGTGAGCGTTGTGCAGTGGGCGGTTTCGAATCGGCCCAGTTTTCCGGCAGATTGATAAAGTCCACCAACTCCCTCAGGCGACCATGGGTACGGCCATTGAAGGCAAACGCCAGCCGTGCCAGATGGCTGAACTGTGCATCGTCGTGTTCTTCACCGCTGTAGGCGTGTTGATGAAACTCGTCGCTCAGGCACAGGTCGGCGAACTCTTCCTGCATCTGTGTCAGTGCCTGGTCGCTGAGCTTGTGGTTCATGCGAATTACAAATTGCCGCTTGAGCCAGCGGCTGGAGTGGAAGTTGCTATAGAACTGATTGATCTCATCCACCGCGTCTTCAACGCTGTAAACCAGTCGCATCAACTTCATATCGGTCGGCAGGATATAGCGGTTTTCTTCCAGCTGATTGCGGATGAAGTCCAGCGCTCCCTGCCAGAAGGTACCGCCCGGAACATCCAGCAATACCACTGGCACCAATGGGCTTTTGCCGGTCTGAATCAGCGTCAGCACTTCCAGCGCTTCATCAAGGGTGCCGAAACCGCCCGGGCACAGTACCAGCGCGTCTGCCTCTTTGACGAAGAACAGTTTTCGGGTGAAGAAAAAGTGGAATGGCAACAGATTATCGGTGCCGTCGACGGTGGGGTTGGCATGTTGTTCGAAGGGCAGGGTGATGTTGAATCCCAAACTGTGGTCACGCCCGGCTCCTTCGTGGGCGGCGGCCATGATGCCGCCGCCGGCGCCGGTGATGACCATCATGTCTGCGCGTGTCAGCGCTGCGCCGAGTTCGCGGGCCATCGCGTATAGCGGATGTTCCACTGGCGTACGTGCCGAGCCGAACACGGTGACTTTGCGCCGGCCCTTGAATTGTTCGAGCACGCGGAACGCCTGCTCCAGTTCACGCAGGGCTTGCAGGGTGATCTTGGCGTTCCAGCGGTTGTGGTCTTCCTGAGCCATGCGCAGCACGGTCAGGATCATGTCGCGGTAGATGGGGATGTTCGGGCTGTTGGTGGAAATACGGTTGAGTTGGGCTTCGACCTGGCTGATGAGGTCGCCGCTTTCCTGAAAATGACGGCTCAAGAGGTCATTCGGTTGATAAGGCATTCAACGTCTCCTTCTGTACAGAGCGGGTAGCCCGGACAACCAGCGTCCGGGTCGCACTGCAAAACACACAGGGCCGGCAGTTCCATTTCTGCCGTTAACGAATGATCGGGAATACTCTCAATCTAGACCCTCGCACGCATTCGCGCTGACTTGAACAGTGCGCTGTAACGTTTTGCCTGGCAACCGCTTACTGATTTGCGCCAAAGCGTCGCCGCTCGTCTGAACGTGTCGCAAAGGGCCATCACTCTGATTTACTCAAATACAGACGTCGTAAGACAACCTTGCGCTTGCGCAAGGCTAGGCAATTCATGGATTCGTGGGTGGCAAGGAGGCGGGATGCATGGTCAGAGTGGTTCTGGAGATCGATACTCAGCTGTATCGAATGTTGCAGGAGTCGGCCGAGACGCATCAATTGAGTCTCGAAGAAGAGTGCTGCCGACGATTGGCCGGCGGCGAACGTCGCTCGCGCTATCTGCAAGCGCTAGTGGCGGAATTGCGCGCCGAGGATGAGCAGCGGCGCGCCAAGGCTTCGCGCTGATTACTTCTTCTTCGCCGGCGCGGCTTTCGGGCAATCGGATTCCTGATAGCTGGCCGAACCGATGGCTTTGTTGGTTTTCACTTCGGTGAAGTCGTAGCGCATGATCGCGCCCTTGGCCATCAGCTTGCGGTACGACGGGTTGTTGCAGACCGACGCGCCCAACTGGAAATAGACAGCCTTGGGATCGGCGCGCATCTTGTCGGCGTGGCTCTTCTGCACACTCAGATGGTTGATCAGCTGCGTGCCCTCGACGGTGTAGCCTTGATCAAGAATGTCTTCATTGATCGCCCGTGGCGTGCCGACGCTGCTTTGGGCGGCGACGTTGCGCAGCTCTCGGTTCAGATTCTGCTCACTCAGGGACGCAGCCTGAGCGGTAAAGGACGACGCCAGCAGAATGGCAGCGGTGGGAACGATAAGGCGCAGCATGAAACTCTCCTGATTCGGTGACTGGTGGTTCGACCCGTCACGGGGCGGTGCGTTCAGTGGCGGCGAATTATAGGTGAGCCGGTCTGGACGGTACAGGCTTGTGGCCGTCGCTCTGGTAAACTGCCGGCCTTTATTGCCCTGCCGAGTGTCGTTCGTGTCGAGTTTTCCTGTCTGCCGGTGTTGCCTGCGATGATCCATGCCCCCAACGCCGTGGCCCGCCTGCGCGATCAGCGTGAGGACGAAGGCATCAAGCCGATTCAGGCGCGCGGCTTTCGCTCCGAGCGTTGCCGCGATTGCCGGGTCATCATCAGTCATTGCCTGTGCGCGTGGCGACCAAGCGTCGACACCCGTTCCGGCGTGTGCCTGATCATGACCGGCAAGGAAGTGTTCAAGCCAAGCAACACCGGTTGGCTGATTGCCGATGTGGTGCGCGACAACCACGCGTTCATCTGGTCACGCACCGAGCCCGACCCGCACATGCTCGCATTGCTCAACGATCCGCAGTGGCAGCCGTATCTGGTGTTTCCGGGTGAGTATGTCGAACCGTCGCGGGTGACCAACACGGTGACAGTCGATAGCAGCAAGCGGCCGCTGTTCATTCTGCTCGATGCGACCTGGACTGAAGCGCGGAAGATTTTCCGCAAGAGTCCGTATTTCGACCGCCTGCCGATCCTCAGCCTGCTGCCCGACAAACTCTCGCGCTATCGCTTGCGCCGTTCGACCCGTAGCGAGCATCTGTGCACCGCCGAAGTCGCGGCGTTGTGCCTGGAATTGGCCGGTGACAGCGCTGCCGCTTCGGCGCTGGATGCTTATTTCGATGTGTTCAGCCAGCATTACCTCGGTGCCAAGCAGCAACTGGACATGAATGAATCAACGCCCGCTCACGCCGAACTGTTGCCCTATATACGAAAGCCGCAGCCGGAGTTGGCCCGATAGTGGCCCATACTGTCGACAGCGCTGGCCATGTTGCTTGACCACCCCGGCTGCGCTGGGCATGCTTGGCGCCGATTAGGGTGCGGCCAAGGTTTGAGACGCCGTGTTTGCTGTTGATTGGCGTTGAACGTGCCCCTGTGGATATCGCTTCCAAGCGCTGTCTCGAGTTGCTTTGGCAAGACCGGAATGCACCGCGTCTGCCATTAAAAAACAGGATCATTTGAAAAATGGCCACATACGACATCCTGATTGCCGATGATCACCCCCTGTTTCGCAGCGCCCTGCACCAAGCGGTGACGCTGGGCCTTGGCCCGGACGTGCGACTGGTGGAGGTTACGAGCATTGCCGAACTGGAAGCTCGCCTGACTGAAAAGGCTGACTGGGATCTGGTCCTGCTGGATCTGAACATGCCCGGCGCCTATGGTTTTTCCGGGCTGGTGCTGCTGCGCGGGCAGTATCCGCAGATTCCGGTGGTGATGGTCTCGGCCCAGGAGGAGGCTTCGGTGATGGTCAAGTCCCGCGAGTTCGGCGCCAGTGGCTTCATTCCCAAGTCCAGCGATCTGAGCGTAATTCAGGAAGCGGTGCGCAAGGTGCTCGATGGCGACGTGTTCTGGCCGCCGCAAGCGTTCGAAGCAGTCAGCGTCTCGGATGAAGCGAAAGCCGCCAGCGATGGCCTCGCCAGCCTGACGCCGCAACAGTTCCGCGTGCTGACCATGGTCTGCGAAGGTCTGCTGAACAAGCAGATCGCTTATGAGCTGAGCGTGTCGGAAGCGACCATCAAGGCCCACGTCACGGCGATCTTTCGCAAACTGAACGTGCGCACTCGCACGCAAGCGGCTTTACTGCTGCAACAACTTGAGTCAATTCCCAGCCAGTGATGGCTGGCGGTTTCACGCTTTTTTGACTTTCGTTGATCTAGCTTCCCCACACCTTTTTGGCTGGTTTTTTTCTTATGTCACCTTTCAAGGGCCAGACCGGCCTGAAACGCATCCTCAACGCGTCCGGCTATTCGCTCGATGGCCTGCGCGCGGCCTTCACTGGCGAAGCGGCATTCCGCCAACTGGTGCTGCTCAACGTGGTGCTGATTCCGCTGACATTCTTCCTCAATGTCAGCCGGGTCGAGCAGGCGGTGTTGATCGCGGTTTGCTTGCTGGCGCTTATTGTCGAGCTGCTCAACTCAGCGGTGGAAGCGGCCATTGACCGCATCTCGCTGGAATTGCATCCGCTATCGAAGAACGCCAAGGACATGGGCAGCGCCGCGCAATTCGTGGCGCTGAGCATGATCGGACTGGTGTGGGCGGTGATTCTGCTTTAAGCAATGGTCGGCAAGACGATCTCGTCGCTGCGCTGCACCCCGGCGGTAAAAGCGCGGCACAGCTCGAGAAACTCGCGCATGGCCGAGGTCTGGTACTTCTGTTTGTGCCAGATGAAATAGAACTGCCGGGCCAGGTCCAGATCCGGCGTCTCCACCGGCACCAGACTGCCGCGCCGGAAGGCATCGCGCAGCGCCAGCCGCGAAATGCAGCCAATCCCCAAGCCGGATTCCACTGCGCGCTTGATCGCTTCGGTGTGTTCCAGCTCGAGACGAATATTCAGCGCGCTGCGATGGTGACGCATGGCCTGGTCGAAGGTTAGCCGCGTGCCGGAACCCTGTTCCCGCAGAATCCATGCCTCATGGGTCAGCGCTTCCATCGTCGCACTGCCACGTTTGGCCAACGGATGCTGCGGCGCGCAAAACACCACCAGCTCATCCTCGACCCAACTCTGCACTTCGATGTCAGGGTGGCTGCAATCGCCTTCAATCAGACCCAGATCAATTTCGTAGTGGGCGACCTGTTGCACGATATTGGCAGTGTTCTGCACGTGCAGCTTGACCTGACTTTCGGGGTGGCGCTGCATGAAGCTGCCGATCAGCAGGGTGGCCAGATAGTTGCCAATGGTCAGGGTCGCCCCCACTGATAACGAGCCGAAACCGGATTTGCCATTGAGCAGGTCTTCGATTTCCTTGGCCTGGTCGAGCAGGGCCACCGCTTGCGGCAACAGTTGTTTGCCGAGGGCGTTGAGGCTCAGACGTTTGCCGGCGCGGTCGAACAGCTGGCAGCTGGACTGGCGCTCGAGCTCGGTGATCGAAGTGCTGGCCGCCGATTGCGAGAGGTTGAGCAGACCCGCAGCACGGGATACGCTTTCCTGCTGGGCGACGGCGACGAAGACTTGCAGTTGACGGAGAGTAAATCGCATATCGATATAACCGATAACCCTTATCTTAATAATCCAGTTAACAGATATTGTCGTCGCTATTAGAATGCGATGCAATTGCGCACGTTAAGCCTCATTGAGCCGCGCAGACCAATCTCCAGGAGTCAAACGTACATGAGCAACATGAACCACGAGCGTGTCCTCAGTGTTCATCACTGGAACGACACTCTGTTCAGCTTCAAGTGCACCCGCGATCCGGGCCTGCGCTTCGAGAACGGTCAGTTCGTGATGATCGGCCTGCAACAGCCCAACGGCCGCCCGCTTATGCGCGCTTACTCGATCGCCAGCCCGAACTGGGAAGAGCATCTCGAGTTCTTCAGCATCAAAGTGCAGGACGGTCCGCTGACCTCCCAGCTGCAGCACTTGAAGGAAGGCGACGAGATCATCATCTCGAAGAAGCCTACCGGCACGCTGGTTCTTGATGACCTGAACCCGGGCAAGCACCTGTACCTGCTGAGCACCGGTACCGGTCTGGCGCCGTTCATGAGCGTCATTCAGGACCCTGAAACCTACGAGCGCTTTGAGAAAGTGATCCTGGTTCACGGTGTGCGTTACGTCAACGAAGTCGCTTACCGCGAATTCATCACCGAGCACCTGCCGCAGAACGAGTTCTTCGGCGAAGCGCTGCGTGACAAGCTGATCTACTACCCGACCGTGACCCGCGAGCCGTTCGAGAATCAGGGCCGCCTGACTGACCTGATGCGCAGCGGCAAGCTGTTCAGCGACATCGGCCTGCCACCGATCAACCCGCAGGACGACCGAGCAATGATCTGCGGCAGCCCGAGCATGCTCGATGAAACCAGCGAAGTGCTCGACAGCTTCGGCCTGAAGATCTCGGCGCGGATGCGCGAGCCGGGTGATTACCTGATCGAGCGTGCGTTCGTCGAGAAGTAAGCGCCACAGAGAGCCCCCATTGCCTTGCAGGCAATGGGGGCTTTTTTATGCCCGACACATTTCCCCATGCTTACGACAATCTCCTGTAGGAGCTGCCGAAGGCTGCGATCTTTTGATCTTGATCTTAAAAGCAAGATCAACAGATCGCAGCCTTCGGCAGCTCCTATGTATGGACTCGCCCCACCATTCAACCCGCTTTTGAACACTGCTACCCGGTTGCATCTATGTATAAGGCCTGTTCGAGGAAGCGTTGAGCGGCTTCTGGCCAACATTGGGTTAGCTCGCGGTATGCCGATTACAGTAAGGCCTCAAGGGCCAGTAGGAGCTCAGGCATCAATCCGCGACGGTCTGACCTGGGGTCAATGTTCTTCAGCATGGGTTGGAGCGGTTTACGCCCCGGTGGCAGAACTTTGTTGTCAGTGACTCATCGCAGCCTCCTGGCCATCGCCCGGCCGGCGCCGATAAGTCTGGTCGTTTTGCAGCAGCACCCAGAGGATGCGCAGATTTCGATTGGCTAATCGCACTGCTGCCTGCTTGCGGCCCAGGCGGGAAATCCAGCGCCAAAGACGCCTGTCGTCCGGCTGCTCTGAATCCGGACGTATCTGTCTTAAAACGGCATGAGCGCCCTGAATCGTTAAACTTCGCAGATAAGCGTCACCGTTCTTGCTCATTCCGCCCAATCGGTTTTTCTCGCCAGAGCTGTGCTGGCTGGGCACCAATCCGAAGTAGGCGGCGAACAAACGGGCGTTGGCGAAGCGTTCGGGTTCGGTCTGCTTGGCCAGCAGCGCCGTGGCAATGATCGGACCAACACCGCGCACCGTCATCAGCCGCTTCGCCGTTTCATCCTCATTCGCTGCCGTTTCCAGCCGACCGGTCAGCACGTTGACGCGCTCACCCAGTTGGCCCCACTCACCCAAAAGTTCGGCGATCAGTTCACGCAGCAAATCAGGTAGCGGCTGAGTGGCATCTTCCAGAACTCGAGGCACGAGCTGCCTGATCGCTATCTCACCCTGAGCCATGGCTACCCCATGTTCCAACAGCAAGGCGCGTATCTGATTACCCACCGCAGTGCGGCGCCGCACATAGCCCTGACGAGCCCTGTGCAGGGCCTGCATCGCCAGCGCCGCAGCACTCTTGATCGGTACTGCCGAAATTTTGCAGTCGCGGCCTGCACGCAAGATCGCCAATACATCGTTGCGATCATTTTTTGGGCCGCTACGATGACTGGCAACCAGCTGGGCCGGCAGGATGCGGACGGAATTACCCTGCATCTGGAGCAATCGCGCCCATGCTTGAGCGCCGGGCCCGGTTTCAACTAACACCGTAACGCTCGCGGGAAGCCCACGCAGAAATACCTGAAAGGCTTCTCGCGACTTGATTCGATCTTCGAAAATCACCTGACCGAGGGCATCCTCCCCAGCCACCTGAAAAACCCTCTTGGCAAGATCTATCGCAACTGTGGAGCATGCCGACACGTCGGCTGACAAGGATTGATCAATCGTCGTATGCTTTTTCATGGCCTCGCCCTCGCTGTCGTTGGCTTCTATAAGAATGCCACCGTGGCGCACAGACGCCTCGGCTTGGGCGAGTCCATCCAATTACATCGACCGTGAGCATCAATCCCCGGCAGGAATGACTTCCAGCACGCGGATCTGTTCGGGCGTCGGGTAGTGCCAGCGCACGTCCAGGTCCCAGAACTGCGCACCATATTCACGTTCCGGCGCCGGCGTCTGATACGCCGGGCGTGGATCCTGCGCCAGGCACTGCTCGATCAGCTCAACCAGCGGCTCATCGAGCCGCTGAGCGTGGGTGTGCGCCTGTTTCAAAGCCGAATCCGCCCACTGCACTTCGATCAGCTGCGGCGCGGCGCTGGCGATGTCATTGGTCGCCCCCGGGATGATATCGGCGTACGGCACATAGGGTTTGATATCCAGCACCGGCGTGCCGTCGAGCAGATCGATCCCGGAAATAAACAGGCGATTGCCTTCGACTTTGTCCAGCTTCACCACCGATTGGCCGATGCCGTTCGGCCGGTGCGTGGCGCGGGTGGCAAACACGCCCATCGACTTGTTACCGCCCAGGCGAGGCGGGCGCACTTTCAGGCGCGGTTTGTCTTCCAGGGCTTGGTGGAACAGAAACAACAGCCACACATGGCTGACCTGCTCCAGCCCCTGCACGGCGTCACCCTGGTCGAACGGCGCGACCAGTTCCAGCACGCCACGGGCGGCCGGGGCCAGTTGCGGTTGGCGGGGGATGGCGAACTTCTCCTTGAAGCAGGAGCGCACGAAGCCGATGGGGGAGAAGCTGTAAGTCATGGTCTGGGATCGAAGCGGGTAGGGCGGGCATGATAACCCGGCTCGCTTCAAGTCTGGTGGCGACAGGGCGGACGCCATCGCTGGCAAGCCAGCTCCCACAGGTTTTTGAGTGAACCTGGATTGTTCAAACACCAAAGAACCCTGTGGGAGCTGGCTTGCCAGCGATAGTCACACCGCCGATGTCAGAGGCTGAAGCCACCATCCAGCGGAATGATATTCCCGGTCATATAAGCCCCCGCCGTACTCGCCAGGCTGATCGCCAGCGCCGCCATCTCTTCCTCACGCCCCCAGCGCTTCATCGGAATCAGCGCAGTATCCTCAGCCAATGCCTGCTCATCATTACCAATATGCTGGGTCATCTTGCTCGGAAAGCGGCCCGGCGCAATCACGTTGACGTTGATGTGCTGGCTCACCAGTTCCCGCGCCAGAATGCGCGACAACTGATGCAGGGCGGCCTTGCTCGGCCCGTAGGCATACGCCTGCTCGCCAAACGAAGAAATCCCCGCCACCGAACCGATATTGATGATCCGCGCCGGATTCGCCGCCGAACCGGCCTTGCGCAGCAACGGCAGAAACTGCTGGATGCAACTGAACACCGAGGTCACGTTGAGCTGCATGACCTTTTCCCAGCCCTTGACCGGATAACTCTCCAGCGGCGCGCCCCAGGTGGTGCCGGCGTTGTTCACCAGAATATCCAGATGAGTGATCTGCTCACCCAGGCGCGCGGCCAGTTCCCGCACACCTTCTTCGGTCGCCAGATTCGCCGCCATGCCGTGGCAAGTGCCCAGGGCGCCAAGTTCTCCGGCGGTTTGATGGCAGGCTTCGACGTCGCGCGAGCACACGTAGACATGGGCGCCGGCCTCGACGAACGCCTTGGCGATCATTTTGCCGATACCACGAGTACCGCCAGTCACCAGAGCGGTGCGGCCTTGCAGGGAAAAGTAGGGATGCATGGCGAATCCTGAAGATTAGGGATCAGTACACCCTAGTCGTCAGCCGCGAAAAGCGGAGCCATTATTTTTGCAAGGAATGAACGGTCATGCGTTGCGGCGGCGACTATCGGTCGCCACCGCACAAGGGCATCAGGCAGGGCGGACGCGCAGGGTCAGGCCCTTGAGGAAGTTACGCAGCAACTGGTCGCCACACGGGCGATAGTTGGTGTGGCCGACCTTGCGGAACAGCGCGCTCAGTTCAGGCTTGGATACCGGAAACTCGGCGGCCTTGAGGATCGCGTGCATGTCGTCTTCTTTCAGTTCGAAGGCCACACGCAGTTTTTTCAGGATGATGTTGTTGGTCACCGGCACTTCGATCGGCTGCGGCGGACGGCTTTCGTCCTTGCCGCGCTTGAAGATCACCAGTCCGTCGAGGAAGTGCGCGATGACTTCGTCCGGGCAGCGCACGAAGCCTTCTTCGTCTTCTTCTTTCTTGTCGAGCCAGGTGATGACATCGGCGAGCGTGACGTCCATGCCGCCGAGTTTGATGATCTCGACAACTTTCTTGTCGCTGATGTCGAGCATGTAGCGCACGCTGCGCAGTACGTCGTTATGAACCATGTCGGTATTCCTGATGCGTTGTGGGCAGCGCTCGTAGGCGCTGCCGGAATGTGTGGCGGCAGTGGAAGTTCTAGAACTTCTCTTTGCCGGACAGGTAGCGCCATTGGCCAACCGGGACCTTGCCGATCGACACGCCGCCGATGCGGATGCGGCGGATGCCGATGACCTTCAGGCCGACCGCTTCGCAGAACTGCGCGATGATTCCCGGCTGCGGGTTTTTCATGGCGAAGCGCAGGCGGTTTTCGTTCTGCCAGCTGGCCTTCACCGGCGGCAACTCCTTGCCCTTGTGCGTCAGGCCATGCTGCAGGCGGTTGAGGCCGTGGGCAGCCATCTCACCTTCGACTTCGACGATGTATTCCTGCTCGATCTTCGCTGCGTCGGCGGTGAGCTTGCGCAGGATTTTCCAGTCCTG
This sequence comes from Pseudomonas iranensis, assembly GCF_014268585.2. Lineage (NCBI taxonomy): Bacteria > Pseudomonadati > Pseudomonadota > Gammaproteobacteria > Pseudomonadales > Pseudomonadaceae > Pseudomonas > Pseudomonas iranensis. Next base: position 1,528,781 of record NZ_CP077092.1, read on the forward strand.
GGTGAACACCAGCAGGCCGCTGGCCTTGGGCTGCAGGTCGGCGCTGGCGGTCAGGCGCAGGAAATGCCCGCGCAACGGACGCTTGCCGTAGCGATGCTCTTCGCTGAGGGTTTCGGCGCTGAGCGATTGCATGGCGCTGTCGACATCCATGCCGGCGGGCGCGTTAAGCAGGATGGTCACCGGCTCCGGCGCGGTGGCCTTGGCGTCCTTGTCGAGCTCGACCTTTTGCTCGCCAACCTTGAATTGCGGCTCATCGATGACTTCGCCGTCCACGGTGACCCAGCCGCCCTCGATGAACAGCTCGGCCTCCCGGCGGGAGCAACCGACCAGTTCGATGAGGCGTTTGGAGAGGCGAATCGGGTCAGTCATGACGGGGCCGTAACAAAAAAGGGGTGGGCATTGTACCTGTGTGGAAGCGGTTAAGCCCGGTTCCATTTGCAGGCGCTGTATTCAATGTGGGAGCGAGCCTGCTCGCGAAGGCGTCCTGCCAGTCAATGTTTGCAGTGACTGATACACCGCATTCGCGAGCAGGCTCGCTCCCACAGGGGTTTCATGGTGTGTCAGCCGTTGCCTGAGCGCTGTTGGGACTGCCGCAAGCGCATATGCAGCAGCGGATACGGCTGGCCCATGCCATCGACCTCGGAGCGGCCGATCACTTCAAATCCCTGCTTTTCATAAAAACCCAAGGCTTGCGGGTTCTGCTCATTGACGTCGAGTTCATCGGCGTTGAGCCGTTCGATCGCATAGCGCAGCAACTGCTTGCCCAAGCCTTGACCACGATGATCAGGATCGATGAACAGCATTTCAATCTTGCCCGCCGCCACACCGGCAAACCCGGTGATGCGCTGCTGGCGGTCCTTGGTGCAGATCAGCATGACCGCATCAAGATAGCGGGTGAGCACCAGATTGCGCAGCAGCTCGATGTAGCTGTCCGGCAGGAACTGGTGAGTCGCACGGACCGAGGCCTCCCAGACCCGGGTCAGTTCTTCGTAATCGCTGATTTTCGGTGTGTGAATGACCGAATGCTGACGCATGTGCGTGTGCCTCTTGTGCGGTTCAAGGGAGTCCGTCCCCCGCTAAACGATAGCCGCAAAAAAGCCCCGCATCTCGGAAAAGAGCGGGGCTTTTTGGATTTGTTGCGGTGTCTGGCTGGCTATTTCTGTCGCCAGCAAGATCTCTCCCCCTCACCCCAACCCTCTCCCCCAGAGGGGGCGAGGGGGAAGGGAGCTGATCTTCGTGCTGTTCAAAGCCTGAGTTCGACTCGATATTTCAAGTCGCCGTCATTCTGAAGAGCACCTCGATCAGTCCCCTCTCCCTCTGGGAGAGGGGTAGGCGGGCGGCGTTCCGATGAGGGGCTTTTGAGGTTCAGATCAGATCTGCTCAGCCCACAAATCATATTCGTCGGCATCAGTCACCTTGCACCAGACCTTGTCGCCCGGCTTCAGGTTGCTGCCATTGTCGATAAACACGTTGCCATCGATTTCCGGGGCGTCGAAGAAGCAACGGCCGACCGCACCTTGTTCGTCAACCTCGTCCACCAGCACTTCAATCTCACGACCGATGCGCATTTGCAGGCGTGCCGAGCTGATCGCCTGCTGGTGCGCCATGAAGCGCTCCCAACGATCCTGCTTGACGTCGTCCGGTACCACTTCCAGATCCAGATCATTCGCTGGTGCGCCGTCAACCGGCGAGTACTGGAAGCAGCCGACGCGGTCGAGCTGGGCTTCGGTCAGCCAGTTGAGCAGGTACTGGAAGTCTTCTTCGGTTTCGCCCGGGAAGCCGACGATGAAGGTCGAACGGATGATCAGGTCCGGGCAGATTTCGCGCCAGTTCTTGATGCGCGCCAGGGTCTTGTCTTCGAACGCCGGGCGTTTCATCGATTTCAGGACTTTCGGGCTGGCGTGCTGGAACGGGATATCCAGGTACGGCAGGATCTTGCCGGCGGCCATCAGTGGAATCAGCTCGTCGACGTGCGGGTACGGATAAACGTAGTGCAGGCGGACCCAGACGCCCAGCGTGCTCAGCGCCTCGCAAAGCTCGGTCATGCGGGTTTTCACCGGCGCGCCGTTCCAGAAGCCGGTGCGATATTTCACATCAACGCCGTAAGCGCTGGTGTCTTGCGAGATCACCAGCAGCTCTTTGACGCCGGATTTCACCAGGCGCTGAGCTTCGTCGAGCACATCACCGACCGGACGGCTGACCAGTTTGCCGCGCATCGACGGGATGATGCAGAACGAGCAGCTGTGGTTGCAGCCTTCGGAAATCTTCAGGTAGGCGTAGTGGCGTGGGGTCAGTTTGATGCCTTGCGGCGGCACCAGGTCGATCAGCGGGTTGTGATCCTGACGCGGCGGCACCACTTCGTGCACGGCGTTGACCACTTGCTCGTACTGCTGCGGACCGGTCACGGCGAGCACGCTCGGGTGTACGTCGCGGATGTTGCCTTCTTCCACGCCCATGCAACCGGTGACGATGACCTTGCCGTTTTCCTTGATCGCTTCACCGATCACTTCCAAAGATTCAGCCTTGGCCGAATCGATGAAGCCGCAGGTGTTGACGACTACAACGTCGGCGTCCTGATAGGTGGACACCACGTCATAACCTTCCATGCGCAGCTGGGTCAGGATGCGCTCGGAGTCGACCAGTGCTTTCGGGCAACCCAGAGATACAAAGCCAACCTTTGGATTGGCCGGCGCAGGAGTGGTGGACATGTCTAACCTCGGTGTTTTGTGACGTCGCTGGCCACGCGCGGCAGCTGACGGATGGGCGCTTGAGATGCGCCTCTGATCAAAAAGTGCGCAATTCTAGCGGCGGGCAACGCACTTGACCAGCTTTATACGGGGAAATACGACGAGTGCTGCGCTATGCTTCGCGCCGTTGAGCTTTACCGATTTCGTGCAGTCAATCATTGGTCTGTAACAACAGGTAAAACAGCGCATGCTGCAACTCAAAGCATAGTGCTTCCTTCAAAGAAGCCGGTATCGAGATCAGGAGTGTTGGATGGGTCAGGCAAGTAGTCATGCGGCGGGCGCCGAGGGTTCGGCAAGCAGACCGCTGAGCATGCTGGTCGCGGCAGTCGGGGTGGTTTATGGCGACATCGGCACGAGCCCGTTGTACACCCTCAAGGAAGTGTTCTCCGGCGGATACGGCGTGCCGGTCAATCACGACGGCGTGCTGGGCATTTTGTCGTTGATCTTCTGGTCGCTGATCTGGGTGGTTTCGATCAAGTACATGATGTTCGTCCTGCGCGCCGATAACCAGGGCGAGGGCGGCATCATGGCCCTGACGGCACTGGCACGGCGGGCAGCGGCGGGGCGCAAGCGCCTGCGCACGCTGTTGGTGGTGTGCGGGCTGATCGGCGCGGCGCTGTTCTACGGCGACAGCATGATCACCCCGGCCATTTCGGTGCTGTCGGCGATCGAAGGCCTCGGCCTGGCGTTTGAAGGCATCGATCACTGGGTGGTGCCGCTGTCGCTGGTGGTGCTGGTCGCGCTGTTTCTGATCCAGCGCCACGGCACCGCGCGGATCGGCATTCTGTTCGGGCCGATCATGGTCACTTGGTTCCTCGTCCTCGGCGCCCTCGGTGTGTACGGCATTAGCCACACGCCGGAAGTGCTGCACGCACTGAACCCGATGTGGGCGGTGAATTTTTTCGTCGTGCACCCGGGCATGGGCGTTGCAATTCTCGGCGCCGTGGTGCTGGCGCTGACCGGCGCCGAAGCGCTGTACGCCGACATGGGCCACTTCGGCCGCAAGCCGATCGCCCGCGCCTGGTTTCTGCTGGTGCTGCCGGCGCTGGTGCTCAACTACTTCGGCCAGGGCGCATTGCTGCTGGAAAACCCGGACGCGGCGCGTAACCCGTTTTATCTGCTGGCGCCGAGCTGGGCGCTGATTCCGCTGGTCGGCCTTTCCACCCTGGCCACGGTGATCGCTTCGCAAGCCGTGATTTCCGGTGCGTTCTCCCTGACCCGTCAGGCGATCCAGCTCGGTTACATACCGCGCATGTACATCCAGCACACCTCCAGCGACGAGCAGGGCCAGATCTACATTGGCGCGGTGAACTGGGCGCTGATGGTCGGCGTCGTCTTGCTGGTGCTGGGCTTCGAATCCTCCGGTGCACTGGCCTCGGCCTACGGCGTGGCAGTGACTGGCACCATGCTGATGACCACTATTCTGGTGTCGGCGGTCATGCTGCTGCTATGGAAATGGCCACCGATCCTCGCGGTGCCGGTGTTGCTCGGCTTCCTGTTGGTGGACGGTCTGTACTTCGCCGCCAACGTGCCGAAGATCGTTCAGGGCGGCGCGTTCCCGGTGATCGCCGGTATCGCCCTGTTCGTGCTGATGACCACCTGGAAGCGCGGCAAACAACTGCTGGTCGAACGCCTCGACGAAGGCGCGCTGCCGCTGCCGATCTTCATCAGCAGCATCCGCGTGCAACCGCCGCATCGCGTGCAGGGCACCGCCGTGTTCCTCACCGCCCGCTCCGACGCCGTGCCGCATGCGCTGTTGCACAACCTGCTGCATAACCAGGTGCTGCATGAGCAAGTGGTGTTGCTGACGGTGGTCTACGAAGACATCCCCCGTGTGCCGCCATCACGGCGCTTCGAAGTGGAAGCCCATGGTGAAGGCTTCTTCCGGGTAATCCTGCACTTCGGCTTCACCGACGAGCCCGACGTGCCGCAAGCGTTGAAGCTGTGTCATCTGGATGATCTGGACTTCAGCCCGATGCGCACGACCTATTTCCTCAGTCGCGAGACGGTAATTGCCTCGAAACTCGAGGGGATGGCGCGTTGGCGTGAGGCGCTGTTTGCGTTCATGTTGAAGAATGCCAATGGCAATTTGCGGTTCTTCAATCTACCGCTGAACCGAGTGATTGAGTTGGGGACGCAGGTGGAGATGTAGCTTCGCGTTATAGAAAGAGCCCCCGTCAGCCTTGTGGTTGGCGGGGGCTTTTTTGTCGGCGGCAACTTCAGATCAAAAGATCGCAGCCTTCGGCAGCTCCTACAGGTTTCGCATTCCATGTAATTGGATGGACTCGCCCAAGCCGAGGCGTCTGTGCGCCACGGTGGCATTCTTATAGAAGCCAACGACAGCGAGGGCGAGGCCATGAAAAAGCATACGACGATTGATCAATCCTTGTCAGCCGACGTGTCGGCATGCTCCACAGTTGCGATAGATCTTGCCAAGAGGGTTTTTCAGGTGGCTGGGGAGGATGCCCTCGGTCAGGTGATTTTCGAAGATCGAATCAAGTCGCGAGAAGCCTTTCAGGTATTTCTGCGTGGGCTTCCCGCGAGCGTTACGGTGTTAGTTGAAACCGGGCCCGGCGCTCAAGCATGGGCGCGATTGCTCCAGATGCAGGGTAATTCCGTCCGCATCCTGCCGGCCCAGCTGGTTGCCAGTCATCGTAGCGGCCCAAAAATGATCGCAACGATGTATTGGCGATCTTGCGTGCAGGCCGCGACTGCAAAATTTCGGCAGTACCGATCAAGAGTGCTGCGGCGCTGGCGATGCAGGCCCTGCACAGGGCTCGTCAGGGCTATGTGCGGCGCCGCACTGCGGTGGGTAATCAGATACGCGCCTTGCTGTTGGAACATGGGGTAGCCATGGCTCAGGGTGAGATAGCGATCAGGCAGCTCGTGCCTCGAGTTCTGGAAGATGCCACTCAGCCGCTACCTGATTTGCTGCGTGAACTGATCGCCGAACTTTTGGGTGAGTGGGGCCAACTGGGTGAGCGCGTCAACGTGCTGACCGGTCGGCTGGAAACGGCAGCGAATGAGGATGAAACGGCGAAGCGGCTGATGACGGTGCGCGGTGTTGGTCCGATCATTGCCACGGCGCTGCTGGCCAAGCAGACCGAACCCGAACGCTTCGCCAACGCCCGTTTGTTCGCCGCCTACTTCGGATTGGTGCCCAGCCAGCACAGCTCTGGCGAGAAAAACCGATTGGGCGGAATGAGCAAGAACGGTGACGCTTATCTGCGAAGTTTAACGATTCAGGGCGCTCATGCCGTTTTAAGACAGATACGTCCGGATTCAGAGCAGCCGGACGACAGGCGTCTTTGGCGCTGGATTTCCCGCCTGGGCCGCAAGCAGGCAGCAGTGCGATTAGCCAATCGAAATCTGCGCATCCTCTGGGTGCTGCTGCAAAACGACCAGACTTATCGGCGCCGGCCGGGCGATGGCCAGGAGGCTGCGATGAGTCACTGACAACAAAGTTCTGCCACCGGGGCGTAAACCGCTCCAACCCATGCTGAAGAACATTGACCCCAGGTCAGACCGTCGCGGATTGATGCCTGAGCTCCTACTGGCCCTTGAGGCCTTACTGTAATCGGCATACCGCGAGCTAACCCAATGTTGGCCAGAAGCCGCTCAACGCTTCCTCGAACAGGCCTTATACATAGATGCAACCGGGTAGCAGTGTTCAAAAGCGGGTTGAATGGTGGGGCGAGTCCATACATAGGAGCTGCCGAAGGCTGCGATCTTTTGATCTTCAAACCTCTACAAGCTTTCAGGCATCTCTGCTTCAGACTCGGTCTTCGTCCGCGCAGGTCGTGGGATCAGCGCTTGGATCACATCATCAACCAAGGCTTTGCCCATCACTGTCAGGTAATGCGCAGCCCAAGCATGCCGGTCGGTGTCTCTGTTGAAAGCAGCGTCTTCTGCGAAGGATTTGGCGAGGGACAGCAGGTCGGAGGATTGCGACAAGGCATCGATGATCGGAATGCCGGTGCGGACGTTGAAGAACGCTTGATCCGCGTTGTAGAGGAAAGGGGTGAAGCCGATGGTTTTAACGCTTGCGAGTCCGTGCAGATCAGATTCGGTCATCGTGTTACTCCTTAGTTCGAAGCGCCGCGACTTTCGTTACCACGCGAAAGGGAGGCAACTGTACGCAGGGTGGTAAACCGGGAACCAAGGAAACCGGCACGCCCGAAAGCGTCCCACGCACAGCCGCCATAACTCGAGGAGCGGGCTGTTGCGATGGTTTCTCCGGGTTACCACACCCGATCGCTGAATGGGTCAGCGACGTCCGGAGAGTATCCCGTCGAAAAACAGCGCAATAGAGCGGAAAAGCGCCCGAACACGAGTATCGGAGTTTGCCTACAAGGTCTGTGGGCGTCATCTGATATTGCGAAACTGGAAGTAAACGATACTAAACGTCTGACACGAACACAGCCATGACGATATGCGGGCAAGGTATGCAGCGATTAGTGATCGACCCAAGGGCTTGACGACCCGGCCTCGGCAGTGAGACAAGTGTCCACGTTTTATGGAATGTGGACACTCGAGGTTTTGAGCTAAATGAAGAGTCAAGACATTTTACTTTTGTTCAAGATGGCCAGTCTCCACGCTCAGGAAGAGAACCTTTTGGGGGAGATGGAGGCCGAATCGAATTCGGACAGGGTCGAAGAGCTGCTCAGGCCTTATGTCGTCAGCCCGATGACCGCAGGGGAGAGTGTGGGGAAGCCATTGGTCACCTACTCCACTGATGGGGAAGACACAATCTTCCAACACCGCGAACTCGATTCGCCTTTCGCTGATGGGCCAGGCTGGGAGGGTTGGGCGGAACCAGCATCTGATCCACCGCTGACAAGTTGGAGCGATCGGTACTCTCTGCGTGCGCTGTCTGCCTCTCTCGGACTGAGCAAAAGCGAAGTCTCAAATGCTCTCGCCCGATGCCGGGAATCCGGATTGCTCATCCATGACTACGACACCGGGCTTGCCAAAGTGCACCGCCGGGAACTGCTGAAAATTACCGAGCACGCGCTGAAGTACTTCTTCCCGGTCAAGCCTGGCGCGATGGTTCGTGGCATACCCACAGGTTTTGCAGCGCCTGCGCTGTCCAAAAGCATCAAGAGTGCGGGTGGTTTGATTCCGGTCTGGCCGGATGCGCAGGGAACCGAGCGAGGCCAAGCGATCGAGCCGCTTTACAAAACAGTGCCGGAAGCGGTGAAAAAAGACCGGATTCTTTACCACTATCTGGCGCTCGCTGATGCAATCCGTCTGGGTGGTCCGCGTGAGTGTGGTGTGGCAATCAGTATTCTGAAGGCAGGGATGGGGCTGAAATAACATGTCGTCAAACGCGGATCACAACTACGAACTCATTGAGTTCGTGGCTGGAGGCTTGGGCGAGGCGTTTCTCGCCGAAGTTGCTTTTGTTGGCGGTTGCACAACCGCCATGCTGGTTACAGATACAGCCGTGCTGGACGACATTCGTTTCACTGATGACGTTGATCTAGTGATCGAGTTGGCCGGTATCAGCGCCTGGAACCAACTCACCGAACGGCTGGCGGCCAAGGGATTCAAGATCACGGGTGAGGACGAGGTGAATTGTCGTTTTCGCTTCAATGACGTTGTCGTGGATGTCATGCCTTCCGACCCTGCAGTGCTCGGCTATGCCAACCGCTGGTTCGTCGAGGGGCTGGCGAGGGCGGATAAATTCACCCTGCCCAGCGGCACTGCCATCCAGATATTCCAGCCCGCGTATTTTCTCGCGACGAAACTGGAAGCTTTCGCCGGTCGGGGAAATGGCGATCCTTATCACAAGGATGTCGAGGATATGATCATCTTGATCGATGGTCGGCCTGAGCTGTTGGAGGAGGTGGTCCAGGCTGACAAGGACCTCAAGGCATTCATTACAGAGGGAGTCCAGAAGCTGATGGCGCTCGATGGGGTTGGCTACGTGATCGAAAGTTCAGGCTCGGTGCAGGCGAATCCAGGCAGAGGGCAGATTATTCACAGGCGTATGAAAGCGCTGGCCAGCGCATGAGATACCTCTCCCGATCAATCACTGGGCAAGCCAGCAGAGCAAATAATGACTATGCCGGAGCTACCTGTGAGGGTGACCGTGGTTTTTTTGTTGTCGCGGATGGCACTTCAAGGCGCGGCAGTGGACAGCTGGCTGAATGCTTCGTAAGCGGCATGTTGGCGGCTGATTCCACACAGTTGGAGCAGGGGGGCTATCCTGCAGAACCCGGAGCTATCGAGCGTCTATTGGGTTCAATACTGTCGGATTTTCATGCGTCGTTGCCTGCTGATCAGACGGGAGCCATCTGTTACCTGATTGGCTTGGTCGCTCATGGCCGACTCACCGTTGCATACGAAGGTGACTGTTCATGCGGGATTGTGACGCTGTTGGGAGCCATCGAGTGGATTACGCCTCCTCACTGCAAGGCCAATTGGCGGCGCGACCGTTCGCACTGTGAGTTGGCGCAAGATCCTGCTCGAAATTCAGTAACGCGATGCTTGAAGATCAATCGGGTTCCGAACCCTGACTTTGTTTGGTGTGAACTGGAGGCTGTTGAGCGCTTGGTATTTGTCACTGATGGCTTTTGGGCGGACTTGACGCAAGTCCAGCAAAGCAGTTTGTTGGCGGCGCCGGATAGCGACTTTAGCGTTGGCGACGATGATGTCACGTGGATAGATGTTCAGCTTGGCCGGCGGGACTGACGAGTTGTCTGAGTCCGGCACAATACCCTGTGGGAGCGCGAAGACGTAGTGTCAGTCGACGAATCTGTAAACTGACCCACCGCTTCGCGAGCAAGCTCGCTCCCACAGGGATTTTGGTGGCGGCTGGAATGTAAAAAGCCCCCGTAACTGCGAAGTTGTGGGGGCCTTTTGTGGATGCGGCTCAGATCACTCTTCGGCGACCGAGTCCTTGCTCTGGCGCTTCTCGATCAAGTCCACCAGACGCTTGGCCAGCGCCGGGTAGTTCTCGTCGAAGTGGTGGCCACCAGGCAGTTTCACTGCTTCACCGACTGCAGTCTTGTCCGTGCAGCCACTTTCATCGGTCTCTTCTTCACCGTAGATGCACACAACCTTGCCGGCTGGCAGTTTGGCCATTTCCGGGCCGGTGGCGGCTTCTTTACCAGCGTTGCCCAGCCAGCCTTCGACTTCGATTTCGAAGCTGCCGGTGCGGGCGAAGGCGAGCAGGATGATCGCGTCGACGCGTTGCTGTTCGTTCTCTGGCAGACGGTTGTAGATCGCTGGCAGAACGTCGGCACCGAACGAGTAGCCGGTGAGGATGAAGCGCTTGGTGCCCCATTTCTGCCGGTAGTGCTGCATCAGTTCGGTGAGGTCGAGTGCGCTTTGCTCCGGGCTCTTGTGCTGCCAGTAGTAGCGCAGGGTGTCGATGCCGACCACCGGGTAGCCGATCTTGGCCATTTCCCCGGCCACGTCGCGGTCGAGGTCACGCCAGCCGCCGTCGCCGGAGAGGAACAGGGTAACGGTGTCGTTGGCCTGACCGGCCGGCACTTCCACGACCGGGATCGCCAGGCCGCCGTTGGCCTTGTCGCCACCGACGAGGATTTTGCGCAGTTCGTTGTTCAGCACTTGCGGCAGGTTGATGTCGTAGTCGCTGATGCTGGTTTCGGCGTTCGGCTGATCGCGCACGAAGCCTGCGCTGGCGTCGTCCGGGTTGTCGTTCCACGCCACCAGCCAGTGGCCGTGGGCGGCGGATTTCGGCAGCAGGTGGGTGCAGCCGGGCTTTTCCAGAGCCAAGTCGACGGAGATGGCCTGGGCCTTGTCGTCTTTCTGTTCCGCCAGCCAGCGCCACGCCAGCACAGCGCCTGGGCCGATGCCGCTGACCAGAGTGGCCGGGCCATTCAGTTCACGCAGGCCTGATTGCAGGGCGCGGCTTTGCAGCAGGCAGTCCTTGGGCAGAATCACCTGAACGATCTGCGCCGAAGCGCTGCGGCTGAGGGTGGTCAGTTGTTTCTCGGAGAGCTTCTGTTCGTCGGTGACGGCCACCAGCACCTGAGCCTTCGGCTTGCTGCCGGGGATCACGCGGGTCATGGCTGTGCCATCGGCGGGTTTCAGTTGTTCGACGGTCGGTTCCGGTGCCGGACGTTTGAGGTACCAGTAACCGCCGCCGGCAATCACGGCCAGCACCAGCAGGGCGGCCAGGATGTACTTCAGGGAGCGTTGAATCATCAGCGTTTCACCAATCCAGTCAAGCCGCCCGCGATCAGGGCGGCAGTGTCGGCCAGCGCCACGAGCGGATCGAGTCCGGCGGGCACGGCCATATAACGGGGTTCCCAGTCAGGCTGGAACTTGTCTTTGAAGCGGCGCAAGCCTTGGAAGTTGTACAGTTGCTCACCACGGCGGAAGACCATCGAGCCCAGGCGCTGGGTCAGTGGTGCGCCGCGCCGGGGTTGCAGCCCCGACAACGGCACCATGCCCAGGCTGAAGCGCGCGTATCCGTGACTCTTATAGTGTTGAATCAGGCCGACCATCATGAATTCCATGGTCAGCTTCGGCGCTTCCGGGTGCGCGCGCATCAGGTCGAGACTGGCCAGATCGTGGCTGTAGGTCTCGAGCAGATTGGCGAACGCCACCGGGCGGCCTTCGAAGCGAATCACCGCAATGCGGAAATGCTTCAGGTAATCGTCGCTGAAACGGCCGAGGGAGAAGCCTTTCTCACGCACGTTCTTGCCCGTCAGCCAGGCATCGGAAATCACTTTCAGCTCGTCCATCGGCGCCTGCCCGGGCTCATGAATTTCCAGCGAAAGTCCATCGCGGGTACCACGGTTCCAGGTGTAGCGCAGGTCCTTCATCTCCTTGCCCTTGGCTTCCAGATCGAAGCGCAGCAGATCGACCCGGGCTTCTTCGCCGAGCTTGATCGCCGTCAGGCCGATGTCCATGTAGTACGGCAGGTTCTCCGCGCGCACTTGATAGAACACCGGGCGCGTGTGGTGGATGTCGCAGAGATCGCGGAACTGCCAGATCATTTCCGCACGTTGCTGGCTCGGCCCGATCGGGTCGTACAGCGCCACCAGACTGCGGCCACGGCGGGCGTACATCAGGAACGCTTCATCGTTGGGGTGAAACAGCAACGCCTTGTCACCGGTCAGCGCGAGGCCGCCATCGGGTTGCGACGAGGCCATGAGGATTTTTGCCGCGCGATCCAGTTCGTCCGGCGTCGGCAAATGGATCACCGGGCGCGCGGTGCGCAGCAGCCAGGTCAGCGAGATGATCACCAGCAACACCGCCGCACCGAGCAGCGAGCGCAGGCCACGCGGCGCGTCAGCGTCGAGGGTGAACTGCCACCACAATTGATGGCTGTAGGGCACGTCCTGATAGGCAAACAGCAGCAACCAGGCCGAAGCGCCCAGCACGCAGAGACTGGCGACCAGATACAGCGGCGAAAACGGCAGTTCGGTCAAACGGCTCGGGCGATAGAAGGAGCGGCGGAACACGCCGAGCAGCGCGGCCGTAAACGTCATCAGCGTGGCTTCTTCCCAGTCGAAGCCTTTGAGTAGCGAGAGCAGGGCACCGACCAGCAGCAGAATGACGGTCAGCATCCACGCCGCCGACAGGCGCCGGCGCAGGCCCTGCGCGAGTAACAGACAGAGGACGCCGATCAGGCTGGCGCCAAAGTGCGAGGCGTCGACCAGGCGATGCGGGATCAGAAAACCGATGTGCTCCAGGCGCGTGTCGATCTCCGGTGTGGCGCCGGAAAACAGCAGCACGACGCCAGACAGAAACACCAGCACCGCCAGAACCGGCGCGGCCAGACCGGACGCGGCGCGCATGGTCTGGGATTGAAACAGGCGCTGGCCTTCGTTGATCAGCAGCAATACGCAAGCGACCAGCAGCGGCAGCACCACGTAGATCAGGCGATACAGCAGCAGGGCAGCGGCCAGCGGTGCGGCGCCAAGCTTGTCGGCAAACGCGGCGAGCAGAATCGCTTCGAACACACCGACGCCGCCAGGTACATGACTGAGGACACCGGCGGCGAGTGCCAGCAGATACACCAGCAGGAACGGCGCAAACGGCGGCGCTTCCGGCAGCAACAAATACAGAACGGTGGCGGCAGCCGCGACATCGAGGGCGGTGATCACCAGTTGCAGCAAGGTCAAGCGTCGACCCGGCAGGCGCAATGTCCGCCGCCCGGCACGAACCAGCAGATTGTCGGGGTAGGGTTGTTCCGGCAGACGACGGCGATAGATGCCGATCGCCAGCACTGCACCGAGGATCAGTACGGCAGCGGCGACGGAGCCGAGCAAGACTTCGGACAATCCCAGCGCTTGCGAGGCGGCGGGCAGGTTGCTCAGCGTGGCCAGCGCTGCCAGTGGCGGCAATGCGCAGCCCAGCGAGAGGCTGGCAAATAGCGTCATGTGCGCAACTTCCGACGCACCGACGCCCAATCGCGCATATAAGCGATAACGAACCGAGCCGCCGGACAGTAGCGACAGACCAATGGCATTGCCAATCGCAAATGCGGTGAAGCCGCCGAGGGCGAGCGTGCGCGGCGGCAGTTTCACGCCAGCGTAGCGGCTGGCCGACCATTCATAGCCGAGCAGAATAATGAAACCGACCACGGTCGCACCGATGGCGCCAAGCAGGGCGGGTTTCGGCACGTCGAGAATCGAGTCATGCAACGCGTCGAGATCGAGCTCGGCGAGCAGATGGCGGCAGGCAATCAGGGCAATGGCAAACAGCAGCAACGTGACGGCCAGACCGATCGGCTGACGGTATTTGCTTAATCGATCCAGCCAGCGCAAACGCTCGGGTTTGATCGGTTGTTCTGCTGTAACGGTGTCTTGTGGATCAGACGAGTTGGCGCGCATCAATCACCTCTTGGATTGTGCGCGACAGGATGGAGGTATCCAGCCAAGTTACCAATCCCTGTAGAAAAAAATAATCACAAAATACTACGCCTCTCGTCGGGCATCGGCGAGGGCAGTTCCTGGATTGCAGATACCTTGTCCGCGACTCAAGCATAGTCGCAAGTCAGTGGTACTGATGATCCCCAGCGGTTCACTGCACAGTGACAGATCATTGTTGCGAAAGGACTTTTTCAACAGATACAAAAAAGGCCACTCTTTCGAGTAGCCTTTTTTGATGTTTGGTTGCGGGAGCCGGATTTGAACCGACGACCTTCGGGTTATGAGCCCGACGAGCTACCAGACTGCTCCATCCCGCGTCTGTGTGGCGGCATTCTACAGGCGAACGACGAGGTGTCAACCGCTAATCCAGGAATGGGCCAAATAACTGCGAAATCGCGGCAAACGGTCGCAGGTGATGCGTAAGTTTCGGAAATGCAACGAATTGCCGTTTCGCCAGCGATTGAGCGGGGCGCCCCTTTGCAAAACAGACGCGCACAAAAAAGGCCACTCTTTCGAGTAGCCTTTTCTGATGTTTGGTTGCGGGAGCCGGATTTGAACCGACGACCTTCGGGTTATGAGCCCGACGAGCTACCAGACTGCTCCATCCCGCGTCTGTGTGGCGGCATTCTACAGAGGTTCGCGAGTGTGTCAACCGTCGATCTGGATAAATCTGTTGAGGTTCAAGCGCTTAGCGTATTTTCGCGGCGGTTGGCCGGCGCGCAGGGCAGGTAGCGCAAGGCTTTCAGCTCTATTGCACCTTGATCTGTGATTGAAAAAATAAATTCAGCGGAAATCTCCTACGGTCGGAAAAGAACATTCAACCACTGGTGCTATATACAGGTGCCAATGAGATACTGCCGCTCCGGCTTGCCACGTTGTCTTTTTCCGACATGACCCAGCGAAAAATCATCCACATCGACTGTGACTGTTTCTACGCCGCCATCGAGATGCGCGATGATCCGCGTCTGGCCGGCAAGCCGTTGGCGGTGGGTGGTTCGGCGGATCGACGCGGGGTGATCGCCACCTGCAATTACGAAGCGCGCGCCTATGGTGTGCGCTCGGCAATGGCTTCCGGGCATGCATTAAAGCTGTGCCCGGACCTGACCATCGTCAAGCCGCGTATGGAGGCTTATCGCGAAGCTTCGAAAGAAATTCATACGATCTTTGCCGACTACACCGACCTGATCGAGCCGCTTTCGCTGGACGAGGCCTACCTGGATGTGTCGGACAGCGCGCATTTCGGCGGCAGCGCCACGCGCATCGCCCAGGACATTCGCCGCCGGGTCTCCAACCAATTGCACATCACCGTTTCCGCAGGCGTTGCGCCAAACAAGTTTCTGGCGAAGATCGCCAGCGACTGGAAAAAACCCAACGGTTTGTTCGTGATCACCCCGGATCAGGTCGAAGAGTTCGTCAGTGGTCTGCCGGTAAGCAAGCTGCACGGCGTCGGCAAGGTCACCGCCGACAAGCTCGGCAAGCTCGGCATCGTTGACTGCCAGCATCTGCGCGAGTGGGGCAGGCTGGCGCTGGTGCGCGAATTCGGCAGTTTCGGCGAGCGCTTGTGGAATCTCGCCCGTGGAATCGATGACCGGCTGGTGCACAACGACAGCCGCCGTCAGTCGATCAGCGTGGAAAACACCTACGACGTTGATCTGCCGGACTTGCGCAGCTGCCTAGAAAAATTGCCCGAGTTGCTCGATACCCTGAAAACCCGCATGGCGCGGATCGACAGCAGTTATCGACCGGGCAAGCCGTTCGTCAAAGTCAAATTTCATGATTTCACCCAGACCACGCTGGAACAGGCCGGGGCAGGGCGTGACCTGGGCAGTTATCAGTTGATGCTGACGCAGGCGTTCAATCGCGGCGGCAAACCGGTGCGGTTGTTGGGGGTGGGGGTGAGGCTGGAGGATCTGCGGGGCGGGTTTGAGCAGATGGAGTTGTTTGAGCGGTAGATTTGCGGCGCCTGGCAGGGCCTCTTCGCGAGCAGGCTCGCTCCCACATTGGATCTGCGTCGTTTACAGATCCCTTGTGGGAGCGAGCCTGCTCCGGGCGGCGTTCCGACGAAGCTTCTAAGCTTTAATTCGGTCCCGGATCAGCCACTAAACGCCCGGCATCCTTGGCCAGAGACTTGAGAAACTCAGTCTGCAACTCAGGATCATTGCGGGTCAGTTCGATCAGACTCTGCTCCAATTCGCTGGCTTCTTCTTCCAGGCCCAGCTCCGACAGGCGTTTGACCCGGTGTACCCACTGGCTCACCTCATCATCTTCCAGGTCGTCATAAATCAGCCCGTGCGCCTCGATCAACTTGCCGCGCAGGTGGCCGCTGAGCATCAGGGTCGAGTCGGTATGCACGTCGTCCTTGGCGTCTTCGACACTGATCTGCAAGCGGCCAACATGGTTGAGTTCATGTTCGGCGAAAGGGCTATCGAGCAGATTCAAGCGCAGCACACCGTTGCGGTCGGTGGTCATGTCGAATGTCTGCTTGCCGGCCTTGACCTGCACCGGTCGTTCGCTCCACGGCAGGCTCGAATACTCCGTGCGCTTGTCGCGCTGGACTTCATCGATGCCCGCGAGGTTCTGCTGCGCGCGACCGTTGGACTGCACGTTCATGAACGGGTTGAGCCCGGCAAAACCGTAGCTCAGCCAATCCTTGGTGACGCTGTCCGGCAGGTTACCGAGGGCAAACACGTTGACCACGTTGGCACCGACACCACCGACCACGGCCACCGCCCCCAGCGGAATCTCGTAGACTTCGCGCCAGGGTTGATAAGGCGTGTAGCGGTCGTAACGGCGGGTGACCTCGAACTCGGTGACTTCGAAAGTCTTCTGCTCGTTGATCTTCACGCGTCGCTGCGGCAGCTCGAGCACCTTGGGCTCGCCGACATCGATCTGCAGGCTGTGATCGAGCAGTTTTCGCTCGACCCGCTCTTCGTGCTCGCTGCGTTGCGACATGTGATTGGCGCAGCCGCTGGCCAGCAGGGCGCCGCACAGGGCGGCGCCACCGAGGCCTAAGGTGTTTCGCTTGAACATGACGTCTCTATCTGGTTTCAGCGGCGGATACGGGCCTGAAGGAAGGACACAACATCGGCCACCGGCAGTGCTTGCGCCTCTGCTTCGGAACGACTCTTGTATTCCAGGTTGCCTTCGGCGAGGCCGCGGTCGCTGACCACGATCCGGTGTGGAATGCCGATCAGCTCCATGTCCGCAAACTTGATGCCCGGGCTGGTTTTCTTGTCGCGATCGTCCAGCAGCACTTCGAAGCCGGCCGCCGTAAGTTCGGCGTACAGCTTGTCGGTGGCTTCGCGCACCTGCTCGGTTTCATAGCGCAGCGGTACCAGCGCGATCTGGAACGGCGCCAGGGTGTCGCTCCAGATGATGCCGTTGGCGTCGTTGTTCTGCTCGATGGCAGCGGCGACCACGCGGGAAACGCCAATCCCGTAGCAGCCCATTTCCAGGGTCACCGGCTTGCCGTTTTCGCCCAGCACTTCGCACTTCATCGCCTTGCTGTACTTGTTGCCCAGCTGGAAGATGTGGCCGACTTCGATGCCGCGCTTGATTTCCAGCGTGCCTTTGCCGTCCGGGCTTGGGTCGCCGGCGACGACGTTGCGCAGGTCGGCAACGGTCGGAACCGGCAGATCACGCTCCCAGTTCACGCCGAAGTAGTGCTTGTCGTCGATGTTCGCGCCAATGCCGAAGTCGCTCATCATCGCGACCGAGCGGTCGATGATGATCGGCAGCGGCAGGTTCAGCGGGCCGAGCGAACCGGCGCCGGCGCCAATCGCGTCACGCAGTTCGGCATCGGAGGCCATCACCAGCGGGCTGGCCACGCCAGGCTGGTTGGCAGCCTTGATTTCGTTCAGTTCGTGGTCGCCACGAATCACCAGCGCGATCAGCTTGCCTTCTTCTTCGGCGTGGACGATCAGGGTCTTGATGGTCTTTTCAATCGGCAGATTGAATTTTTCCACCAGCGCCGCGATGGTTTTGGTGTCTGGCGTATCGACCAAGCGCAGTTCTTCGGTTGGCGCAGGGCGCGAGGTTTCCCGTGGCACCGCTTCGGCTTTTTCGATGTTCGCCGCGTAGTCGGAACCGTTGCTGAAGACGATATCGTCTTCGCCGGACTCGGCCAGCACGTGGAATTCGTGGGAGCCGGCGCCGCCGATGGAGCCGTTGTCGGCTTCTACCGGACGGAATTTCAGACCCAGACGCGTGAAGATGTTGCAGTAGGCTTCATGCATGCGGTCATAAGTGATCTGCAGCGACGCCTGATCGGCGTGGAAGGAGTAGGCGTCCTTCATGGTGAATTCGCGGCCGCGCATCAAACCGAAGCGTGGGCGGATTTCATCGCGGAATTTGGTCTGGATCTGGTACAGGTTGATTGGCAGCTGTTTGTAGCTGCTCAACTCGTTGCGCATCAGATCGGTGATCACTTCTTCGTGGGTCGGGCCCGCGCAGAAGTCACGACCGTGGCGGTCTTTGATGCGCAGCAGCTCAGGGCCGTATTCTTCCCAGCGCCCCGATTCCTGCCACAGCTCGGCCGGTTGGGTGCTCGGCATCAACACTTCCAGAGAACCGGCAGCGTTCATTTCTTCGCGAACGATGGCTTCGACCTTGCGCATGACTCGCAGGCCCATCGGCAGCCAGGTATACAGGCCCGAGGCAAGCTTGCGGATCATGCCGGCGCGCAGCATCAGCTGGTGGCTGATCACGACCGCGTCGGAAGGCGTTTCTTTCTGTGTGGCGAGCAAAAATTGACTGGTGCGCATGGTTGGCCGTTGTCGGTTGCTATGACTGGAAATGACGGAGCAGTGTACCGGCGAGTTTTGCTGACGTACAGAAGTGTGGCCGGGCGAGGACGTCAGCGGCGGGATTCCTCCCGCCATTGGCGAAGCGTCCTACGATTCTTCGGTGACGGGCGTCGGTGCAGGCTCGGGCGTCGGTGTCTGTCCTTCGCGGCGGCGCTCCTGAAACCAGTGCAGCGCGATCAGTAGCAGCGTCGGCACGCCGAGCAGGGCGGTAATGAGGAAGAAGCTGTGATAGCCGAACTTCTCGACCAGCACGCCGGAATAGCCGCCCATCAGGCGCGGCAGCAGCAACATGATCGAGCTGAGCAGGGCGTATTGCGTTGCGGAAAACTTCAGGTTGGTCAGGCTCGACAGGTAAGCGACGAACGCCGACGTCGCCAGGCCCGAACTGAAGTTGTCGAGGGAAATGGTCACCACCAGCATCTGCAGGTTCGGGCCCATGTCCGCGAGCATGACGAACAGCAGGTTGGTCGCTGCCGAAGACACACCACCGATAAACAGGATCGGCAGAATGCCGAAACGCACGATCAACAGGCCACCCATGCCGGCACCGACGAGGGTCATGATCAGGCCGAAGATCTTGCTGACACTGGCGATCTGATCCTTGGTGAAACCCTGGTCGATGTAGAACACGTTGGCCATCACGCCCATTACCGTGTCCGACATGCGATAGGTCGCGATCAGGCCCAGCAGCAACAGCGCCTGCCAGCGATAACGCAGGATGAAGTCATTGATCGGCGTGAGTACCGGCGCCAGTCCGCGTCGGCCCATGGCCGACAGGCACATGCCGGTGAGCAATATGTAGAGGATGGCGCGCAGAAAAGCGCGGTCTTCGAGGAGCAGGTCGAGCGGGCTCATGTCACCAAACAGCACGCCAGCGAAATCGGTGTTGTACAGCTGGGTGAACATCGCCGGTACGGAAACCAGCAAAACGATCAGCACGAACACCGACATCAGTTGATGCATGAACGTGTAGCGCCCGGCCTGCAACTGCGTGCGCAGCGGCACCGGTGGTTCGCGCATGAACAGCGTGGTCAGCAGCGCGGGCACCATCAATGCGCCAAACAGCACATAGGTGCCGGTCCATGCCGCGTGCTTATAGTTGAAGCCGGTGGAGCCGAAACCTTCGGCGAAAAACAGCGCGCCGGCGGTGGCGAGCAGGGCGGCGACGCGGTAACCGGACATATAGCTGGCGGCGAGGGCGGCCTGGCGGCTGTCATCGGCGATTTCCAGGCGATAGGCGTCGACCGCGATATCTTGCGTGGCCGAGGCGAAGGCGACGACGACGGCAATGGCGATCAGCCAGGACAAATGCTTCTGCGGATCACAGAAGCCCATGCCGATCAGCCCGAGAATCACCAGTGCCTGGGAGAGCACCAGCCAGGAACGGCGGCGGCCGAGCTTGCCCAGCAAGGGCAGGCGCCATTGGTCGAGCAGGGGCGACCAGACCCATTTGAACGCATACGCCAGGCCGATCAGGCTGGCATAGCCGATGGTTTCACGGGCCACGCCCGCTTCACGCAGCCATACGGAGAGCGTCGAGAACACCAGCATGTACGGCAGGCCGGCGGCAAAACCGAGCAACAACAGCACGAGCGTCGAAGGACTGGCATAGGCGGCGAGCGCGGCGCGCCAGGTTTTACGGGGCATGGGCTGAAGTCTGCCTCAAAATTGCGAAAACAAAGCGCGCACTCTAACCGCTGTGCTCTACCGGACGCCAGCCATGGCGCCGAATATCCACACGATTGTTCTGGACGGTGATGCCTTCCATGCGCAATCGCGCACGTTGTTCATCACCGGAAGGGCTGCCGACCGGCAGGCTGATGCGTCCGCCGGCGCCGAGCACGCGGTGCCAGGGCAGCTTGGTGTCGCCGGGCAACTGGCTCAAAGTCCGCCCGACCCAGCGCGCGGCGCGGCCCAGCCCGGCAAGTTCGGCTAACTGGCCATAACTGACGACTTTGCCTTCGGGCACTTGCGCGAGCGTCGAGTAGAGTGCCGTGCGTCGGATTTGCGCATCGTTTTCGACGCTGTCGAGCGGGTCTTTCACGTACGCGGCTCCTGAGCATTGGCGTGACGATGGCGACAAGGGTAATCGCTCGTGGCCCAGTTGAGAAATGAACTCAATTGAAATAGTCCGGTCAGTCCTTGTCATGGGCAAAATCCTACGGATAATGCCGACCCTTTTCGCCAACTCTGAGCCCCCGATCTGCTTATGTTCCCCAGAACCCTGTTGTGCCTTGCTGTTTTCAGCGCGTCCACGCCCCTGCTTGCCGACACCGTCTGGTTGAAAAACGGCGACAAGCTGAGTGGCACTATCACGGTATTCGATGGCGGCAAGCTGTTGATCCAGACCAAATACGCCGGCGCAGTGGCGATTGACTGGAAAGAGGTCAAGACCCTCGACAGCGATCAGCACCTGTTGGTGAAGCAGGACGCCTATGCCGGTGAAGTATCGAAGTCGCTGACGGCGGCCGACGATGGCAAGGTCACCCTGGCCAACGGCGAGGCGCCGAAGACGGTCGAGCTGGCGAGCATTCAGCAGATCCTCAAGCCCAAGCCGATCGTCACCGACCTGGTGTGGAAGGGCAACGTCGATCTGGCGCTGGACTATCAGCGCGCCGAAAAGGACACCGACGATTACGACGTTGCCTTCAAGACTTCGGCTCGCCATGGCCGCTGGCGCCATACCGGCGAGGGTGAGTACAACCGCGAAGTCCAGGATGCGGAAACCACCACCAACAACTGGCGCGCCGAATACTCTCTCGACCGTTTCCTCACCGATCAGTGGTTCTGGCAGGGGCGCATCAACTACAAGCGTGATCACATCGAAGAGCTGGCGCGTCAGCGCGTGGTCGGTACCGGTCCGGGCTACCAGTTCTGGGACGACGAACTCGGCGCGTTCTCCCTGGGCTCGTTGCTCAACCGCACCGATTACGAGTATCGCGATGGCAGCAAGGACAACTTCTATTCCGTCGCGATGAAGTGGGACTATAACCGCTACCTGATCGGCAAGAAGGTCGAGTTCTTCACCAATGGCGAAGTCGGCAAGCCGCTGTCGGGCGTTGCCGATTACGCGCTGGATGCCGAACTGGGCCTGCGCTACAAGGTCACCGACTGGGCCTCGCTCAACCTCAAGGCCGAGCGCGACATCATCAGCGGCACCAACGATGCGGATCTGAACAAGACCCGTTATACCGCAGGGTTTGGTGTGGCCTGGTAAGCACCTGCGCTAGAAAGGAGAAAGCCCCGTGATTGCGGGGCTTTTCATTGTCAGCTTTCTGCTTTGGTCTTGCTGACGGGAATCGAAACACATTCTCCCTGCCTGACGCCCATCTGGTATTGGCATTGGTAGCTAAGGCTGCCGTCTTTCCTGAAGAAGCGCATCGGTCCATGCTCGGCGCCATCGATATAATCGGTAAATGAAGCCATCTCACCGTTTTCGTGCCATGTCGTGGATGATCCGTGAAGGTTGCCGTCTTTGTATTTTCGATGTTCTTTAAGCTGGCCGGTCGCGTACCACTGTTTGAAGTCGCCCTGTTGGCGATGTTTTTCATCCCACTGCCACTGCAAGGTTTGCCTGCCTTGCTCATTCCATTGCTCATAGCTTCGTTGCACACCGTCCCTGTAAAACTGTTTCTCTTTGACTGTCCCGTCGATGAAGTAAGTGGTTAGCCAGCCATCTGGCTTGCCGTCGACATTGGTGCGGGAGGTCTCAACGGCTCCATTATCAAAATAATGATTATTTGGCCCTTGGGATTTGCCGTTGATGAAAACGGTTTCGTACCTGATCTGTCCATTCGAGTGGTATCCAAGGGCAGGGCCGTGGAGAACGTCATTTCGATAACTGCTGCGCCCGATCAGCGTCCCGTCCTCGTCATATTCCAAATACTCGCCATCTACATGCTTGCCCAGATGCCAATTGTAGGACTCAGCGATTTTGCCATTTTCGTGATAGATAAATTGCCAACCCTCGAGATGGTTGTTGAGGTAGTTTTCACGCTTGATGACGACCCCTTGTTCGGAATATGTCAGCGCCTCGCCCTGACGCAGGCCGTTAGCATCATTCTGGTAGGTCCGGCGGGGTTTTCCGTTTCGATAGTAAGCTTTGTATGTCAGAACGGGTTTCGCTGAAGCGAAGTCTTCTCTGTCGACGTAATGCTCGCTGCGTAGACTTCGCGTGTCCCGGTAAAAAATTTGTGCTTGCCACGCCTGTTTTTCTTCGTCATAGGACATTGGCATTTTCAGGTAGTACAACGCCAGGCCTTCGCCGATCGGCTTGAGGTGCTCGTCCAGATAAAGCTTGTCGTCTGCCAGAGGGTTCGTCAGGTCTGCGCACTCCTCAGGAGTGCAGGGGCGTACCTTTTCGAAGAAGGCGCGTTTTCGCTCGCAAGCGGAGAGCGTCAGAATCAGGGGGATTTTTTGGTCGATCAAGTCTTGGACTTCGCCGAGCGCTCGTCGAAATGATTCGTTCGGAATGCCCAATGATTCTGGCGTCAAATAGACCTCGTTGCTCCCGCAGGCGTGAGGAGTCGAGAGCGTCAGGAGCGCTGCGCCTCTGAGTTGCATCGAAGAGTGGCCATTGACTTCTGGTCCTTTCGCCAGATATGTCGCACGAGGGTTCATGCCGAGAATCACCGTCGGATGATCAGATTTGGTCTCTGCATTCAGAGGGGGGGCGAACGCCAACAGCAACGCGTTGAATGTGTTCCAAGAGATGAATTGCATCCTGCTTCTTCCATGTGATTCCAGGGCGCGGATCATATAGAGCGGAGGCAAAAAGAGGGGCAGACAAAATATACAGACACAAAAAAGCCCCGCTTTTAAGGGCGGGGCTCTTTTCTAAAGAAGCTACAAGTTAGATA
The DNA here is from genome assembly GCF_014268585.2 of Pseudomonas iranensis. Taxonomy (NCBI): domain Bacteria; kingdom Pseudomonadati; phylum Pseudomonadota; class Gammaproteobacteria; order Pseudomonadales; family Pseudomonadaceae; genus Pseudomonas; species Pseudomonas iranensis. The sequence continues at coordinate 1,552,048 of NZ_CP077092.1, forward strand.
ACTTGTACTTCTTCAGCTTGCATGCCTTTCTGACCGCGGGTAGCGATGAAAGAAACCTGTTGGCCTTCTTTCAGGCTTTTGAAGCCGTCGGATTGGATAGCTTTGAAGTGAACGAACAGGTCGTCACCGGATTGTGGAGTGATGAAGCCGAAGCCTTTTTCATCGTTGAACCACTTAACGGTACCGGTTTGGCGATTAGACATGGTGTAACTCCTTGAACAAAGATAACTGCGACTCAGGAAGAACCCTGGCCGAGACTGAGTGCAAAGAGCAGGAAAAATTCTTGTAGATGGTTGGATCGAAATTCAACATATCGTGTAGAGATTCTCAGTGACACAAGCAACACAGTGACGCCACCTTAACCCTTTTTCCGGAACGTGCCAATGTTTCTTGCAAAGGATTCTGTGTTTTAGGGATCGGCGGTGCGACGGTTCGTCGCCACAGCGCGTAAATACGGGGTGTTCGCCGAGAATTGCGTTGCGCACTTTGATCGCGGCGACGCGCCCGGTAAGATGCCGGACAGAATTTTTCCACCTCGCTATTCAGGACAAACCCGCCATGAGCATCAAATCGGACAAGTGGATTCGCCGCATGGCGCAGGAACACGGCATGATCGAACCGTTCGTCGAGCGCCAGATGCGCGGCAGCGACGACAGCCGGGTGATTTCCTACGGCGTATCGAGCTACGGCTACGACGTGCGTTGCACCAACCACTTCAAGGTGTTCACCAACATCAACTCGGCCATTGTTGACCCGAAGAACTTCGACGCCGGCAGCTTCGTCGACATCCACAGCGACGTCTGCATCATTCCGCCGAACTCCTTCGCCCTGGCCAGCACCGTCGAGTACTTCCGCATTCCGCGTAACGTGCTGACCATCTGCCTGGGTAAAAGCACCTACGCGCGCTGCGGCATCATCGTCAACGTCACTCCGCTCGAGCCTGAGTGGGAAGGTCATGTGACGCTGGAGTTCTCGAACACCACCAATCTGCCGGCGAAAATCTACGCCAACGAAGGCGTGGCGCAGATGCTCTTCCTCGAATCCGATGAAGAATGTGAAGTTTCCTACAAGGATCGTGGCGGCAAATATCAGGGCCAGCGTGGCGTAACCTTGCCGCGTACCTGATCGACCATCCGACGGATGTCGGGAATTCTTTGGCGGGCAGACACTCTATGGGGTGTACTGCCCGTTTTTGTTACACACAAATTCGGGCCTTCACTGAGGAGTGCCCTATGAAGATCGACCCGCGAATCAGCGCTGAACTGGCAAGGCTTGAGCCCAATCAGATAGGCGTTCTGGCTTGGTCGTTACTGGCGAATCCGTCTTTGAGCCTGTCCGGCGGCGTGCCCGGCCAGCCCGATCCCGATACTCCCAACGAACAACCGACCGAACCAGGCGAACCGACGCTGCCGGATGAGCCGCCGCCGGCGCCTGTTGCCTGATCCACTGTCATGAATATGGCCCGTCAGTCTGATCGATTTGCGATCTAGCTGACGGGCCATATTTCGTTGTCGCCGATCACGAAGACCTTGCAGCTGTCATCGCGCTCGACCTGATAGCCGCCGGTAAACGCACCGAATGCCGGCATCAGGCTGATGCGCTCACCGAGTCTGAAACAAGCCAGGCGCAAGCTTTGCCGACCTTTGCCATGCAGCCGATAGACCGGGTGAACGTGGCCGGCGAGCACGTGCCGTTCCGGATGCGCATCGGGCTCATGCTGCAAGGCAAACGGCCCGAGTAACAGCGGTTCTGGCACCACGCGCATATTCAGCGAGGCCGGCGGGTCGCCTGCGCGTTTGTCATGGTTGCCGCGAATCAGCGTCATCGGCAGGTCAGCGTGCCGCGCTCGCCACTCTGCCAGCGCATTCAGTGTGGTCGGGACATGGGAACCAGGCCCATGCAGAAAATCCCCGAGAAAAATCAATTGGCGACACGGCAGCCGCGCCAGCAATGCGTCGATCACCTCGATGTTGCTCGCCGTCGTGCCATGCGGCACCGGCTGGCCGAGGCTGCGATAGGCCGCCGCCTTACCGAAGTGCACATCGGCGATCAGCAATGCTTCCTGCGCTGGCCAGTACAGGGCTTTCTCCGGCAGCAGCCACAACTCCTCACCGGCCAAACGCACTGGGTACGCACTCACGACGATTTTCCGTTATCAGCGGTTTTTTCCAGGTCACCGACCATTCTTCTGATCCTGTCAGCCAGTTTTTCCGAACTCATGCTCTCGCGCATCCGCTCCACCAGCAGCGGAAAGCCCAGTGGGGTAGGACGTTTAACCTGATGCACGTCGAGTTTCATCTGATTGATCCGCTCCAATGTCTGTTCCAAACGACGAATATCCAGTTCCTCGCGTAGGACTTCTTCCCCTGCCTGGGCCAAGAGCAGATTGTCGGCGTCGTATTGTTTGAATACCTGGAAAAACAGACCACTCGACGCCTGCACCTGGCGGGTGCTTTTCGGTGCGCCCGGATACCCGGCGAAGACCAGCCCGGCGATCCGCGCGATTTCGCGGAAGCGGCGCAACGCCAGTTCACCGGCATTGAGACTGGCCAGCACATCCAGCAACAAGTCATCGGCGTTGAACAGGTGAGCGTCGAGATGCGCGGCCCAATCCACCGGCGTGGCGCTGAGCAGTTCCAGGCCGTAATCATTCACGGCAATCGAGAAGGTCACCGGTTGCCGCTGACTGACGCGCCACGCCAGCAGGCTCGCCAGTCCCAGATGCACTTGGCGCCCGGCGAACGGATAGAGGAAAAGATGCCAGCCTTCGCGGGATTTCAGTACCTCGGCCAGCAGATTTTCCGTGGTGGGCAAGCCGGACCAGCGTATCTGCGTCTCCAGCAGCGGCCGCAGCGCGTGCATTTCCGGGCCGTTGAACTGACCTTGAGCAGCGGCGCTGAAGCGCGTCACCACCGCTTCGGCCAGTTCGTTGGATAACGGCATGCGCCCGCCATTCCAGCGCGGCACGGCGGCTTTTTTTGCGGTGCTGCGTTTGACGTAGGCGGTCATGTTTTCCACCCGCACCAGCTCCAGCAAGCGCCCGGCGAAGAGGAAACCATCGCCGGGTTTCAGCCGGGCGATAAAGCCTTCCTCGACGCTGCCCAGCTGTTTCCCGCCGCCGCCCTTGCTCCAGAATTTCAGGTTGATGCTCGCGTCGCTGACGATGGTGCCGATGCTCATGCGATGGCGCCGCGCCAGACGCGCATCCGGCACACGCCAGACGCCGTGTTCGTCCGGCTCGACCCGGCGGTAATCCGGATACGCTGTAAGAGACATCCCGCCATGGCGTACGAACGCCAGCGCCCAGGCCCAGTCTGCCGCTGTCAGGTCACGATAAGCCCAGGCACCACGGACTTCTTCGTACAAGTCTTCAGGAATAAACCCACCGCCAAGGGCCATGCTGACCAAATGCTGGACCAGCACATCCAGCGGCTTGTGCGGTGACAGACGCGGCTCGATGCGCCGCTGTTCGACGGCGTCGCGTGCGGCAACCGCTTCGATCAGTTCAAGACTGTGGGTCGGCACCAGCGTCACCCGCGAGGTGCGCCCCGGCGCGTGGCCGGAACGGCCGGCACGTTGCATCAAGCGCGCGACGCCTTTCGCCGAGCCGATCTGCAGCACGCGCTCGACCGGGAGGAAATCCACACCCAAGTCCAGGCTCGAAGTGCAGACCACCGCTTTCAACTGGCCATTCTTCACCGCCTGCTCGACCCAGTCGCGGGTATCGCGTGACAGTGAGCTGTGGTGCAGCGCGATCAACCCGGCCCAGTCCGGCCGCGCTTCCAGCAGCGCCTGATACCAGATCTCCGATTGCGCGCGGGTGTTGGTGAACACCAGGCTGCTGGCGCAGGCGTCGAGCTCGGCCACCACTTGCGGCAGCATCTTCAGACCGATGTGGCCGGCCCAGGGGAAACGCTCGATGGCCGGTGGCAGCAGGGTGTCGACTTGCAGGGTTTTTTCGCTTTTGCCCTGAACACTGACGCCGCCGCCCTGTGGGATCAGCACTTGCTCGGCGTGGGATTGATTACCGAGGGTGGCGGACACGCCCCAAACGATCAGTTCCGGCTGCCAATGACGCAGGCGGGCGAGGGCCAGTTGCAATTGCACGCCACGCTTGTTGCCGAGCAACTCGTGCCATTCATCGACGACGATCATGCGCAGGCTCGACAACGCCGTGCGCGCATCGGCGCGGGCCAGTAGCAGAGTCAGGCTTTCCGGGGTGGTGATCAGCGTCGTCGGCAGGCGTCGGCCCTGGCGGGCGCGTTCGCTGCTGCTGGTGTCGCCGGTGCGTAGGCCGATGCTCCACGGAATCTGTAAATCATCTACCGGGCTTTGCAGCGCGCGGGCGGTATCGGCGGCGAGGGCGCGCATCGGCGTGATCCACAGCACCGTCAACGGCTCGGCCGGCGGTTTGCGTTTGCGCGGTATGGCCACGGGCGGTTGCAGACGGGCGAAGCGGTTGAGCGCAGCAAACCACACCGCATAGGTTTTGCCGGCGCCGGTGCTGGCGTGGAGCAATCCGGACTCACCGTTTTTCACCGCCGCCCACACCTGTTTCTGAAAGGCGAACGGCTTCCAGTCGCGGGCGCTGAACCAGGTTTTTGCAAAGTCGGGGGATTTCGCCATGCCGGCTGCGTGCGCTCTGGAGGTGTTGTTTCAGAGACAGCGAAGCGGGGGGACAAGTTTAACTTTGTCGGTCGGTGGATTCCCCCTGTGGGAGCGAGCCTGCTCGCGAATGCGATGTCTCATTCAACATTGATGTTGATTGATAAACCGCTTTCGCGAGCAGGCTCGCTCCCACACAGGGTTGGGTGCCAACCTTATTTAAGATTGCCGCTGAGGAACTGCTTCAGCCGTTCGCTTTTCGGATTGCCCAGCACGTCTTCAGGTGCACCTTCTTCCTCCACCAGACCCTGATGCAGAAACAGCACCTGATTCGACACCTTGCGCGCAAAACTCATTTCATGGGTAACCATGATCATCGTCCGACCTTCCTCGGCCAGACCCTGAATCACTTTCAGCACTTCGCCGACCAGTTCCGGGTCGAGTGCCGAGGTCGGTTCGTCGAACAGCATCACTTCCGGTTCCATCGCCAGTGCCCGGGCGATCGCCACGCGCTGTTGCTGACCGCCGGACAGAAACGCCGGGTATTGATCGGCGACCCGCGCCGGCAAGCCGACTTTGTCCAGATAACGTCGGGCCCGATCCTCGGCTTCCTGTTTGCTGCAACCGAGCACCCGGCGCGGGGCCATGGTGATGTTTTCCAGCACGGTCATGTGGCTCCACAGGTTGAAATGCTGGAACACCATCGCCAACCGCGTGCGCAGGCGTTGCAGTTCATCGGCGTCGGCGACGTGCATGCCGTGGCGGTCGGTGACCATGCGGATCGATTGGCCATCAAGGCTCATGGCGCCGTCATTCGGTTGCTCGAGGAAATTGATGCAGCGCAAAAAGGTGCTTTTGCCCGAGCCGCTGGCGCCGATCAGGCTGATCACGTCGCCGGTTTTGGCCTTGAGCGAAACGCCTTTGAGCACCTGATGATCGCCATAGCTTTTGTGCAGGCCTTCAACGGTCAGTTTGTACATGGACGAGCATCCTCAAGGCGAAAGTAGGTAGCCGCTGCGATAGGCTTCGGCGCCCGCGACGTGGGCGATGACCATGCCGGCAGTGGCCATGCGCCGCAGCGAGCGCGCATACAGCATGCCGGCGGCGGTGCAATGAATGGGGGTGACCTTGTCGTGGACCGGGTCAATGATTTCGGCGATCTGCTGGCCGGCTTCCAGGTATTGGCCGGGTGTGGCGCAGTACACCAACAGGCCACCCACTGGCGTGGTCACCGGTTCGACCCCGGCCAGCGGCGTGGCCGGGTGCGGCAGTGGCGGTTGCGGCTTGGTCTCGCCGACGATGGCATCGAACTGGATCAGGTAATCGATCAGCGCCTGACAATCGCGGCTGGCCAGCGGGTGATTGACGTCGCCCTGACCGCGCAATTCGACGGTCACCGAGAAGCTGCCCAGCGGAATCTCGAACTGCTCACCGAAGCGCTCGCGCAGTTGCCACCAGAGCAGGGTGAAGCACTCGTCGAACGACTGCCCGCCGGAATCCGTAGCGAGCAGACTGGCCTGGGCTTCGATATAGCGCGCCAGCGGCTCGACCTGCGGCCAGGCTTCGGGCGTGGTGTACAGGTGCACCACCGATTCGAAGTCACAATGCAAGTCCAGCACCATATCGGCATCGCAGGCCAGGCGTTGCAGGGTCAGACGCTGGGATTGCAGTTGTGTGGTCGGCGTCTGACGGTCGAGGGCGTTGCGCAGGCTGGCGCGGATCAGTTCGAGGTTGTGCTGCGCATCGTCGTTCAACTGGCCTTCGATGGCGTTGCCGATTTCTTCGCTGAGGTCGACGAACCAGCGATTGAAGTTCTGCCCACTCTCGAGGTCGTAACGGCCCAGCGGCACATCCATCAGCACTTGTTCGAGGCCGACCGGATTGGCCACCGGCACCAGGACGATTTCGCTGCGCAGGCGGCCGGCGGCTTCCAGCTCGGCGAGACGCTGCTTGAGGTGCCAGGCGACCAGCATGCCGGGCAGTTCGTCGGCGTGCAGCGAGGCCTGAATGTACACCTTGCCCTTGGCCTGCTGTGGGCCGAAGTGGAAACTGTGAATCTGCCGTGCGGTCCCCGGCAGCGGGGCCAGCAAGTCATGAATCTGGTGGCGCATTGTTATCTCTTTATTTTCAAACCGGTGCTAGTGAGTCGGCCCGAGGAAGGCCAGCCAGCGGCGTTCGGCGAGGCGGAACAGGCCGACCAGCGCAAAAGTAATGGTCAGGTAGATCAGCGCGGCGATGCCGAACGACTGGAAGGTCAGGAAGGTCGCCGAGTTGGCATCCCGCGCGACTTTCAGAATATCGGGAATGGTCGCGGTGAACGCCACGGTGGTCGAGTGCAGCATCAGGATCACTTCGTTGCTGTAGTAAGGCAACGAGCGGCGCAATGCCGACGGCATGATCACGTAGGCGTACAACTTCCAGCCGGTCAGGCCATAAGCCTTGGCCGCTTCGACTTCGCCGTGGTTCATGCTGCGAATTGCCCCGGCGAAAATCTCCGTGGTGTACGCGCAGGTATTGAGCGCGAAGGCGAGGATCGTGCAGTTCATCGCATCGCGAAAGAAACTGTCGAGGATCGGCTGTTCTCGTACGGCGGCGAGGCTGTAGATGCCCGTGTAGCAGATCAGCAGCTGGATATACAGCGGCGTGCCACGGAACAGATAGGTGTAGAACTGCACCGGCCAGCGAATGTAGAAGTGCGGCGAGACGCGGGCAATCGACAATGGGATCGAGACGACGAAGCCGATGCAGATCGAGGCGGTCAGCAGCCACATCGTCATCGCCAGCCCGGTGATGTTCTGGCCGTCGGTATAAAGGAAGGCGCGCCAATATTCCTGCAGGAGTTCGATCATCGTACGGCCTCCCGGGCACCGGCGGCGTAGCGGCGTTCGAGCCAGCGCAGGATGAAGTTCGAAGCACTGGTGATCAGCAGATAGATCAAAGCGGCAAGAACCAGAAAGTAGAACAGTTGATAGGTGCTTTTACCGGCGTCCTGCGCTGCCTTGACCAGATCGGCGAGGCCAATGATCGATACCAGGGCGGTGGCCTTGAGCATGACCATCCAGTTGTTGCCGATGCCCGGCAACGCGAAGCGCATCATTTGCGGAAACACCACAAAGCGAAAACGCTGGCCACGTTTGAGGCCGTACGCGGTGGCGGCTTCGACCTGACCACGCGGCACCGCGAGGATCGCGCCACGGAAGGTCTCGGTGAAATACGCGCCATAAATGAAGCCCAGCGTCAGCACGCCGGCGCTGAACGGGTCGATTTCGATGTATTCCCATTCCATGTAGTCGGTCAGTGACGTCAGCCAGGTTTGCAGGCTGTAGAAGATCAACAGCATCAGCACCAGATCCGGCACGCCGCGAATCAGCGTGGTGTAGAGCTGCGCGGGCAGGCGCACCAATTTGACTTTCGACAGTTTGGCACTGGCGCCGAGCAGGCCGAGCAACACGGCCACCAGCAGCGACATCGCCGATAATTTGATGGTCATCCAGGTGCCTTGCAGCAGCAACGGGCCGAAGCCCTGCAGACTGAACGAGGCCAGCCCCAGATTTTGCAGGAGGGTTTCAAACATAAATCAGCAACCTGAGCGGATGGAAAAGGCGCCCATCGAGGATGGGCGCCGGGGCATTATTTGCCGCTGTACAGATTCAGGTCGCCAAAGTGTTTCTTTTGAATCTCGGCGTATTTGCCGTCGTCGTGTAACGCTTTGATACCTTTATCCAAAAGCGCTTTCAGCTCAGTGTTACCTTTCTTGATACCGATAGCGGTTTTCGACGGCAGCAATTCGCTGTCGACCGGCTGGCTGACTTCGTAACCTTCGCCTTTCGGCGACTTGAGGAAGCCCAGTTCGGCTTGCAGCATGTCCTGGATGGCTGCGTCGAGGCGGCCGGAGGTCAGGTCGGAATACACCTGATCCTGGTTCTGATAGGCCTGGGTTTTCACACCGGCCTTGTCCAGCACGGCTTTGGCGTAGGCTTCCTGAATCGTGCCTTGCTCATAGCCAACGGTCTTGCCCTTGAGCGACGCGACGTCTGCGCTGAGGCCGGAGCCTTTCTTGAACACGTAAGCGGTCGGGCCGGAAAACAGTTCGCTGGAGAAGTCGATGACCTTCTCGCGCGCCGGGGTCACGGTCATCGACGAGATCACACCGTCGAACTTGTTGGCTTTGAGGCCCGGAATCATGCCGTCGAAATCGCTTTCGACCCATTTGCACTTGACCTTCAGTTCGGCGCAGATGGCGTTACCCAGATCGATATCGAACCCGACCAGGCTGCCATCGGCCGCTTTCGACTCGAACGGTGCGTACGAAGGGTCAACGCCAAAGCGCAGCTCTTTGTATTCCTTGGCCAGCGCGGAGCCGGCGGCCATGCACAACGCCAGTGCAGAAAGGGTCAGCAATGCTTTTTTCATTATTCAATCCCTAAGAACCAATATGAGCGCTTGTGGCGCAGAATTATTGTTACTGCAACGCTTACGACCTATAGAAAGTAGCAATTTCCGAACCAGAGTGCCGAACAGGTGTTTTAAAAGGTCGAGTGCAGAGAGGCAAGGGTAGTTGAATGCCCGGAAACGGGCATTGCTGTTTGCATGCACTGTTTCGGTTCAAGCGCGTGGCTGAGAGCAGGTAAAACTGTGGCAAGGGATTTGTCCCTGATGACTGATCGTTCCCTCGCTCCTGCGTGGGAATGCATCAACGGACGCTCCGCGTTCGGCTCTGGGGGGACGCAGAGCGTCCCGGGCTGCATTCCCACGCAGAGCGTGGGAACGATCAGTGAAAAGGGGTCAGGCCAACAGATCCTGAAGGGTAGCGAGGCTGTCGGCTTCTTCGACGGTCTTGTCCTTGCGCCAGCGCAGCATGCGCGGGAAGCGCACGGCGATGCCGCTCTTGTGTCGGCGCGACAGGGCGATGCCTTCGAAGCCCAGTTCGAACACCAGGCTCGGTTTGACGCTGC